>NZ_JAFHKM010000002.1:0-307500 GCF_016937515.1 Cohnella algarum
GGTGCGCTTCTTGCGCGCAATCCGCCTGCGCCAGGCTGCATGTAGCGCACCGGCGCTTCTTGCGCGCAATCCGCCTGCGCCAGGCTACATGTAGCGCACCGGGGGCGCTTCTTGCGCGCAATCCGCCTGCGCCAGGCTTCATGTAGCGCACCGGGGGCTTCTTGCGCGCAATCCGCCCGCGCCAAAGCGCCCCGAGAAGCCTCTTCTCGGGCATTCCAACGAACCGATCCGATCGAAAGGCTCGAACCGTCCCTTATGTCGGCTACCGCAGCACGATGGACGTGCGGCTGTGTCCTTCTTTCGTCTTTTTGACCTCCAAAATGGCCGGAAACGCCATCTTCAGCTCCTGAACATGCGAAATGACGCCGATCATCCGGCCGGACCGCTGCAGATCGACGAGCGCGGCGATCGCCTTGTGCAGCGATTCCTCGTCGAGCGAGCCGAAGCCCTCGTCGATAAACATCATTTCGATCGAAACGCCGCCCTGATGGGCCTGGATGACGTCGGCCATTCCGAGCGCCAGCGCAAGCGAGGCGTTGAACTTTTCGCCGCCGGACAGCGATTTGACGTCGCGGTTTTGCCCGGTGTACGCGTCGTAAACGTCAAGCCCCAACCCGCTTTGCTTGCCGCGCGCTTCCAGCCGGTCGCTGCGCTGCAGAACGAACTGGCCGTCGGACAAATGGTGCAGCCTGAGATTGCCCGCCACGAGAATCTGCTCCAAATATTCGATCAAAAATGTACCGCTCGAACGAAAGCTTGAGCGAATTGTCGCCCTTCAGCATCTGGTACAAATCCAGAATCCGCTCCAGCTCGGATTCCGTCGCGGCGTAACGCCCGTTCGCCGCTTCGATCGCGCCACGCAGCCTCGCCGCCGTTTCCGCGTGCCGCTGCGCGGACTGCTGCTCCGCCAGCACGAGCTCCAGCTCCCGCTGCATCGCACCGAGCACTTCCTGCAGCGCTTCCATCCGCGCGCTCCCTGCCCTCAAGCTCCCGCTCCAGCTCTCCCAACTGGGCCGATACCGCCGCCAGCTCCGCCCGGAACGCCTCGGTCGACGCCCGCAGCGACTCGCGATCCTCCCGGCTCATCTTCGCCCTCGCATACTGCTCCGGCGTCGCAAACCCTTCGCGCTGCCGCTCCTCGGCAAACCGCTCCGCCGCCTGGCGGCCTGCGGCCGTCGCCTCCTCGAGCCGCTTCCCAAGCTGCGCGGCGTTCGCCTTCTCCTCGGCCGCCCGGAGCTGCGCCGCGGTCAACCCATCCTGCGCCGCCTTCCACTCCGCCTCGAGCTCGCGCACGCTCTCCCGCTGCTGCCGCAGCCGCGCCTCGAACCGCTCCGGCGAGCGCAGCTCCTCCGGAATCCGCTCCAGCTCGAGCTCCAGCACGGACTGCTTGGCGGTCCGCTCCACCGTAAGCGCCTGCGCGCGCGCCGCCGCGGCGTCCTTCTCCGCTTGGGCGGCCGCCAAGCGGTCGTCCAGCTTCGCCGCGCTCTCGCGCAGCGCCGACAGCTTCGCGCCTTGCTCCTGCAGGCGCTCGATTTCCGCTTTGAGCGCAAGCCCCTCCCGCTCAGTGTCGGCCAACTGGCGGGCGAACCCCGACGGAACGATGCCGAACTCCTCGATGGACGGCATCCGCTCTCCCCAGCCGTCGCGGGCCGCCGCCGCTTGCGCCTTGGCCGTGCCAAGCTCCTGCTCTACGGCGCGAAGCGTTTCCTTCGCCTGCCGAAGCTCTTCGCGGGTCGGCATCGAGGCTGGCGCCGCCGCCTTCGCCGGATGCTCCGGGCTGCCGCATACCGGGCAAGGCTCCCCGTCGTGCAGTGCGCCGCCAGCAGTCCGGCCTGCCCTTCCAGCCACAGCGTCTCCAGCCGCTTGACCCGCTCGCCGCACTCCCGCGCGCCCGCTCCCGGTCCGCTTCCGCCTTGCGCGCGGCCTCGATCCGCTCGGCCAGATCCGCAAGCTCCTTCAGCAGCTTGAACTTCTGGCGGGTGCGGTCCCGCTCTTCCAGCTTCCCCGGCAGCGCGTCCAGCCCCGCCTCGAGCGACCGGATCTCGCCCGCGAGCGCCGCCTTCTCCTGCCGCATGTCCGCCAATTGGCGGTCGACCGTTTCGACGGCGGCTTTCACGCGGTTTTCCTCCGCGGCCAGCCGCGCGACCTCCCGGCGGCGGCCTCCAGCGTCCGGACGGCCGGCTCCAGCGTTTCCAGCCGCTGCAGCGCTTGCTGCGCCTCGGTCGAACCGTCTCCCGGGCCTGCTCCCGGCGTGCCGCTCCGAGGCGGCAACGAGCGCCTGCTCCACGCGGGCAGCTCGGCCGTTTGCCGCTCAGCGCCGCCTGCCTCGCGGCGATTTCGCGTTCCGCCCGCTCCGCCTGCTCCTCGTCGTACGCGGCGATCCGCCCGGCTTTTTCCGCCTCCGCCAGCTTTCGTTCCCTCTCCTCCATGACCGGCTTGTCGAGGTTCAACTGCGCGAATCGCGCGCGCCTGGCTTCAAGCTCCGCCAGCTTCTCGTTCAGCGCCATCGCCTCGCGCACCCGCTTCTCCTGCTCCGCCCGCTCCGCTTGCAGCTTATCTTTCCGCAGCCGGATGCTTTCCGCCAGCTCCGCATAATGCAGCCGCTCGGCTTCCAGCCCTTCCGTCACCTGGATCGGGCTGTACGCCTCTTGCCGCAAGCGGCGCCCAGCGCCCCTTCCTCGCGGACCGGGAGCACGTCCCGCACCTGGGCCATCGCGTATTCGAGCCGCTCCTTGGCCGAGCGCAGCTCCTCCTTCAAATCCCGCTGCTTCCGGTAAAACCGCTCCTCGACTTTCTGATAGAGTCCCGTCCGGAAAATCCGCCGCATAATGTCTTCCTTGTTGTCCGTATCCGAAGTCAGCAGCTTGCGGAACTCGCCCTGCGGCAGCATGACGATCTGGCTGAACTGGTCTTTCGTCAAGCCGATGAGCGATTCCAGCCGGGCGTTCACCTCGGATAGCGTAAAGCGGTCCAGCAGCGGGACTTCCGTCCCCGAAGTCGTCTCGAACAGCTCCGCGCGGCCGGGGTTTCGCTCTTGTTGCCCGCCTTGCGAAACGGCATCTGGCGGAACACGCGGTACGTGCGGCTGCCGATGCCGAACGCGAAATCGACGGACGTGAACGTATTGTCGTCGGCAAAATGGCTGCGCAAAAGCCGGATTTCCGAACGGTCCTCCCCTCGCGCACCCGTACAGCGCAAAGCAGACCGCATCGAAAATCGTCGTTTTCCCGGCGCCGGTATTGCCCGAAATGACGAACAGGCGGCGGTCCTCCAGCAGGCTGAAATCGATCGTTTCCGCATCGCGGTACGGACCGAAGGCCGTCAACGTAAGCCGGATCGGCTTCATGCGGATTCCCCCTCTTCCTCGCGGGCGACCTCGAGCAGCGTTTCGGCGAACAGCCGTTTTTTGTCCTCTGCGAGCGGCATCCCCTTCACTTCCCGGTAAAAAGCCGCGAACAGCTCGACCGATCGGACTTGCTCCGCGCGGTCCGGCGCCGGCGGCGCTTCCTTCGTCGGCGGATCGGCGGGCCCGCCGGGCCGGCCGCCGGCGCTCGACATGCCAGCGCGTTCGGGTAGACGGTTCTTACTTTTTCCATCGGTACAGGACCGGATTTTCGTTCAGCAGCGTTGCGAATATGTAATCGTCCGAAGGCTCGTGCCGATCAAGTCCTCGATCGCGGCGCTTACGCTGCGCATGTTGCGGAGCGGCGCGAGCTTTCTTTTTTCCACGGTTAGGCCCTTGCCCATCCAGCTCGACGATATAAAGCCTTTGTTGTGCCGTTCCTCGGAGATGAATATTTGAGCGGCGACCCGGCGTAGCGAATCGTTCGTTGGCGACGTAGTGCGCTTCGTGCAGGTGGCGAGGGCGTATAATGAACTTTTAAAAGCTCCGACCGACGTACTCCGTCCCCCGATCGCCAGCGGCCGTTCCGACTCGCTCGTATTCGGCCTCGCCTCCCCGCCGGGCGTGACGAACGGTGTCGACGAGCACGTGCCGCGCCTTCGGGTCCATTTTCGCCTCGATCCGGCCACCACCGCTCGCATCGCGTGTCGCAGGAGCGCACGCTTTCGTCGCCCCACCGCTGCCGCACGACGGACGGATCGGCAAACGGCACGAGATGAAAATGCACCTCTCCGTCGCGTCGCGCAGGACGACCGGCTTCTGCTCCGGCCTCAGCTGCCGGCAATGCAGCCCCCTCTCCTCCATAATCCGGGTGCCGAAGTTCAGCCGGTCCGGGCTGTCGTGATTGCCCGCGATCGCGAGCACCGGCGTTTCAAGCTCCAACACCAGCGTCCGCAGCAGCTCGTCCAGCAGCTCGACCGCCTCCGTCGGCGGGACCCGCCGGTCGTACAGGTCGCCCGCAATGACGACGCGTCCGGCCGCTCGCTTCGCACCGTCTCGACCATCTGCCGCAGCGCGTGCCGCTGTCCTCCGTCATATAAACGCCCTGCACCAGCTTGCCTAAATGCCAGTCGGCCGTGTGGATGAATTTCATATTGGAATGCGCACCTCTTTCCCGTTCTATTCTCTTCTTTTAAAAGTTTATAGAAACGGCGGGGTTTGTTCAATGGAAAAGAAAGCGATCGGAACGATTGCCCGACGCGATGCCTAGAGCGAAGCCGAGTCCCCTTTCCGCCCGGAGTCGCTCCATTCCCGGGCATGTCGGACGTTTCGATCCTCCGGAAGCCCTCCGTTGCCAGCAAGGTGTCGAAAGCTTCCCTTATTCTTTTCGGATCGGCTTTATGGAATTGGATTTTTAGGACATGTACCGTCTCCGAGGCGTTTTTGCCGGATTCCGTTTCGAATGCCATGCTCCGGATGTTCAAGCCCCGGCTTCCAAAATGTCCGTAATTTTCGCGATCAACCCCGGGACGCCGACGACCTTGATTTTGATCTGGTCGTTCGTCCGTTTGCCGAGCATTCGGTTCTCCACTTTATCGAGCAAATACAAACTGACGATAACGAGAACGGTCGTCAGAACCGCGCCGTAATAAAAGCCCGCTCCGGCGCATAGCCAATGGCCGCCACGACCCACAGCGAAGCCGCCGTCGTCAGGCCGGATATGCTCAAGCCCGTTCGGATGATCGCCCCGGCGCCGAGAAAGCCGACTCCCGACACGACCTGTGCCGCCAGCCGGGCCGGGTCCATGCGAACGTTGTACGCATTCGCGAATTCGCCAAACCCGTAAATCGACAAAAGCATGATCGCGGCCGAGCCCACGCAGACCAAAATGTGGGTGCGAAAACCGGCGGCGTGATTTTTCCATTCCCGTTCAATGCCGACGAGCCCGCCAAGCACGAGTGCCGCGAACAATCGAAGCGTCAGGTCGAGATAGGAAAGTTCCCAAATATCCGTTTCGATCAGTCGCAAATCCGCTTCCCCTTATCGGTTTGTCGTTGAACCCTTCGATACGAAAACATATACCCGGTCAACTTCCGCTTCAATCGGAAACGCCGTATCACGCTCCGGATTTGCGCCCCTTCGCCGTCGCCGGACCGAAGCTTGCCGTGTGTCGGATCCGGGTTTACAATCGAATCAATTAGCCATTGCGAAGGAGCCGCAAATGAAAATTCCCGTCACCGTCCGGCAAATGGCCGTGCTGGAATGCTTTTCTTCGGAAAGCCGCGTCCGCATCATCGAGCTTTTGAACAGGAAGCCGATGAACGTCAAGGAATTGGCGGAAGCGCTCGGCGTCTCGTCCGCGATCGTTACGAAGCACGTCCAGAAATTGGAGGAAGCCGGCATCATCCGCACCGAAAGCCTGTCCGGCGCAAGAGCCGGCAGAAGGTGTGCCATCTCCGGCTCGATTCGATTACCCTGCTGCTGAAAACGCCGGAAGAAGGCAGCTCGGACCGCTACGCCGCGTCGATCCCGGTCGGCCATTATACCGCGTACGAAGCCAAGCCGACGTGCGGCCTGGCTTCGAGGACGAAAATCATCGGCATGCTGGACGACCCCGCTATTTTTCCGATCCCGAGCATGTCGAGGCCGCGCATCTGTGGCTGGGCAGCGGATTCGTCGAATACCGCATTCCGAACTACTTGCTGTCCGGCCAGCGGGCTTTGGGCGTCACCGTCACGCTGGAGCTGTGTTCCGAAGCGCCGGGCTATAACGTAAATTGGCCTTCGGACATCTACTTTTACTTGAACGACATTCCGCTTGGCTTCTGGACGTGCCCGGGCGATTTCGGCGGCGCGCCGGGCGCGCATACGCCCGCCTGGTGGAAGTACGGCACGACGCACGGCCTGTTGAAGTCGATCCGGCTGCAGCACGACGGCTGCTTCATCGACGGCGTCCGCATGTCGCCGGTCACTCTCGGCGAGGTGCCGATCGTCTACGGCGAAGAGCTTCGCTTCCGCATCGCCGCGCCGGAATCGGCAAGGCATGCCGGCGGCCTGAGCCTGTTCGGCAAGGGCTTCGGCAATTACGACCGGGATATCGAAGTAACGGTCGAATACGAGTGATCGTCCGGGACGCAATGAGGCTCAGTCGGCCCCCGCGTCCCGCGCTCTCTTTTCTCCTTCGGGCAATCGAGGCGGATACCAGCCTTCCGGGGCCGTTAATTTTGTTTTGGCCTGACTTTGAGAAAGGATTGGACGATTAACGGCCCTCTAAGCCCGTTTTCCAAACCAAAATTACCTATTCCAACAACATCGCATGATCCGCCATCCCCCATTCCCCGTCCCCATCCCGCCCAAAAGCTTCATGCCCCTCCACCATACGCCCTTCGCTGCTATTCCTCCCTTTGTTATTCCGCTCTCTGCTATTCCGCCCTCCGCCATTCGCCATTCCCTCTGCCAACCTCCGCCATTCACGAATACGCTTGACTCGTCTCAGCATTCCCGGAAGCGGACCCGGATCATATGCCCGGGAGATTGTTCCTGAGTGAAAGGGATACCGGAAACAGGCTCATTTCAACAGAACAAGATCGCATCATTTGGTTAATCATTATGTTAACTTTAAATTTATAATGTTTCGAGACAAAAGCTTGACATGACCTTATTTATAGGTTTATAAAAAGAAGTGAAATTGTTAATTCATTCCCTATTTAATTAATTTTAAATTAACTAAAATGGAGGTTTTCCCATGTCCGCCGACATCGGCACGCCGCGCCTGAGCACCCGAGACCGCAATTCGTAAGGGAACGATGGCTTAATTTGAATGGGGAATGGCAGTTCGAATTCGACTTTTCCCGAAGCGGCAAGGAGCGGGGGCTGCAAGCTTCCGACGCAACGCTTAAGCAAAAAATCGTCGTCCCTTTCTGCCCCGAAAGCAAACTTTCCGGCATCGGCCATACCGATTTCATTCCCGCGGTGTGGTATAAGCGCAGCTTTACGCTGCCGGGCGGCTGGGAAGGCGGAGAGGTTCTGCTGCATTTCGGAGCGGTGGACTACGAAGCCGAAGTGTGGATCAACGACGTGCCGGTCGGCAAGCATCGCGGCGGCTACGGCTCCTTTTCCTTCCCGATCGGCCGCGCGCTCGTTCCGGGCGAAAACGTGGTGACCGTCTATGCGGAGGACGACGTCCGTTCGGGCTTGCAGCCTCGGGGAAAACAAAGCGGGACATACCATTCGCGGGGCTGCGACTATACCCGGACGACGGGCATTTGGCAAACCGTTTGGCTTGAACATGTGCCGGAAACGCACCTCGTTTCGTTCCGTCTCGTTCCCGATCCCGCAAACGCCCGGCTCCACGTAACGGCAAAAGTGGCCGGACTCTCGGGCGATGTCGCGCTCCGCTGTTCCGCCGAACTCGACGGCAAACCGGCCGGCTCGGAGACCGCGCGGGTCGGCTCCTCTTCCGCGAGCCTGTCGATTCCGCTGACGGAAACGCGCTTGTGGCAGCCGGGAGCCCCCGCTCTCTACGATCTGAAGCTGGAGCTGCTGAAGGACGGCCAGACGGTCGACCGGCCGACTCGTATTTCGGGCTGCGCTCCGTCCGGCTTGACGGGATGAAATTCCGCATCAACGGAAAATCCGTTTTCCAACGGCTTGTGCTCGACCAAGGCTTCTACCCCGACGGCATTTATACCGCGCCGAACGACGAGGCGTTGAAACGCGATATCGAGCTGTCGATGGAGCTCGGTTTTAACGGAGCCCGCCTGCATGAAAAAATATTCGAACCCCGATTCCTGTATTGGGCCGACAAGCTCGGCTATCTCGTGTGGGAGAGCATGCGAATTGGGGTTGGATATTTCGACCGGCGAAGGCTTGATCCGGTTTCTTCCCGAATGGCTGGAAAACGTCGAACGCGATTTCAACCATCCGAGCCTGATCGGCTGGTGCCCGTTTAACGAAACCTGGGATTCGTCCCGCGGCACCCGGCAAAACGACGAGGTGCTCCGCATCGTCTACGAAGCGACGAAAGCCGTCGACCCGACGCGACCGGTCACCGACACGAGCGGGAACTATCACGTTGCGACGGATATTTTCGACGTGCACGATTACGATCAAAACCCGGAGTCGTTCCGCGCCCGGCATCAGCCCTTGGCCGAAGGCGGAGAGCCGTGGGTTTCCTTTCCCGAAAGGCAATCGTACGGAGGGCAGCCCTATTTCGTCAGCGAGTACGGCGGCATTTGGTGGAATCCGGGGCAAACCGACAGCAACGGCTGGGCTACGGGGACCGGCCGCAAAGCGAAGCGGAGTTTCTCGCCCGGTACGAGGGCCTCACGAATGCGTTGCTGGACAACCCGAACATCTTCGGGTTCTGCTATACGCAGCTGTACGATATCGAGCAGGAAGTGAACGGGCTGTACACCTATGACCGGAAGCCGAAGTTTAATCCGGCGCTAATCCGCGCCGTCAACGTCCGCAAGGCGGCCATCGAGGATTAGGCAAAAAGAGGCTGTCCCATAAGTAACCTCTGGAACACCTTTAGCAGCAAAATAGGATGGCACTCGGAATAAACGAAGGAGCTAAGCGGCCTGTTGTCGCTTAGCTCCTTCGTTTTTTGCGTCCACCGCTGCTTTCTTGAGCAGATTGTGGGCAAGCGAAAGCCACCCGACCTCCAGACTTACTTTGGGTAAGCCTCGAAGCAGGAACCGTTTAAAGCCTCGGTTGTTCTTCATATCGCCAAACACAGGTTCCGGCTCGATCATGCGCCTTACGGCCAGGGCATACCCTTCTTCACTGCGGAGCTTTTCCCTGGCCTGGTTCTTTAGCCGCCAATACTTCATGCTCACTTTGATCTCGCGATCACCTTGGGCTTTTGTACACTGCGGCTTTAGCGGACAGTCCTCACAGCCGGCACTTCGGTAATGTCGATATTCGATTTCATACCCACTTTCCGTTTTCTCCTGGCTCACTCGGCGGAAATGGAGCGTTTGTCCGGCCGCACATGTCCATGTATCTTGTTCGCTGTTATAGGTCCAGTTGTCGATCTTGCTGATGTCCTTTTGCCATGCCTTGCTCTTTTCACGGTGATACGTGCTGTACTTCACAATGGCTTCGACTTCATTTTGCTCCAAGTAGTCGTAATTTTCTTCACCGCCATAGCCCGCATCGGCGATAACGGTGTTTGGCAGCTTGCCGAGCTGCGATTTTATCTTCTCCAGATGCGGGATGAGACAGCGCGTATCGGTCGGCCGCTGGTGCAGACTGTAACCGACAATGAATTGATTTTCAGTGCCGATCTGAACATTGTAGCCTGGCTTCAGTTGGCCGTTTCGCATGTGGTCTTCTTTCATCCGCATAAACGTGGCGTCAGGGTCTGTTTTGCTGTAGCTGTTTCTCGTGCCTAAAATCGCTTCCTGCGCCTCATACTTTTGAAGGCGAGGAAGCAAGTCCTTGCGGAGCGTGCGCACTGCCTTCTTCAGCGGCTTGTCCTTTGGTTTCTCCTGCAGACGCTCCTCCAATTGTTTGACGGCTTGCTCCAGCTTTTCACCGGTGATGGAAGAGGACTCGCCCAGCTCGGGAAGATCCTTGCCGTCGTGCGTTCCTTCTTCTTGCTTCTCAGCTTCCTCTATAGTGGCAAATAAGGTCTGCACTTTCTCTTGGAGCTTGGCTTTATGCTTCACGACCGCTTTTCCCCAAACAAAGGTGTACCGGTTGGCATTCGCTTCGATCTTCGTGCCGTCCACAAAGTAATGCTCGAGCTGCACGTAGTTCTCCTCAGCCAGAAACTGAAGAACGGCGGTAAACACCGTCTCCAGAACCGTTTTCATCCGCTCCGAACGAAACCGGTTGATGGTGCGAAAGTCCGGCCGTTGTCTGCCTGCGATCCACATGAACATGATGTTTTCGCGGACAGCTTTGGCGATTTGACGCGAGGAGTAAATGCGCTGCGTGTAGGCGTATATGATGACTTTGGTGAGCATTTTAGGATGGTAGCTGTCTCGTCCGCCTCCAGGGTAAGCCGCGTCGAAGATGGCGTCGTCGAGACGATTGACGGCGGCGTTGACCACGCGAACGAGGTGATTGGCGGGAATGTCCTCTTCTAAATCCATTGGTAAACAGAGTTGATCCATGGTATATTGAATGTACAAAGAAACCGTCTCCTTTGGTTTATGGTTGGGTGGTACCTCCATTTTACCAGAGAGTGGTTTCTTTTTGTTTGACGATTATAAAAAAGAGGGTCGCCCCTCAGTCATTTAGGATGACTTTTGGGACACCCTCTTCCTTCAGGCATATTTCGAGACAGCCGGTATCCGCAGCGCGGTACCGGCCGTTCTCTTTTTTATTGCTTCGACTTCAGCAGCTTGGCCAGCATATGAGCCGCTTCCGCGCGCGTAGCCGTGTCCTGCGGCGCGAAATACGCGCCCGGCCGTCCCGCGATCGGCTTGCCGGAAATGATGCCGGCCCGGCTCATCGCTTGGGCCGCTTCCGAGGCAAACGCGGCGATCGCATCCGCGTCCGCGAAATCGGCCGCTGCCCGTTGTCCGGAAGCGTCCAATTCATGTAACCCGCAAACCGGACAAGCATGGCCGCAAGCTGCTCGCGCGTCACGCCCGCCTTCGGATCGAAGCGCCCGTCGCCGAAGCCGCTCGCGATGCCGTTTTGCGAAGCCCAGGCAACCGCGCCCGCGAAATAGTCGCCGGCCTTCACGTCCGTAAACGAAGCTCCCGCCGTTTGCTCCGTATCCGCTCCCGCCAAACGCGCGAGCAGCAGGGCGACGTCCGCGCGGGTCAGCCCGCCGGCCGGATCGAACCGGCCGTTCCCGATGCCGCCGATGATGTCGCGAGCGGCCAAGTACGTCACGGAATCTTTCGCGAAGCTTGCGCCGATGTCGGAGAACTCAAGCCTGTTGTAGCCGACCGCATAACGGGAAAGGTGCTCCGTTTGGAATACGAGGCGTCCGGAAGATGCGTCGTACATGCCGTCGCGCACGATCGAAACCGCGCCGTCTTCCGAAAGGTAAAGCGCGACGATCGCGTTCGGATCTTCGCCTGCACCCGGGGAATACGGCAAGCCTACGCCGATCGTGCCGCCGCCCAGGTTCGACAGCGTCCGGCCTCCGACGGTCAGCGTCAAGTCGACGACGGAGCGGTTGCCGATCAGCGTTTCCGCGATTTGCCGTCCTGCCGGCGTCAGTTCGCCGAACGACGAGCCGGACGCGACCGTCCCGATCGTCACGACAAGGTCGTCGTCGCCCGCTTCCGCAGCTGCGGCCGCAAACGCGTCCCGGTCCAGCGAAATCGTGCCGAGGTCCGTTTCGAAGACGACCGTGCCGGCGGAGCTGCCCGTTATCGCCGTCAGCGCCGCGGCGGGCACGGTCAGCTCGACTTGCCGAGCCGTTTCCCCGGCCCGCACCCGAATGACAAGCTCCCCGCCCTCGGCGGATTCCAGCGCTTTAATCGCCGCCTCGACCGTCTCTTCCGAAAGAGCTGCCGTCGCCTTGCCTGCCGCATCGGTCTCGACGTTCACGACCGCCACGACTTTGCCGTCTTCAACGGACGGCGTCTCCGTTCCCGGTTGTTCCGTACCGTTGCCCGTTCCCGTGCCCGGAACCGGAACCGGGGCCGGATTGACGGCGTCGGCCGGCGCTACCGTCACCGTCGCCTCCGCCAAGCCGTAGCCGTCGCCGCTGAACGCGGAGATGACGGCGGTTCCGGCAGCGACCGGCGCGACGTTTCCGTTCGCATCGACCGTAGCCACGCCCGGATCGGACGAGCTCCAGGTTACGGCCGCCGCGTCGCCGCCTTCGACCGTCGCCTTAAGCGTTCCCGCCGCTCCGCCGACTTTAAGCGACAAAGCGCTTTGATCCAGCGTCACCTTGGCTGCTTCCACCTGATACACCGCCACCGTGCCGCCGACTTCGTTGGCGACGAGCAGCAGCGGCCGCCCCGTCGGGCTGTCCGCCGCCGGGATGAACTCCAGTCCCTCGGGCCCGAGTCGGTCAAATTGTCTTCCATCGCGAACTCGCGGGTGTTGAAATAATTGACGAACACCGGTGCCGCCGGATCGGTGACATCGTAGGTCATGACGCCGCCGATTCGCTCCAGGCCGACGAAGGCGAGCGCCCGCTTGCCGACTTTTCCGACCGTGACGTATTCCGGCTCCGGCCCTTTTTTCTCGCTTCGGCTGTCCAATGACGTATTGCTGTTGCTGGCGTTAAAATAATCCGGCAGCCGCTCGGCCGTAATTTTTTCGAAATCGTTGCCGCTGTCGTACACCTGCTCCATCGTCTCCGCGTCCCATATCGAGAAGGAACGGCCGCCGAACAAATAAATGCCGTCCGTGCCTTCGTCGGTTTTCGCTTCGACATCGTCATAATCCGACTTGCCGGCCAGGAACAATGCCGCCGCCGACTCCGGATCGAGCGCGGCCTTCAAATCGCCGACGTCGCTGGCGTTTTCCTTGCCCGGCCATTCCGTCGCGTCGCCTTCGTTCGCCGTGAAGAGATACGTTTTCCCGCCGGTCGTGTATTCGGAAATGCCATCCGGCATGTAGACGCCGTAGAACGGAACGTTTTCCAGCTTGATTTCCCCGTCCTTGACCAGGTCTAGCGCATTGCGGGGATCGTTCAGATCCTTGTAGCCCAGCCCTTTGACATACAGCACTTTGGCGCTCGCGATATCGATCGCGGCGATCGCGTTGTTTTCCTGCAGGCTGACGAACGCCGTTTTTTGATCCTCGGAAAGCTCGATGTACTCGGGCTCGAGATCGAATACCGCGTCTTCCTTGCTGCCTTTGCCCATAATGAAGTTCGTTTCCGGATCGGCGGCTCCGCGAATGTGGACGAGATCGTCGATGACCGACGGATCGTCGAATTTGACGCGAACCGTTTCCTTCGCGACCGTGTCGACGATCGTCACGCTGCCTTCCGGATCGCCCGCCTCCGTGCGGGGCTCCCCTTCGTCCGCCGTCAAAATGTACCTGCCGTCGTCGCTGAACTTCACCATATCCGGCTGAACGCCCGTCTCGTACGATTCGAGCGGCTTGCCGTCGTAGTCGAGCACGAGCACCTTGCCGTTTTTCATGGCGTCCGCTTCCTGTACCGCCACGGCGACCCGTTTCGTCGCGGTATTGATATCGACGCTCGTCAAATCCCCGTAAACGAACCCGTCGACTTCCGCCAGCTTTTCGACCAGCACGCTCGTTTCCTTCTCCGGGTTCGCGCCGCCGTTCAGCTTCACGATATCGAGGGTCGCCGGGTCGGCGGAGCCGTTCACCAAATAAAACTTGCCGTTATCGCGATTGTATTTGACGATTTCGGCCAAGCCGCCGTCCTCGCTCGTCACGCCGACGGAATAGCCGCCCAGCTTCGTCATGCCGAGAAGATCGGGCATCGCCAGCGCGGGCGCTTCCTTCACCGCAAGCGTAAACTCGCGAGCAAGTTGCAGCCGCGGCTCCGAGCTGTCGTAAACGGAGACGGAGACCGACGCCGTGCCGGCTTCAAGCGGCGTGCCGGCAATCGTTCCGGAGGCGGCGTCGATGTCCAGTCCGCCGGGCAGGCCGCTCGCTTCGAACGTATACGGAGCCGCGCCGCCGTAAACGGAGAGGGCCGCCGAATACGGCCGGCCGACCGTCGCGTCCGCGAGCGTTTCCGTCGCAAGCCCGAGCGCCGGAGCCTCGGCTCCCCAAGCGCCGTCCGCGCCGCTGCGCGGGCGGTTTTCCGCAAAGGTCGCGTCCCCTTCCTCCTCGTAGCCGATTTGCTCGAAATCCGCCTTGTTGTTGTCCGTGTCGGCAAACGACTCGCGGCGCACCGACTTCTTCTTGGACGTCCCTTCCGCCTTGCCGGTCGGATAGTCCGTTTCGTAGCCGTCGATCGTCAGGCCGTTGTCGTTGCCGGCCGTTCCGATCATGTCGACGTAGCCTTCCGGCTTATCGGCGAACGGATTGACGACGCCGTCCAGCGACGAAGCCCCGCCGCTCATCAGCACGACCTTCATCCCTTTATTGTAAAAAAACGCATCGGACCACGTCTTATCGCCCTTGCCGCGAATATCGCTGACGAACGAATCGTCGGATTGGCCGTCGACGACAAGATAAGACGAACGGGCGCCGATCGTTCCGGTCAGGTCGAGCTTGATCCAGGTGCCGGACGCCATCGTCGGGTCCGCATAATGAAGCGTCCAACCGTTCAGGTCCACGTCATCGTCCGTAGGGTTATAGAGCTCGATGAAGCCGTTGGAGAAGAAACGATCGCTCGCCCCTTCCGCTCCGCCCCCGTACGCCTGATGGATGACGACGTGCGGCACCGCGACGTCGTAGCTGCCGTCCGCCGCATACGGAACGCCGGAAATCGCCCCGGCGGCACCGCCTTCGGCAGCGGAAGCCGGAAGCGCCGCCATGGCCCCGCCCAGCAGCATTTCCGCGGCGAGGAAGAAAGAGAGTACTTTTTTGCTTGTCCGATTCAAGAGTCCAACACTCCTATGCTGAAATGATGTTTTGTCCAGTATAGACGCGTTGTGTGCGCAAACTTGCAACCTTTCGTTAAGGGAATGTAAATTCGAACGAGAAATATAATGTCGGAATTTTTTAATAATTGCTTACATTCTCATTGACAGTAAAAAACCGGCGCCTTTATAATCGGAGTGTAAAATACATCAACTGATTTATATTTACATTTAATTACTATATTTTTAAATCAGTTGGGAATCAATGAGAGAAAGGAGGTACACGATGCCGACGATCGGAGCCACGGGCATCATTTTGCTTGTCGCCATCGCCTTGCTGCTGTTCGGTCCGAAAAAATTGCCGGAGCTGGGCCGGGCCGTCGGGACGACGATCCGCGAATTCCGCAGCGGCAGCAAAGCGCTGCTTGCGGAAACGGACAAGCCCTCAGACCGGGACGAGAGCAAAAGCGGCAATTCCTGAACTCGAGACGGAACAAACTCAACCAAGGAGGGACTTTCATGAATCAGGAATACATCAGCAAACCGGAAAACCCGCAATCGAATTCGCCTGAGTCTCGGGCGCCATCGACAACGGAGAACCTGGCTCCCGAGGCGATCAGCCGCCGCAAAATGCTGCGCGTGCTTGGCCTGGGCGGAGCCATGCTGGCCGGAAGCGCCCTTCTGTCCAACTTCTCGTTCGCCGCTACCGAGGGTCAGGCCGAAGGCAAAGGCAGCGCCTCGCCGGACACGATGCTCCGGGTTTCGAGCGTCGACGAGCTGCTTGCCCTGCCGAACGGCCGGCTCAAGGACGGGACGCTGGCGTTCGTCGGCGGCTACCGGACGGCGGGCGACGGCGGAGCGAAGCTGATGCGCTGGGCGGCGGGCAGCGCGAAGGCCGACAACGGCGGAACGGTTCACCGGCCTCCGGGAGCGGACGGATGCTGGGAAATCGTCCACGACGGGGTCGGGGATTTTCGCTGGTTCGGGATATTCGGGCCGTCTCCGAACGCGGACGACGCGCTCGACGCGCTCGTCAACGATCCCTCCATTCATCGGGTAGAAGCGCATACCGATCTCAACTTCGTTCGCCGGCATACGTTCCGCCGCAGCGGCATCGAGCTGGATTTCGGCGGCCATCTGGTCACGACGGACGGAATCGAGCTCAATTCCCGCGACAACCCGTTCGGGGCGGTGCTGTTCTTCCAGGGCACGGCCGCGGGTCCGTCGCAGACCGTGACGCTCGGCTCCGACATTCCGGAAGGGAGCGACATTCTCGCGGTGAGCGACGCCTCGGCGTTTCAGGTCGAGGACTGGTGGATCGCCAAAGTGAACAACAATCCGGGCGGCGGCGCGCAGCGGGAGCTCGATTACCTGCTCAAGGTAACCGAGATCGTTTCGGCGAACCGCGTTCGCGTCAACTACAAGCTCGGCTGGACGCTTGCTGCCGGACGGACGATTACATATACGAAAATGAATCCGGTCTTCCGGTGCAACGTGCGGAACATGCGGTTTGCGGGCGTCCCCGTGCCGCCGACGACGTCCACGAGCGTGCGGCCCTTCGAGACGTGGGACCAGATCGGCTCCAATCCCGTCGCCTACGAATTCGCGGTCGAGTGCGACGTATCCGGCATCCGCGCGACAAAAGTATTTTGGCCGGTCATCCAGCGCCGCTACAATTCCCATTACATAACCGAACGGTGCGAGCTGATCAACCCCGAAGAACGGGATTGGGGCGGTACGGGCTACCTGACGCAGCAAATCAACGTGCTTTACGCCCACGTCCGGGACTGCAACACGAGCAACGCCAGGCACTTGAACGATTTTACGTGCGCCGCCTACAGCATGGTCGAAAACTGCCACGGCGACGGGGACGACTACGGCCCGTTCGTCACGCACGGCCAATACGAGCACGATCTCGTCTACATCGGCAATTCGGGCCTGATGTCGTTCGCGAACAGCGGCACGACCTGGGGCGACAGCGCCAAGCGGATCACCGTGAAGAAGCACATCGCCTCCCGGATTGTCGCGCACAAGATGCTGACGGATTTGACGCTGGAGGACTGCCACGCCGTCTACAAGGACGGACTCTCGAACTCCGGATCGATCTGGGCGAACGCCGACGGCCTGCAAATGCGGGGCTGCACGGCGGAGAGGATGCTGACGTTGTCCCGAAGCTCGTCCCGCTCCAAACGCCGAAACGTCATCGACGGCTGCTCGTTCGGCATGCTGAGCGGCTACGAGATCGCGCGGCCGGTGCGGAGCGCGGCGGTCGGCAATTTGCCCGTCAACGATGATGTGATGTTTACGGGTTGCGTGTTCAACAATGTCGAAGACGTCAACATCGGCAGCATCAATCGCCTGACGCTTATCAACACCTGGTTCAAGGGGGCGTCCCCGGCGACGGGCAAGGTTCGGGTAGGCAGCAAGGAAATCGTCATGCTCGGCGGCGGGTTTCAGGATTGCGGCTTCGTTCTGACCGGCGCTTGGGACAAGGCGGAAACCGGTGTCTACGCCCAGAGCGTCACGGTCGGCGGGGGGCGTCGTTCGGCGGAACGAACGGGGAACTGGCCTTCTTCAAAACGGTCGAGCCGGACAACGCCGTTTCGTTCAGCTTCGCCGACTGCAACAGCGAGGCCGCAAGCGGTCAGACGGCCCACTTTCATATCGAAGGAACGGGCCATCGCCTGCGCGCCGTCGGCGCCCGCTTCAAAGGCGGAAAATACGTTGCGGCAAACGGCGGCTTCGGAGGCACGAGCTACTTCTACATGGCGTCCTGCGTCGAGGAGAGCGTGGACAGAGCCTCCTTGCCGGACGAAACGAACGAAACGGTGAAGCACTCCTCGAGCAATCTGATTTTTTAGAAATACGCTGACGGCATCCTTGGAAAAACAAGAACTCCCGGGGATCTGCCGGATCGGCAGCCTGCGCGCGGCGGTGAAATGGGCAGCCACGGCTCAATTGGATCGTTTCCATGCATGCAGAGGCGGCAAGATGAGTCATTTTTACTCAACCGCGTACGGCTGGATGCGTTTGGCGGGTCAAGTTGAGTCGCCACGACGCAACCGGATCGTTTCCATGCATGCAGAAGCGGCAAGATGAGTCATTTTTACTCAACTGCGTACGGCTGGATGCGTTTGGCGGGTCAAGTTGAGTCGCCACGACTCAATTGGACCCGCGGGAGGCCGAGCCGACTTCCGGAGTAGACTGGGGAGATGCCTCTGAATACATGTACCGCTACCAGAGCGGTGCGTCTGAGCCCGGCAAGCTTGCCAGGCGCTTTCGCAGGATGCACGTTACTTTCCTTCTTACGAAAAAGAAGCGGCGGCGGACAACGGACGTTCATGTCCGGATCCGCCGCCGTTTTTGGGTTTAAAAACCGGCGCCCCAGGCGTACTTGCCTGGCATGCCCGGGAAAAGCAGATGCCGCCCGCCGTCCTCAGAGGTTCGCGATTTTCAGGCAAACGGGCTTGGCGATCTCGATCTGCGAGCCGACCGGCACGGGGATTCCCTGCTCGTTCAGCCGGAAGGCGACGATCGAGCCCGAATCCTGATTGGCGGCGAAAAGCCAGTCGTTTCCGACGACGGCGAAATTTCGCGGCATCCGGCCCCCGCACGGTACCTGTCCCTGCGCTTCGAGCGTTCCGTCCGCGGCGACGCGAAAGACGGCAATGCTGTCGTGTCCGCGATTGGATGCGTAAACCCGCGTGCCGGAGGCGTTCAAATGGATGTCCGCGCACGTGTTGTCCCCCGCAAAATCGGCCGGCAGCGTCGTCGTCGTTTGCAGCAGCGAAAGAGAGCCGTCGTCCGCCCGGTAACGCCATACCGACACCGCCGAGCTCAGCTCCTCGACCGAATATACGAGCGGAAGCTCCGGATGGAACGCCGCATGGCGCGGCCCCGCCCCCGGAGCGACCTCCGCTGCGCCGCGCAGCGTCAGCTTGCCCGTTTGCGCATCGAGGCGATAAACGTACAGTTTATCCGTTCCCAGGTCGGAAACGAGCCAATCGTCCGTTCCCGGAACGGCGAAAATCGAGTGCGGGTGCGGCGCCTCCTGACGATCCGCCCGAACGCCGCTTCCCTCGTGAGCGTGAAAATCGCTCATCTCGCCGATCTCTCCGTCCGCGCCGATCGGAAAGGCGAAGACGCTGCCGCCCGAATAATTGACGCCAAGGAGCCAGCGCCCCGTCCGATCCACCCCGATATGGCACGGGTCGGCTCCTTTCGTCGGTTGGCGGTTGATTTCCGTCATCGTTCGTTTTCGCCAATCGTACCGATAAGCCGCGACCGCTCCTTCCGCCGTCTCGCTGGCGGCAAAGAGCACGTTCAGCTTCGGATGCAGCGCCAAAAACGAAGGATTCGCCAGGCCTCCGGCACCTCCCGCCTTCGTCCAGCTTTCCGTTACCGCATCCCATTCGAACATTCCGATTCCTTCCGCCTCGGCAGTCGCGTATGTCCCCGCAAAAACGGCAATCCGGCCGCTGCTTTTTTCCGCCAAATCGATCTCCTCCCGCCTTGATCCCGCCAACGGGCGATCGGCAACCCTTTAGCCGCCCGTTCGCTATGAATACAAGTCTAGCGCCCGGAATCTTCCAGTTCAAGAGAAAAAAGCCGAGATAGCGTGAACAGGAAGATTTCATTAACGTTTTCATAGATTCGCGGCGGGCCCGGTCGGGTAAAAAAAGACAGAGAGGAACGAACCTTTCCCGTTCCGCTTCGGGAACCGGTCATGGACGGCTTAGCCGTCATTCCCTCCATTATCGGAGGGGCCGTTCTCGTTTTTCTGTCAGGCTTGTTCGGAAAGGCGCTTCGCAACGCAAACGAAGGGTTCATCGCAAGCTACATCGATAAAAAGGAGGCGTTTCACATGGCAGAACGTCAAAACAGCGGCAACGGACTGATGAAGGGCGCCGTTATCGGCGCGACGATCGGCGCGGCGGCGGCCTTGCTTTTGGCTCCGAAGGCGGGTCGCGAGCTTCGCGGGGATATCCGGGACACGTATATCCGGTCGAAGGACAAAACCAGGCAGCTCGCAAGCGAAGCCGGCGCGAAAACGCAGGAGGTCGCGCATCAGGTCGTCCGGCACGCGTCGGACCTCGCCGGCAAAACGCGCGCCGCCCTCCAATCCGCCAAGGATGATGCGCAAACCGCGATGGCGGAAGAGCAAAAACCGAACTGACGCCAAAAGCCGCTTCCCGCCCCCGGCGGGTGGCGGCTTTTGGCGTTCCCGCCCCTCCGCCGTCTGCGCGCCATGCAGCCCAACCATGCACCTGCTAGCCCGCCAAACCCGCCGCCCACTTGCCATGTAGTCCGTCATGTCCCCTTCTCGGCCGCCAAACCCGCCGCCGACTCGACATGTAGTCCATCCAATCCCCTTCCAGCCCACCAAACCAGCCGCCAACTCGCCATGTAGTCCGTCCTGTCCCCTTCTCGGCCGCCAAACCCGCCGCCGACTCGACATGTAGTCCATCCAATCCCCTTCTAGCCCACCAAACCAGCCGCCAACTCGCCATGTAGTCCGTCCTGTCCCCTTCTTTTCCCCCACACCGGCGCTAACCCGATCATTTAACTCCCCGAAACCTGCTGAGCGAAGGGGATATCGCGAAGAGGCGGTCTTTGCCCGGACGACAAGCCCCGCGCCTTCAACGTCCCCGCTCGCGTCCCGCTTCCCGCCGCAAACAAATGCCCTCTCGCGGCGGTGCCTTGCGAATGCAAAGGCTTTCTGCCGCGAGAGGGCGACGGTTTGCGAGTCTGCTGCGATGAATAGAAGCCGCATCACGAAGACGTTGCCGCGCCGTACAGCTCCGCGTCGCGTTCAAGCAGCGCGCGAAGATCGTTCGTCGCCGGGCGCAGGTTCAGCAGCCCCTTGACCGGAATGGACGGCATATCGTCCTTCTGGAATTCCTCGCCCGAAAGGCGATACCCGTATTCGCGCATCAGCTTGTACATCCGGCAAAAAAGATCGGCCGCGCCGACCGCATCCTCCTCGGAATCGAACTCGGCCAGACGATTGCCGAATCCGAGCGGATTCGAACGGGATTGGATGCCGAGGTGGTACGATTCTTGCTGTTGACGGACGAGAATGTCGCAGCCGAAGCAATCGAGCTGGTAGATGACAGTCATCGCGTCCACCGCCTTTTTAAGAGAATGTGTTGCGTATTCTCTATTACCCTGTCGGCGGAAATCGAAACAAGCCCCTTGCCGGGATTCGGCGGCTCCCGTCCATCCTCGCCCGCCCTCGTCCGTCCTCACCCGTCCGGCGCTTCTCCGCCGGCGGAAAGCCACTTCTTCAGCTGATCGATCGCGCGCCGCTGAATGCGGGACACGCTCATTTGGGAGACGCCCAATTGCTCGGCCACGAATCGCTGGGAGTAGCCCTGCTCGTATAATAGCAGAAGCACCTTCCGCTCTTCGGGCTTCAGCCGGTCCATCGCCTTGTCCAGCACCAGCTTGCGGTCGACTTCCGCGTAGTCGTCGGACGGCACGCCGATCATCTCGCCCAGCGTCGCGCCGTTTTCGTCGTCGGATACCGGCGTATCCAGCGAAACGTAATGGTACAGCTCCCGTCCGGCCAGCACTTCCAACGTCTCCTCCAGGCTCATGTCCATGCGCTCGGCAATTTCCGGAACGCTCGGCGAGCGCTCCAGCTCCATCGTCAGCTCGTCGATCGCGCGCTGCAGATTGAGCCCTTTTTCCTTGATTCTGCGCGGCACCTGGACATACCACGACTTGTCCCGCAAATAATTTTTCATCTGGCCGACCATGCTCTTCATCGCGTAAGGCTCGAAGGGCATGCCAAAGCCCGGATCGAACTGCTTGAGCAGCCGGAACAGCGACATCCGCCCCACCTGAATGAGATCCTCCTGAAGATCCGGTCGGTTGCGGGATATTTTATGGGCGGCCATGCGGACGAGCGGATCGTACTCGCGCACCAGTTCGTCCGCAAGTTCCCTGGAGTCGGTTTGCTGATAGCGGAATATTTTCTCCATCGCGTCGTCGGGCAGACGCGCGTTTGGAGTTACGCTCATACGGTTTCGGCCCTTGCCGCGTTTCGTTTTTTGGTCAAGGTGACGACCGTTCCGAAATCCTGCCGCACTTCCACCTCATCCATTAAAGCTTGCATGAGATAAAGTCCCAATCCGCCCGACTGGATTTCCTCGATGGACTTCCCGTGGAGGTTGGAAGTGCGCATGTCCCCGGCAGGCTCGAAGCTGGCGCCGTTATCGCGAACGACGATTTGCAAATGCTCCTCTGCTGTATGAAAATCGAGCTGGATCGTACCCTGGCGCCCATCGGAATAGGCGTGCAGCACGACGTTGTTGCAGGCTTCGGACACCGCCACCTTCATATCCTCGATATCTTCGTAGGAAAAATCGAGCTTGGCGGCGATACCGTACAGCGTCAAACGAACCAAATCCACGAACTCGGGCTTGGCCGGTACCGTCAGCGTCACAAGCGCATCGTTCATCATCGCTTCGTTCTCACCATTCCTTTTCATCGTCCGTTAATTTCGTTCGGTGCCTTCGGCCGTTGCCGCGGCGGTCAAGAAAGAGGTCATCCCGGTAATATCGAAAAGCTTGAGAATGTGCGCGGGGACTTCCTCCACCCCGAACGCCGCTCCGCGCGCATGGCGCGCCTTGACGATGCCGATCAGGATTCCGATGCCGGTGCTGTCGATATACTTCAGCTCCCGCAAATTCAACGTCAATCTGCGATCCGCAAGCGGGAGAAGCGGCTCCATCGCCGCCCGCATCCGCGAAGCGACTTCCAGATCCAATTCGCCCGCTAGGAAAACGACGGTTTCCGCCGCGCGGCTTTCCGTCCGGAAACTCAATTTATCGGTTGGCATGCGAATCCCCTTTCTGCAAACAAGATCGGTATTCCTTACCCTTATCCGCATCGTTTGAAACGTTTCGGTCCGAAACGTTACCCGATTTTCCGATACACGCGGAATTCGTCGTTCCACGTCTCGTATTTGTCCTCGTATTTCGTAAACGAAATCGATTCCTTTCCGCCGAGAATGAGGAAGCCTCCGTCCGCCAAACTTTCGTACAGCAATCGGTGGACGCGGTTGCGAAGCTCCGGATTAAAATAAATCATGACGTTTCGGCAAAAAATCGCATGGAATTCGTTAAACGAGCGGTCGGTCACGAGATTGTGCTCGGCGAATACGATCCTTTCGTTCAAACGGCGCTTCAGCGTGAACCCGTCCTCCGGATCGCCGTCGACATACAACGCAAAATCGGCTTTTCCCCCGGACCTTTCGTAATTTTTCCTGTACTGCTCGTAACGGTCGCACGGGACGAGCCGGTCGCGGGCCGTTTTTAACGCCGCATGGTTGATGTCGGTAGCGTAAATGCGCGATTTGCTCAAAATGCCTTCTTCCTCCAGCAAAATCGCCATCGAATACGCCTCCTCGCCGGAAGCGCAGCCGGCGTGCCAAATTCGCGCAAAGGGGAGGCGGCCAAGCGCCGGAGCCAGTTTTTCCCGAATATACGCGAAAAGCCCCGGATCCCGAAACAGTTCCGTCACCGGAATGACCAGATCGGAAAGCAACCGGTCGAACGCCTCCCGATCGTGCAGCACTCTTTCCTGTAGCGCGGAGACCGTATTCAGTCGTTCCAGGCCGATCCGGTGCCAAATGCGCCTGCGCAGCGACGGAAACGCATAATGGCGAAAATCGTAGCCGTACGCGCGAAACAGGCCCTCCAGCAGCAGTTCGATTTCCAGCTTTTCCAATTGTTCGTCATATTCGGGCGCTATCCATGCTTCGTTCATCGGGACAACCACACTTTCAGCAGGGACAATAATTGTTGAATTTGGACCGGCTTCGCCAGGTAATCGGAAGCTCCGGCTTCCAGACACTTGTTCCGGTCATCCTTCATCGCCTTCGCCGTCAGCGCGATGACGGGCAGCCCGCTCCATTTCGGATGCCGGCGAATGCTCGCCATCGCTTCGTACCCGTCCATCTCCGGCATCATCACGTCCATCAGCACGATATCGACGGACGGCCCGGTTTCCAGCAGCTCCAGCGCGGCGCGGCCGTTTTCCGCGGACAACACGTTGAGCCGGTGATGCTCGAGCAGGCTGGTCAGCGAATACAGATTGCGCTCGTCGTCGTCGACAAGCAGCACCGTTTTTCCGACAAATGCGGAATCCCCGGCATGTTTGCGCGCGGCGTCCGCCCGTTCCTCCTGCGGTTCGTCGGGCTGCGGCCCGGAATCGCGGCCAGCCGGCAGCGTTTCGGGTTCGCTCTCCGATCCGGAACGCTCCCGCCCCGCTTCGGGCTCGGACGGCGTCTCCGGCTTCCCGGCGCCCGGTTCCGCCGCCGCGGCGACAAAGGCAATGTTCGAATCGAGCAAGCTGTCCGAAATAGCCGTCTCCTGCCGTTCGGGACAGCGCTCCGGCAAAATCAGCGTAAAGACGCTGCCGCGGCCCGGCTCGCTCTCGAGCCGAATCGATCCGCCGAGCAAAACGGCCAGCTCCTTGCTGATCGTCAACCCCAGGCCGGTGCCGCCGAATTTCCGGCTCGTCGTCCCGTCCGCCTGGCGAAACGCTTCGAAAACAAGCTCGCGTTTGTCTTCCGGAATGCCGACGCCGGAATCCTCGACCGCGAACGCGACGAACGGTCCTTCGGACCGGACCGCTTCCTCCGCCTCCGCCGGTTCGCACCTGCGGATATGAAGCCGGATGAAGCCGGACGGGGTGAACTTGAGCGCGTTGGAGAGCAAATTGCGCAAAATTTGCTTCAGCCGATGGCCGTCCGTATACAGCACGGAAGGGACGTCGTCGTCGGTGAGGACGGCAAATTCGAGCCCTTTTTTCGCCGCGATCGATTCGTACGTATGCCTGAGATTCGTCGTAATATCCTCCAGCAGCGTCGGCTCGGGCTGAACGTCCATCTTGCCGGCGTCGACTTTGGCCAAATCGAGAATTTCGTCGATCATTTTCAGCAAATCGTTGCTGGACGAGTGGATCGTCTGGATGAAGTTGAGCTGTTTGTCGGTCAGATTGCCCTCGTTGTTCTCCTCCAAAAACTGCGCCAAAATGATCATGCTGTTTAGCGGCGTCCGCAGCTCGTGCGACATGTTCGCCAAAAACTCGGATTTGTATTGCGACGCCAGCGCAAGCTGGAGCGCCTGGCGCTCCAGTTCCGCGTTCGCCTTCGCGACCTCGCGGCTTTTGCTTTCGGTCTGCCGGTTTTGCTCCTCGAGAGCCAGCGTTTTGACGGTCAGCTCCTGATTCGTATGCTCCAGTTCCTCCTGCTGCCGCTGCAGCCGCTCCTCCGAGCGCTTCAGCCGTGTCGTGTGCCCCTCCAGCTTTTCGTTCGTTTGCCGAAGCTCCTCCTGCTGGGAAATCAGCTCCTCCGACTGGGCCTGAAGCTCCTCGGCCAGCGCCTGGGACTCCCGGAGCAGCTCCTCCACTCGCTGGCGCGAACGAATATTGGCCACGATGTAGGCGAATTTTTCGCAAAGCTTCTCCAGTAAATCCCGCTCGCTCATGGCCGCTGGGCGCAAGTAAGCCAATTCGATGACGCCGATCGGCTGCCGGTTGAACAGGATCGGATGCAGGAGCAGTTGAACGGGCTCGGCTTCTCCCAATCCCGAGCGAATGCGCACGTACCCGCTCGGCACCGGCTCGACCGCGATCGGCTTGCCCGACATGACGGCTTGTCCGAGCAAGCCTTCTCCCGTGCGGAACGCGAAGTCCTTCGCGACCGGCTCGGCGTCCGGATCGTTCAGCGCGTAAGCTCCCGCCAGCGAATAAAGGCCGCCGCCAGCTTCCTCCCGCAAATAAACGGCGCCGTAAGACGCCCCCAGAACGGGCGCGAACTCATGGATAAACGATTGGGCGACCGACCTGGCATCCGAAAAGTCCTTGAGCAGCTCCGTCGTGCGGGCCAATTGGCCGTCGAGCCAAGCCTGCTGCTCTTTGGCTTCCGCGTACAGCCGCTCCCGGTCTTTCTGAATTTGCAGGTCCATGGCGATGCGCTTGAACAGCTGCGCAAGCTCTCCCAGCTCGTCGTTTCTTTTGATTTCGATTCGCGAGAACCCCCGAAGCCGGCCTTGCCCGAACTTGCGGGCCATCAGGCCAAGCAAATTCAAGCCCCTCGTAATCTGCGGGAAAATCCACAGCATGACGCCAAAGCCCGCGAGGATGCCGGCGACCGTCAAGCCGCCCACCAGCCGGATGGAGTCGTTGTACAGCTCTTCCGTCCGCGCCTGTTCTTCCTCCATCGTCATCTGCTCGAACGTGACGAGCGAATCGAGCGATTTCACGACGTTTTCCTGAAGGAGCCTGCCCTGGCTTTTTTGCAAGGATAACGCTTCCTCGTATTGGCCCTGATCGACAAGCAAAGCGAACCGCTTCAAAAAATCGACGTACCGGCCGCTTTCATGGCTTACCGCGTCCACGAGCTGCCGCTCCTCCGGGCTGAACGACTTGCCGCGAAACGCTTCCAGCTCCGCGGAGTAGGTTTCCGTCTGCCGGTTAAGCTCCTCGACCGCGTACACGTCGCTGTCCAGCATGTTGAGCAGAACGTTGTTGACCGAATTGCCGGCGGAGTCGATGCCGCTGCGCAAGTCGATCGCATCGCGGACTTTGATGAATTGATCGTCGTAAAATCGGACCAGCCGGTCGTTCATCCGGCTCAGCCGGTCGTAACCGAACGATGTGATTCCGACGAGCAGGACGAGCAAAATGCCGAACCCGACGATGAGCCTCGTTTTGATTTTCACGCTGTCTCGGCCACCCCTTTCACGTCCACGCGCACGAGACAGCGGTCGTCGGGACGCTTGTCCAGCGAACCCAGCACGAGCAGCTCTTCGAGCGCTTCCTCATCCTCGCCGGACCGTGCGAGCCGCTCGATCAGGGCGTTCGTCTTCTCCTCCGCATCCCCGGGAAACAAATCCATCAGTCCGTCGGTATACAAGTAAATCGTATCTCCGGGCTCCAGCCGCACCTTTTCGGAACGGATAGCCAAATTCTCGAAAACGCCTACGGGGGGACAAGTCGCCCCGAGCCGCTCCACTCTCCTGCCTCCGCGGCGAACGACGAGTCCGGGGGGATGCCCCGCATTCACGCATTCGACCGTTCCTTCCCTCAAGTCGATCCACGCGCAAATGCCGGTGCTGTAGTATTGAACGAGCTCGTTCCCGTACCGAAGCTGCATCAGCCGGCGATTCGCTTCCCCGACGATCCGCTCGGGACGGATTTGGGCATGCATCGCTTCCTTCAAAACGGACGCGGTGAACATGCTGATTAGCGACGAGGAAATGCCGTGCCCCATCGCATCCATCACCGCGATCATGACCCGGTGAGAGTCCAGGACGTGCCACGCGTACAAATCGCCCGCCAGCTCCTCCGACGCGCGAAAATACGACCGGATCCGGTACGCTTCCTCGTCGACGCCGGCCGGAAACACCGCTTCCTGCACCTGCCGGGCCAAATTCAGCTCCTCCCGCAGGCGCAAATCCCGCTCCTTGTGCCAATCGAGCTCCCGCTTCAGCCGGAGCGCCGAGCGAATCCGCGCCAGCAGCTCGATTTTATTGATCGGCTTGGTGACGTAATCGTTCGCCCCCGCGTCCAAAGCCTCCGCCAGCTTTCGCGAATCGCCGATCGCCGTCACGATGATGACCGGGATGTCGCGCAGCCGTTCGTCGCTTTGCAGCATGCGGCAGGCCTCGATTCCGTCGACGGCCGGCATCATCAAATCCAGCAGGATCAAGTCGATCGAACGCGGCGGCGCGCCTCCTTCTTCAGGGGTGCCGCGCAGGATCCGCAGCATCTCCTCGGCCGACTGCGCGCATTCCACTTCCTCGTATCCGGAACGCTTCAGCATTTCTTCTACGACCATCACATTCATCGGGTTATCGTCGACGACCAATATGCTCATAAGAGTTTTCGGCTCCTCTTTGCTTTTGTCCATTGTAACATGACCATGATACCGACCGTTATATCGACCGCGATATCGCAACGTGCGCGGGGCAGTCCGCTTCATCCATGCGCAACGGCACACGGCAATAAGGAATGGGCGCTGGGCGCTCCATTCCTTGCTCCCGTGTGCCGGCGCCGGCTATGCCGGGTCAACGTTTCGCCATAACGAGCACTTTGCCCCGGTCCAGTTCGGCTTCGACCCGGTCGGCTTCCATGCTGTCGAAGCCCATCGCCTCGATTTTGCTGCGAAGCTCGTCGCCCCGGGACCGGAACAAATTGGCCACGGATTGAAGCACGCCTTCCTCCGAGGCTCCGATCGTGTTCGCGTCCGCGGCGTTCGCCAGCCGGTCCGTCCGCTCCGTCTCGTGCGCCAGCACGTAAATTTCTTCTCCCGCGTACCCTTGGCGCCGCAGCTCGTTGACGGCGTCAAACGCCTCAAGCCCGTTATCCACCAGTTTCGCATAAGCTTTCATGTCGCTTCCTCCTTTGCATCCTGATTGGCTTCATTCTTTTACTACCCGCTTGTCCTTGCCTTGAAACAATTCCGCCGCCTGCTTGATCGTGCCGGCCGCCTTCGCTCCGAGCTGCGCCCATTCCATCCACCGCCCCCGCCGTCGGGCCGTCGTTCGATCGCGGCCGCCTGCCTCCGAACGGCGCCCGACAAGCTGGCGGCGATTTGCCTGGCCGCGTCGGTCGTCTCCCGCACCGCCGCTCCGGCGTCGCGGGCCGCGCGGAACAAGCCGTCGGCGGAATGAAGCTTATTTCGGATGTCGGCGGAAATTTCGTTCGCGTTTTCGGCAAGCCGCTCTACTTTTCCTTGCAGGGCTTCGATCGTTTCGTCCGCTTGTTTCAGCGTCGTTTTCGCGGATTCGAGCGTCTGCCTGGCCGCAAGCAGCGTTTTGATCAATACCAGACTCAACGCAGCGAAGCTCAGGGCGACCAGCGCGGCGCTCAACGCATATACGATTTGGGTATTCATCGCGCTCTCTCCTTTTCTTCCTTTTCTTTTCGGGTGCGTGGTACGTGCGTTACGGGCGTCGGAACGCCTTACGATCGGATTACCCCCTTTCGAAAAAATGAAAACGGCGAGCCGGGATGTTTCAGCCGCTCGCCATGCCGGGTACATATTCGTTATCGAGGTCCGAAAGGCCTAAACGGCAGGCCGGACCGAAACGCAAAGGAGGAATTCATCATGCTGTATTGGGCTTTCGTCTTTTTGATCATCGCCATTGTCGCCGCCATCTTCGGATTCGGAGGCATCGTCGCCGCAGCGACCGGAATCGCGAAAGTGCTGTTTGTCGTCTTTCTCGTACTGTTCGTTCTATCGCTTATTTTCGGCAGACGCCGCAACGTCTGATCGGTTACCCTACTTTTCCCGGAGGTGCTTCAATTGAACAAGAAGTCGTTGCAAATCGGATATATCAGCACGTACGTGCCGAAAAAATGCGGCCTAGCCACCTATACGCATCATTTGAGGGAAGCGGTCGCCTCCGCGAAGGGGGCGGCTTCCTTCGATCCGGTCGTCGCGATGTGCGAGCCGGAGGAAGCTTCCCTTTACGGGGAACCCTATCATTTCCCGCTCGTCAAGAACGACAAGGAAGCGTATCGCCGCATGGCCGATGCGATCAACCGCAGCCCGGTCCATGTCGTTTCGCTGCAGCACGAATTCGGCATTTTCGGCGGAGACGCCGGCCGCTATGCGATCGAGCTGCTGGAACGGTTGAAAAAGCCGGTCGTCACGACCTTCCATACGGTATTCGAAAAGCCCGCCGAGCCCTATGCGTCGGTTCAAGCGGCCATTGCCGAGCGGAGCGATTACATCCATGTCATGAACCGCCGGGCGATCGGATACCTTCACGACCATTTCGGCATTCCGCTGCAGAAAATTTCGTTCATCCCTCACGGAACCCCGGTTCCGAACGGCAAAGAACGCAGCGCGACCCGCAAAGCTTACGGCTGGGACAACCGCAAGGTGCTGTTTCAGTTCGGTTTGCTCAGCCGCGGCAAAGGGGTGGAGTCGCTTCTTAAAGCCGTCGCGCCGGCGGTCCGGGCGGTGCCGGACCTGCTGTATGTGATCGCGGGGCAAACCCATCCGGAAGTCCGCAAACGCGAAGGCGAGGCGTACCGGGAGGAACTGAAAGCGATGATTCGGGAGCTCGGCCTGACGCATCATGTCCGCATGGTCGACCGGTACTTGCCGGAGGACGAGCTGGCGGCGCTCATTTCCGCCTGCGATCTCTATGCGACCCCGTATCCGGGCATGCAGCAAATTACGAGCGGAACGCTCGCGTACGCCGCCGGGCTCGGACGCCCGATTTTAAGCACGCCGTACGATTATGCCGTCGACCTTGTCCAGGGTTACGAGGGTCTTCTTCTTCCTTACGGGGATACGGATGCCTGGAGCACCAGAATCATCGAGCTGTTCACCTATCCGGAGCTGCTCGCGGAATGCGAGAAATGGATGACGGACATCGGCCGCAGCATGCAGTGGCCTCAGGCGGGGGCGCAATATTTGGAACTGCTCGAAAAAGCGGCGGCAAAAAAATCGTGGAGCATGGCCGATGTCGGCTGAATCCGCGAAAAAACCGGCTTATGCGGCTCCGTCCTTCCGCCACCTGAGCCGCATGACCGACGACACCGGGCTGATCGAGCATGCGTTAGGCCGCATCCCGCGGCGCGCCGAAGGCTATACGACCGACGACAACGCCCGCGCCTTGTGGGTCGTGTCGGAGTGGCTCGCTCCGTCGCGCGCGAAGCTGCTCGCTCCCGGCGACCTCGAAAAGCTGACGCAGCTTGCCGATATTTATTTGGCCTTCTTGGTTTGGTGCCAGCGGGAGGACGGCTGGTTCCACAACAACGTCGCCTACGACCGGACCCCGGAGCCCGAGAACGTATCCTACGATTGTCAGGGACGTTCCATCCTGGGGTGCGCCTGCGCCTGGACGAGCCTGCCCGAGGGCCGGCGCGAAGCCGCGTTCGCGCTTCTGGATCGGGCGCTCCCGACGATCGACCGGATCGATTCCGTTCGCGGGCGCGCGTTCGCCTTGGCCGCTTGCGCGCATTTGCTGGAATCGGAAGCGCGGGGCCGCATTCGGCTGCCCGAAGGCTGGGCGGAGCGGCTGCGGGAGCAGGTGCTGAAGCAGGAGGAAGCGCTCGTCCTCTCGTACATTCGGCATTCGGACGAGCGCTGGCATTGGTTCGAGCCCGCGATGACGTACGGCAACGGCGTGCTTCCTTGGTCGCTTCTGAAAGCTTTTCGGATCACGCATCGTGCGAAAACGCTGGAAATCGGCCTGACCAGCCTGCACGCGCTTCATCGGGCGATGGCTTCGGAGAGCGGCTGGTACCGTCCGATCGGCAACGAAAGCTGGCACTCGCCGGAGGCCAGCAGCCGCTGGGACCAGCAGCCGCTGGAAATGTTCAAGCTTGCGCTGGCGCTGGACGAGGCGGCCTCCGTGCTCGCCCTGAGCGAAACGAGCGCCGCATTGGGGGCGACCGGTTCGGACGCCTGGCTTTCGCCGGATCGGACCGAAGCCTCGCGGACGTTGTACGGGGCGGCGCCGGATGCGCCGGACGGTTCGCCCGCCGCGAGGGGCCGCGGGGCCGCGTTCTCGTTGGGCGAAGCCGATGCGGCGCTGGCGCCGATTCGCGCGGGCGAGGCCGCGGCGGCGGATCGGGCACGTCCGGCGCTGGCGCCGATTCGCCGGAAAAGCGCGATCGAGGCCTACGGCGCCGAGGCGGCCGCCGCCCGATCCGAGAGCGGCGCGCCCCCGTTCGGACGCGCGCAGGACAACCGCAACCGCATCATGGATGCGGTTCGGGCGCTCTCTTCCGCCGCGGCCGCCGGCGAGCGGGCGGCGGATCGACGCGGGACGGCCCCGCCTTCCGCAGGCCTGGACGGACATGCCGAGGCGCTGCGGAAATTGCGCGATCGCTGCCTCGCCTGGTTTTACGGCGACAACGATCTGCACGTGCCGATGATCGACCCGGCGGAAGGGGCGTGCTTCGACGGCCTGCAATTGCACGGCCCCAATATGAACTGCGGCGCGGAGGCGACGATCTCGTACTTGATGACCGAAGCGTTATGCTGCCGCCGCGGGTAAGCGAAATCGTTTGCTCCGTCAGCCTCCGACCCTCTCCAGCGTATGGCGGTTCGGGGGAATCGGCACGCCCAGGTTCCCCCTGAGCGTGTCGCTTTCGTACTCTTCGCGGAAAATGCCGCGCGACCGCAAAATCGGCACGACCTGCTCCACGAAGTCGTTCAGCCCGCTCGGCAAGCTCGAATGAACGATAAAGCCGTCGCCCGCTTCCTCCTCGTGCCACTGCTGGATGAGGTCCGCGATTTTTTCCGGCGTGCCGACGAACTCGCCGCGCGGCGTCGCGCTGCGGAGCGCGACCTGACGCAAGGTCAGATTTTGCTCCCTGGCCGTTCGCTTGATTTTGTCCGTCCCGCTGCGGAAGCTGTTCTGCCCCAAATCCCCGATATCCGGGAACGGCTCGTCAAGCGGAAAGCGCGAGAAGTCGAAATGCTCGAAAAACCGGCCCAAATAATCGAGCGCTTTGTCGATCGTCACAAGGCCGGCAAGCTCCTCGTATTTGCGCTCGGCCTCCTCCTCGGTGCGCCCGATGATCGGATGGATGCCCGGCAGAATGACGATGTCGTCCTTCGAGCGGCCAAGCGCGACCGCCCGCCCTTTGACATCGGCGTAGAACGCCTTCGCCTCCTCGATCGTTTCGCTTCCGGTAAATACCGCGTCCGCCTGCTTCGCGGCCAGCGTTTTGCCGCTTTCCGACGAGCCCGCCTGGAAAATCACCGGCCTTCCCTGACGCGACCGCGCGATATTGAGCGGCCCCTGAACGCTGAAATATTCTCCCCGATGGTTCAGCCGGTGCATTTTGGCCGGATCGAAAAACACCCCGGACGCTTTGTCCCGAACGAACGCATCGTCCTCCCACGAATCCCACAAGCCGTTCGCGACGTCGACGAACTCCTCGGCGATCCGGTATCTTTCGTCATGGGACGGATGAGGCCCGCCCCCGCGGCCGCCGTAATTGAGCGCCGAGCCTTCGAGCGGCGACGTCACCACGTTCCAGCCCGCCCTTCCGCCGCTGATGTGATCGAGCGAACCGAACTGCCTCGCGACCGTAAACGGCTGGCTGTACGAGGTGGACAGCGTCCCGACGAGACCGATGCGGGAGGTCGCCGCCGCCAGCGCCGACAAAATCGTGAGCGGTTCGAAACGGTTGAGAAAATGGGGGATCGATTTTTCGTTGATGTACAGTCCGTCCGCGATAAAAACGAGATCGAACTTCCCCTTCTCCGCCAGAAGCGCCTGCTCCCGGTAAAAAGGAAAGCTGACGCTGGCGTCGGCCGGCACCTCCGGATGCCGCCACGCCGATACGTTGCCGCCCACCCCGTGGATGAGGGCGCCGAGCTTCAGTTGCTTTTTGGCCATTCGCGTGTTCCTCCTTCGCTTGTTCCGATCCATCCGCCCGCCGTCAATGGAAGGCGGTTTCTTTGAGGCGCAGCCGGTAGCATTTGACGAGCGTTTCCCCGTTGTTGAACTCCTTGTCGCGCGCGCGCTCGAAGCCGAGCCGCTCATACAGCTTCACGGCGTCCGCCATGATATCCGAAGTGTGCAAATGCAAGCTGTCGCTGCCCCACTCGCGCGACCGGCGCGCGCATTCGCCGAGGATCGCGGTGGCGACCCCTTTGCCCCGAAAATCCGGAGAAACGCCGAGCAACCGGACGATCGGCCCGTTTATTCCGAGTTCGGGCAACCCGTACGCCGCCTCCGACGAATCGAACAGCAGCCCGCTGCCCGCGATGCGCCCGTTCCATTCCGCGACGATCCGCGCCCTCGGGCCGTCTCCCTCGACGGACGCCAAAATCGATTCCCGGTAAGCCGGCCATTTGTCGGCAAGCGGGGCTTCGTACTGCCCGTAGGCTCCCAGCAAAACGCCGCGAATCGGTTCCTTGTCGGCTTCGACCGCATCGCGAATGCGAAGTTCGTGTTGCGCCATGAGACCCCCTCCTAAAAGTGTCCGTTTGCCAGGCTCAAACTCGGATCGTCCCGTTTGATCCGGTCGATCTGGCCCAAATGCCGCTGCAAATGCTCCGTAAAAGAGCGGATGACCCCGCTCAGCGTCACCGTCTCGCCGCGGAAATTGACGGCCGACTTTTCGCCGTATTCGGCGGGGATGCGGCGCAGCAGAAGCCCGTTGTAAACGAGCAGCGCCTCGAAAAAATCCAAAATGTCCGCCGCCGAGCCTTCGTTGGCAAACGTTCGGCTCACCCAATCGTCCTGGTCGAAGGCGGGGAGCCTCGCGACGGAGCCGGAAACGATTTCCCGGATCCGGAACGACACGACGAGATGATGATCCGCCAAATGGGACAGCACCTCGGTCACGCTCCATTTGTCCGGCGCCGGCTTGCGTCTCAGCTGATCTTCCGAAAGTCCCTCGACCGCTTCGCGCAGCGGCTTGATCGTATTCAAATAACGCTCGATTTCGTTCGGGCTTAAGCTCATCGGAATCCCTCCTGCAAAATAGTCCCGCCGTCGGAACGATCGCCTGCCGCGCCAGTCTCGCCGGTCCCTGCGCCGGGTTCGGCCGAAGCGTTCCCGGCCGCATGGGGACCGGCCAACCGGCGCAGCGCCTCCTCCGCCGCCGCGGCCAGATAGGCCGCGGCGAGCGGCAGCGCCCGCTCGTCCAGGTCGAAGGCCGGGTGATGCCATTCGTGCGGGCCGTTCGTGCCGACGAACGCGAACACGCCGGGAATTTCGCGCTGATAGAACGCGAAATCCTCGCCCGCAAGCGACGGGACGGGCTCGATCGCCTCAAGCCCCGCTTTCGCGGCGGCCGCAAGTGCGGTTTCGATCCAGGACGGATCGTTCGTCACCGCCGGCGGACCCTCGAGCCAGCGAACCTCCGCTTTCGTCCCGAGCGCCGCCGCCACCCCTTCGGCAAGCTGCGCGAACCGCTCCCGGACGAGCCTTCGCGCGTCCGGATCGAACGTCCGCAGCGTCCCCTCCAGCACGGCCGTCTCCGGGATGACGTTCCAGCTCGTTCCTCCCTGGATGCGCGTCACGCTGACGACCGCGCTCTGCAGCGGGCCGACGTTGCGGCTGACGATCGTCTGCAGCGCGGCCACGACATGGGAAGCCGCCACGATCGGATCGGCGGACGCTTCCGGAACGGCCGCATGGCTGCCGACGCCCCGCAGCTCGACGACGAAGCCGTCGGCGGCGGCCATCAGCGGCCCCGCCTTGATCCCGATCCGGCCGACCGGCAAATCCGGCTTGTTGTGCAGCCCGAAAATCGCCCGGACGCCGTCCAGGGCCCCGCTGGCCAGCACCAGTCCCGCGCCCTGCGCCTTCTCCTCGGCCGGCTGAAAAACAAACCGGACCGTGCCCGGCAGCTCCCGCTCCTTTTCCTTGAGCAGAAAGGCCGCTCCGAGCAGCGCCGCCGCATGAAAGTCGTGGCCGCAGGCGTGCATTTTGCCGTCGTGCTTCGAAGCGAACGGCAGCCCGGTTTCCTCGCGGACCGGCAGCGCGTCGATGTCCGCCCGCAAGGCGACGACCGGCCCGCCGGCGAAGCCTCCCGCTTCGGCAACCAATCCCGTCCGAAGCGGAACGTCCGCGATCCGGACGCCCGCTTCGGACAGCCAGCCGCGAATCGCCGCCGTCGTCCGGAATTCCTCGTGCGACAGCTCGGGGTGCGCATGCAGCTCCCGCCGAATCGCGACCAGCCGCTCCGCAAGCTCCGCCGTCGGCGTTGGATAAACCGCGGATTCGCTCATCGCCGCTCCTCCCTTCCCGCCGGCAGCTCGGCGAACGCCTCTTTCAGCAGTTCGAACGAACGCTTGCGCCGGGCAAAGTCCTTGATCCCCGTCGTCACGATAATCTCCTCGGCGCCGAGACGCTCCGACAGTTCCAGCAGCCTGGCGCGGACGGCCGACGGCGACCCTTTCGTCACGTCCGCCTCCCGCACCTCGATCGTGAAGCGCTCGTTCGTCTGGCGCCCGAACTCTTCGGCGTGCTCCACGGTTCCGACCGTGATCGTCCGGCCGCTTTCCAGCCTGATCTTCACGATTTTGATCTCCTCGGCCAGCGAGGCCGCTTCCCCGTCCGTTTCCGCGACGATGACGGACAAAGCCAACATCGGGCGGGGGACCGTTCCTTTCCCCCCGTCGAACTTCGCCCTGTAAGCCGCAAACGCCGCCTCCGCAACCTCGATGTCCCCGTTGATAAACAACGCGAACACGTAAGGATGTCCCGCCTGCGCCGCCAGCTCCGCGCTCGCGACGCTCGTTCCGAGCACGTACAGCTCGGCGGGACGGTCGACGGCCGGATACGCCTTGAGCCCCGGCAAGGGGTGATCCTCCGGCAGCCGGTCGTGCAAGTACTGCTCCAGCTCGGCCAGCTTGCCTTCGAGCGGCGTCGGCTCCGCTACCCCTTTTTGCAGCGCCTTCGTCGAATTCGGCAGCCCGCCCGGAGCCCGGCCGACGCCGAGCTCGACGCGGCCCGGGGCGAGCGCCGCGAGCACGTTGAAGTTTTCCGCCACCTTGTACGGGCTGTAATGCTGCAGCATGACGCCGCCGGAGCCGATGCGGATTTTCTCGGTTTTCGCCAGCAAATACGCGATCAGCACCTCCGGGGACGATCCGGCGACCTGCGCGCTGTCGTGATGTTCGGACACCCACAGCCGCTCGTAGCCGAGCCGTTCGGCAAGCCGCGCGATTTCCAGCGTGTGCGCGAACGCGTCCGAGGCGTTTTCCCCTTCGAAGAGAGGACTTTGATCCAAAATGCCCAGTTTGATAACCACGTTCCATCATCCTTTCCGGGGACTAAATCGAATAGCTCGCTTCGGGGAGCACCCGTTTCAAAAACTGCTTCGTTCTCTCCTCCTTCGGCCTTGCGAACAGCTCGGCGGGCGTTCCTTCCTCGACGATCGCTCCCCGGTCCATGAAGACGACCCGGCTGGCCACGTCCTGCGCGAAGCTCATTTCATGGGTGACGACGATCATCGTAATGCCCTCCCTGGCGATTTTGCGGATGACGTCCAGCACCTCGCCGACCAGCTCCGGATCGAGCGCGGACGTCGGTTCGTCCAGCAAAATCGCGTCCGGCTCCGGCGCCAGCGCCCGGGCGATGCCGACCCGCTGCTGCTGGCCTCCGGACAGCTGGCTCGGATAAGCGTCCAGCTTGGCGCCGAGGCCGACCTTTTCTAGCAGCCGGACGCTCCGTTCGCGGGCTTCGGCCTTCGGCAGCCTCCGCACGACGACGAGGCCCTCCATCACGTTTTCGAGCGCCGTCTTGTGGCGGAAAAGGTTGTATTGCTGGAACACCATCGTCGTCTTGCGCCGCAGCTCCAGCACTTCCTTCCGCTGCGCCCGGCCGGCGCTAACCCTCGATCCGCTTACCGCCACCTCGCCCGAAGTCGGCTTCTCCAAATAATTGATGCAGCGCAGCAGCGTCGTTTTTCCCGAGCCGCTCGGTCCGACGATGACGACGACTTCTCCTTTTTCCACCTTCAGGTTGATGCCCTTGAGCACCTCCTGCTTGCCGAACGTCTTGCGCACTTCCGTAAGCTCGATCATGCCACGCCTCCCCGGTTATAGGCGCCGATCCGTCTCTCGATGAGACCGGACGCGCGCTCGATCGCGATCGTCAAGCCCCAATAAATGACGGCGGCGGCCAAATAAGCCTCGAAAAACTTCCAATTCGTCGCGGCGACGATTTGCGCCTTCGCGTTGATATCGACGACCGAGACGGTAAAAGCGAGCGTCGAGCCGTGCAGCATCCCGATGACCGAATTGGACAGGTTCGGAAGGCTGGCGGCCAACGCCTGTGGAAACACGATCCGGCGAAGCGCCTGCGGCGTCGTCATCCCGACCGATAGCGCCGCTTCCAGCTGTCCCCGGCTTACCGCCAGCATCCCCGACCGCACCACCTCGGACAAGTAGGCCCCCGCCGTAATCGAAAAAGAAATGTAGGCGAACCCGATCATCGGAATCGACGCCGCGCGAAAGCCAAGCCCGAGCCCCTGCGCCGTTCCGTCGATCAGAATCGGGAGGCCGAAATAAACGATCAGCAAATGCGTCAGCATCGGCGTGCCGCGAACGACCGCGACGTAGGCGGCCGCAAGCCGGCCCAATACGGGCACCTCGTATACTCTCAGCAGGGCGGCGACCGTGCCGATGACGAACCCGCATGCGACCGACACGAACGTGATGAGCAGCGTCGTCGGAATCGCGTCCAGCAGCCGGACGAACGCTTCGGCGATAAATCCTCCGTCAAGCTTCATCGGCATGCGCCTCCTTCCATGAAGCGCGGCCGGCGGATCCCCGGAACAAGCCGCGGACTTTCCTCGTTGCCCGTCCCGAGACCGATGCTGCTTCCCGATCGGGCCGCTCGAATTTCAGCAGCTTCCGCTCGGCCGTCCGGAACAGCCGTTCGAGGATGAGGCTAATGACGAAATAAATGGCCGCAAGCGAAACATAGGCTTCGATAAAATGCTGCGTGGCGGCGACGAGCGACTGCGCCTTCCCCGTCATCTCCATGACGCCGAGCGAAAAGGCGAGCGACGTGTCCTTCAGGTTCGCGATGACCTGGTTGGCGAGCACCGGCACCGATACGGCCAGCGCCTGCGGCAGCACGACGCGGCGAAACGCCTGGAAGCCGGTCATCCCGACCGCGTAGGCCGCCTCGGTCTGCCCCCGGTCGACCGCTTCCACCGCCGCGCGAATCGCTTCGGACAGATAAGCCGCCGAATGGAGCGCATAGGTCAAAATAACGAAGAAAATGACGGGCGTCCGGCTGACGTCGACCTCGACGAGCTTGAGCAGCTCCGGCAAGCCGTAATAAATCAGAAACAGCAAAATCAAAATCGGAGTGCCGCGGAAAAAGGATACATACAATTGCGACAGCTGCTTCAGCAGCGGCACCTTATACAGCCGGGGCAGCGCCACGACGAGGCCGATCGCGAGTCCCAGCGCCATCGACGCCGCGACGATCAGCAGCGTCGTATGCAAGCTGCCTAGCAGCTTGGGGATAAATTCCAGGACATAACGAAGCTCGGGGTCCTTCATCCCGCTATTCCCTCCCTACCGCCGGGCCGGCGGCGATTCGCAGACCCCTTCAGGTTCCGGTTTGCGTGAAATCCTCTCCGAACCATTCCAGGCTCAGCTTCGATATGGCGCCTTCCGACTTCAATTCCCGGATCGCGTCGTCTACCCGGTCGGCAAGCCGCTGCGCTTCGGGGTCGTCCTTGCGGAACACGAACAAAATATCGGCTTCGCTCAGCGTTTCGCCCGCCGTCTTCAGCTGTCCCTCGGGATCGATCAGCTGGAGGGCGAAATCCGCGGCGAGCGTCGCGTAAACGCGGCCTGACACGATTTGCGACACCGTATCGTTCGCGGCTCCGTTCTGGTACACGATTTCGATCGCATCGCCGTTGTCCTTGTTGTAGTTTTCGAGAATCGTCGCCTGCGCGCTCGTCGCCGTCGTCAGCACCTTCTTGCCTTTCAGGTCGTCGAGCGTCCGAATGTCGTCGCCGTTGTCCTTGGCGACGACGATTTTGTTTTTCCACGCCGCATAGGGCTCTTTGTTAAACAAATATTTCTGCTCGCGCTCCGGGTTTTTCTCCATCTGATGGGCCACGATGTCGATTTTTTTCGTTTCCAGGCTGAGCAGCAGGTTCGTGAATTCCATCGTTTGCAGCTCGAACGCATAATCCGGCAGCCGTTCGTCGATCAGCCGGACGAGCTCCACGTCGAATCCGGTCAGCTTGCCGTTCTCGTCGATAAAGCACACGTTGGGAAACTGCGTTCCCGTTCCGACGATGATTTTCTTCGCTTCCTGCGAAGGCTGCGCGCCGGCGCTCCCCGAAGCCGAAGGCGATCCGGCCGAATCGGAAGCCGCGTTCGGGGAGGCGTTCCCCGCGCCGGAGCCGCTTGCCGCATTAGGGCCCGCGCTGCTTGCGCCGCAGCCGGCCAGCAGCGCGGCCGCGGCGCAAATCGCCAGCAGGTTCATGGACAGACGGAACGGCGTTTTTCTCGTTTTTTTCAAGATATACCCCTCCACTCGAAGATAACTTATAATTCCTACTTGTTAAGTTTGAATTATTGGAATCCAATGTATCACCCGGCGCCGACGCCCGTCAATGCGCGGGACAATAGAGAAAATCTATCGATCGATGCAACAATTGAATAACCGGTCAACCGCCAAAATTCAGCTTGCGGCCGATCCGCAGCAGCGCGCGCACGATGTCCTCGTGCTCCCCTTGCGCGGTTACGATGTTCGTCTGCATCGAAATGCCGGCCGTCTCCGGGATATGGACCGGAAGCAGCCTTCCCTCCGCCACTTCCCCCCGCACGCACATCGACGGCAAAAAGCAGATGCCCGCCTTTTTCATGACCAGTTTTTTGGCCATTTCCGAATTGTCCGTCTGGATGACGACGTTCGGCGGCTGCCTCAGCGACTCGAAGATCCGATGCACCCGCTGCCAGTCGAGCGCCCCGCACTCGAAAAACACGAGCGGCTGACTTCCGATCGCTTCGACGGTCAAATCGTCCTTTTCGACGAACGGGTGGCCTTCGTACACGTGAAGCCGGATCGGGTCCTCGTAAAATTTGACGGAGGCCAGATTCGGATGGGCGACGCTGCGCACGAAGCCGATATCGATTTCCTTGCTCAGCACTTTTCCGACCAGCTCGTCGGTCACGCCGGTCGTGAATTTGAAATGCAAGTCCGGGTATTGCTCCTGGAGAAGCGGCAGCAGTTCGGGAACGACGTAATGGGCGACCGATACCGTGCAGCCGATGCGCAGCTCGCCCGCGAGCTTGCGTTTTTGCTGGACGTGCTGCCGTCCTTTCTGGTACGTTTGCAAAATCTGCTGGGCATAAGGAAGGAATCGCTTCCCCTCCTCGGTCAGCACGGCCTGCTTGCCGAGCCGGTCGAACAGCCGGCAGTCGAGCTCCCGTTCGAGCGACTGGATGCGCGCCGTCACCGAGGGCTGGGACAGAAACAGCGCTTCGGCGGCTTTGTTGAAGCTTCCGAAATGAATGACGTAGACGAAAGCTTCCATATTTTCAATGTTCATGCCCTCTCCCCCCTGCGCTTGCATTTCAAGCGGCGCTGCGGAATTCCCGGTGAATGACAAAAAAGACCGCTCCCCATATCGAATGAGAAACAGTCTCCGGTTTTCCGGTCGTCTGCCAGATTAAGTTCGCTATATAATTAGTATTCCGATTAATTTAGTTAATATTAAACCAAGGGAAGTTTGTTCGTCAACCGCCGGCGATACTCAACTCAACAGACCTGGATTTTGCGCAACCTGGCGAGGCCTGATCACTCGATTAAAAAAGACCGTCCCCCGCGGCAAAGTGGGGAAACGGCCTTGGACCATCCGATCGTATGTTATCCTACCTCGATTCCGAGCTGCCGAAGCTCCCGGACAAATTCCTTGCGCAGCTCCGCCTTCTCCGTCTCGTCCAAAAAAGCCGCCTCCACGCCGTTTAAAATCAGCCGCCCGATTTCCGGCATCGTAAAGCCGTACTTGTCGATCAGCACGGCGTATTCCTTCGTCATGTCGGTGTTCGAGACGGTCATGTTGTCGGTATGGACGGTAACGAAGAGGCCTTGGTCGAAATAATCGCGAATCGGATACGACTCCCAGTCTGCCGCGGCCTTCGTCTGAATGTTGCTGACCGGGCACATTTCCAGCGGAACCCTGCGCTCCCGGACGAGCGCAAGCAGCGCCGGATTCTCCTTCGTCCGCACGCCGTGGCCGATGCGGTTCGCCCCGAGCGCTTCGAGCGCGCCCCGCACGCTTTCCGGTCCGGCGGCTTCGCCCGCATGAATCGTAATCGGCATGCCCGCCTGCAGCGCCGGCGCGAACGCATCGCGGTGCGCCTCGGGCGGATGGCCGGCTTCGGGCCCCGCCAGGTCGACCGCCGCGACGCCTTGATCGCGCAGCCGAACAGCGGCCTCGACCACCTCGCGGTTGGCCGCGACGGAATGATTGCGCAGGCAGGCGGCGATCACCCGGCCTTTGACGCCGAATGCCGCTTCGCCTCGCGCGAGCCCCCGCACCGCGGCGAGCAGCACTTCGTCGACCGCAAGTCCTTTCTCCCGATGAAGCTGCGGGCCGAGCCGTACCTCGACATAGCGCACGCCGTGTTCCGCCGCTTGCTCCGCCAGCTCGAACGCCGCCCGCTCAAGGGCTTCCGCGGTATGCAGCACTTTCGACGCCCAATGGAACTTGCTCAAGTAGTCGACAAGACTGGCGCATTCGTCGCCTACGGTCATGTACGGGCGCATGCCCTCGCCGCCGGAAGCCGGCAGCTCGATCCCCTGCGCCTGCGCCAGTTCGACGAGCGTGGACGGCTTCAAGCTTCCGTCCAGATGAATGTGCAAATCCGTTTTCGGAAGCCTGCGCAAAAGTTCCGTTTCTTCCGTCCGCATCAGGTCTCACCTCTTCGGAAATGTTTGCCGGACGCAGCCGGCGCGCGGTTGCGATTGCGGTATACGACGAGCACGACGATCGTCAGGATGTAGGGCAGCATTTGAACGAACTGAACCGGGATGTCGAACACCTGCAAACGAATTTGCAAGCTTTGCGCGAGGCCGAACAGCATGCTGCTGCCGAACGCCCCGACCGGATTCCATCCGCCGAAAATCATGGCGGCCAGCGCGATATAGCCGCGCCCGGCGACCATGTCCCGGTTGAAGAAATGCACGTCGCCGATCGAAAGGCAAGCGCCGCCGATTCCCGCCAGAACGCCGCACAGGATAACGCAAATGTATTGCATTTTGTACACGTGCACGCCGAGCGTATCCGCGACTTGCGGATTTTCGCCGATGACGCGCACCCTCAGGCCGAACACCGTCTTGAACAGCACGATCCACGTCACGATGACGACGGCGATCAGCAAATAAAACAGAATGTTCATATTGCCGATGATCGGGCCGATAAACGGAATGTCTTTGATCAAGGGAATCGATAAATTGGTGAATCCCTCTACGTCCGGCGATTTGCCCTTCGAGTCCCAGATCGTCATCAGCAGCACGACCGTCAAACCCTGCGCCAGCAAATTGATGCCGAGACCGCTTATAATATGATCCGTCTTGAACGCGATCGTAAGCACCGCATGCAATAACCCGACCAGCCCGCCGCCGATCATGGCAATAAGCAGGCCTCCGTAGGCGCTGCCCGTAATATAGGAACCGTAAACCCCGGCAAAAGCGCCGGTCAGCATCATGCCCTCGATGCCGATGTTGACGATGCCCGCCCGTTCGCACAACAGGGCGCCGATAGCGGCGAAAGCAATCGGGACGGCAATTCGCAAGCAGCTGGTCAGCAGCGAAATCCAATAGTCCAGATTAACTTCCATGTTGATTCACCCGCTTCTTGCGTAATTTGTATTTGCGAACGAGCCAAGGCGTCGCGACGAAAATGACGACGAATGCCTGAATCATGACGACGAAATCGCCGGGAATGTCCGTATGCCGGTCGAGGCCCGTCGCTCCGGCGCGAAGAGCGCCGAACAGCAAGGCGGAAAACAAAATGGCGATCGGATTGTTTCGGGCCAGGACGGCGACGGCAATTCCGTCGAATCCGTAGCCCGGCGAGATTCCCTGCAAAAAGTAGTGATGCACGCCGAGCACTTCGACGCCTCCGGCGATCGCCGCGAAAAAGCCGCTGAGCAGCATCGCGAAAATCATGCGCCATCCGATCGAAATGCCGCCCGTGCGAGCCGCGTCCGGATTGAGCCCGACCGCGCGGATTTCATAGCCCGGCACGGTGTACTTCATAAACCAGAAGAGGAACAGCGCGCAACCGATCGCGATAAACAACCCGACCGTGAGCTGGCTGTGCGGAATGAGCGTCGGCAATTGAACGGAAGCGGCCACCTCTTCCGTCCGCGGCACCATGCCTTCCGCCTTGAACGTATAATTGACGAGATACGCGGTAAACAGCGTCGCGATGTAGTTCATCATGATCGTTACGATGACTTCGTGCGCTTTCCACTTCACTTTCATGTATGCGGCAATGCCGGCCCACAGGGCGCCGACGATGCCGCCGGCGGCGAGCGCGATAAAGGCGTGGATGAATCCGGGCACGCCCGTCATATAAACGCCGACAAGCGCCGCCGTCATGCCGCCGAGATAAAGCTGACCTTCGGCGCCGATATTGAAAAGTCCGCCTTTGAACGCGATCGCGACCGCAAGTCCCGTCAAAATAAGCGGCGTCGTTTTGGCGAGGGTCTTGCCCCATGCGTCGGCGTCGCCGAATGCGCCCTGCGCCATCGTGCCGAACGCCTCGATCGGCGAATGGCCGCCGATCAGCAAGACGATGCCGCTGACGACAAAGGCGGCCAAAATGGAAAGAAACGTCGTTGCCCCCGTCTTCAGCCATGCGTTCGAACGTTGTTCCATCAGCTGCTCCTGCCTCCTTGCCGATCATGCGTCCCGCCGGTCATATAAGCTCCGAGCTCGTATTCGTCAAACGCGTCCGCACGGTCGAACGCGACGATCGAGCCTTCGTAAATGACGGCGATTTTATCGCTTAGCTTGCGGATTTCATCCAGTTCGGCCGAGATGAGCAGCACCGCTTTGCCTTGATCGCGCATGGCGATCAATTGTTCGTGGATGTACTCGATGGCGCCGATATCGACCCCGCGCGTCGGCTGGGCCGCGATGATCACGTCCGGATTTTGCGACAGCACGCGGCCGATGACGACCTTCTGCTGGTTGCCGCCGGAAAGCGACTTGACCGGCGCTTCGACGCTCTCGGACTTGATCCTGAACCTGGAGCGAATTTCATTGGCGTAAGTTTTGAGAAAACCGGTTTTGATGACCCGGCTTTTTTGAAAGTCGGCGCGGTTGTGGTAACCGAGCGCGATGTTTTCCTTTATGGAAAAGTCCCCGACGAGCCCGAGCTTGTTGCGGTCCTCCGGAATATGTCCGATGCCCAGCTCGATCATCTCGGAAGGGGATCGCTTTGTCACATCCTGGTCTCGCAGCTTGACCGTGCCGCTGTCGAGCGGGCTTAAGCCCGTCAACGCTTCGATCAGCTCCGTCTGTCCGTTGCCTTCCACCCCGGCAAGCCCGACGATTTCCCCGGCGAGCAGTTCCAGGTTGAAGTTCTTCAGCACCGGAACTTTGCGAACGCTTTTGTTGCCGTCTTTAACGGACAGCAAGGGGACGCGATGTTCATAGGTCGACGGCGGCGCCGCGTCGAACGATACTTTCCGCCCGACCATCATTTCGGCCAATTGATTCGAATTCGTTTCGGACGTGCGCACGGTGCCGATCAGTTTTCCGGTGCGCAAGATGGTCGCGCGATCGGCCAGTTCCATCGTTTCTTTCAATTTGTGCGTAATGATGGTGATCGTCTTGCCTTCGCTCCGAAGCTCCCGAAGCACGCGGAACAAATCGTCTACTTCGAGCGGCGTCAGCACCGCCGTCGGCTCGTCCAGAATCAAAATGTCCGCCTTGCGGTACAAAGCCTTCAAAATTTCGACGCGCTGCTTCGCGCCGACGGGCAAATCCTCGATTTTTGCCTTCGGATCCACCTTTAATCCATACTTGACCGAAATCGCCTCGACTTCCTGAAGCGCCTTGCCCATGTCGAAAAACGCGCTTCGCTTCGGCTCGTAGCCGAGAACGACGTTTTCCGCGACGGTCAAATTGTCCACGAGCATAAAATGCTGGTGAACCATGGCAATTCCGTTCCGAATGGCAACGGAGGGGCTGGCGATTACCGTTTGTTCCCCGTTCAGCCGGATCTGTCCTTCGTCCGGCTGGTACATGCCGTAAAGTATTTTCATGAGTGTCGTTTTTCCCGCGCCGTTTTCGCCAAGAAGGCTATGAATTTCGCCTTTTTCCATCGTGAAGGTGACGGAATCGTTCGCGACGGTGCCGGGGAAACGTTTGGTTATCTTAGTCATCTCCACCGCGTTCATGGCTGCCCCTCCGTAAAGTTGGTAGCTCCGTTAAAGAGAAATAAGGGTATTTTGAGAATACCCTTATTTCTGTAGTGCTTATGGGATTTGCTTGTGGCTGAAATCAGGAATTTTTGTTGTTTGCAAGGAATGGATCGACTTCTTCGAGGGCGGCCGGAACGACAAGCTCGCCGCTCGCGATTTTTGCCTTCAGTTCTTCGGCCTTGTCGATGAATTCTTGCGGCGTTTCGATCGTCGCGCCTTCTACGGAATAGCCTACGGCTTCTTCCTTGACGCCGAGGCTTTGAATGCCGGCCTGCCAGCTTCCGTCGATGATCGCTTGAATTTGGTTAAAGACGACGTTGTCGACCCGTTTGACGGTCGTCAGATACAGGGCATCCGGATCCTGGGAAGGAATCATGTCGGCGCCGACCGCCCATTTTCCCTTCTCCTTGGCGGCGTTGTATACGCCCAGGCCCGAGGCGCCGGCTGCTCCGTATACGATGTCGGCGCCGCCGTCATACATCGAAATCGCCATTTCCTTGGCCGTATTGGAATCGTTCCAGCTGCCGACGTAGTTCACCAGCACGTTCACGTTCGGATCGATGTATTGCGCGCCGGATTTGAAGCCGGCGACAAACGCGTTGATGAGCGGGATGTCCATGCCGCCGACGATGCCGATCGTTTTGGATTCGGACTTTTGCGCGGAAACCGCGCCGGCGAGGAATGCGCCCTCCTGGTCTTTGAAGACGGCGGAAGCGACGTTCGGCTTGTCGACCGTCGAGTCGATGATCAGGAACTTCTGATCCGGGAACTCGTCCGCCGCTTTGGAAATGGCGTCCACCTGGTCGAAGCCGATGCCGACGATCAGATCGTATTCGCCGTCCTTCGCGAAATCGCGATGGTAGCCTTCGTATTCGGCAATATCCGTCGGTTCTACGTAATCATACTCGATGCCGAGCTCGCTTTTTGCTCTTTCGGCGCCGGCATACCCGTTGTCGTTAAACGATTTGTCGCCAAGCCCCCGGTGGCGAACACGATCGCGACCTTGACGTCGCTTGCGGCAGCCGATTCCGATGCCGAAGCGGTCGGACTTGCCGCGCCGGATGCGGTCGGGGATGCGGAAGGCGAACTTCCCGCGTTGTTGTTGTTGCCGGCGCCGCATGCGCCGACGACGAGCGTCAAAGCCATAAGGCATGCGCCGAGGGTGAATTTGCGTTTGCTGCTCATTTAGATATCTCTCCTCCCCGGTTAAGGGTTTTATATGCACCAGCGCCGATTGGCGCGGATGTGCCGCTATTCTTCGCATGGCCGCGCTAAGGCCGTTTATCATCGCGACCGCGCTAAGGCCATTTATCATCGCGACCGCGCAACGACCGTTTATCTTCGCGACCGCGCAACGGCCGTCATCAGCCGTTACGTCAGACCGCGGTTTCGCCGCCGTCCAGCGTAAGCTGGGCCCCCGTAACGTTGCGAGCCCCCATGGAAGCAAGGAAAACCGCCATCGAGGCGACGTCCTCCGGCTTCTGGAACCGCCCGAGCGGAATTTTGCCGTATAAGTACTTCCAGGCGCCGTCAATGTCCGTGTCAAGCTCGACGGTCAAGTCCTGGGCTACCTGCGCGATCATATCCGTCTCGACGGTTCCGGGGCAAATCGAATTGACCGTAATGTCGTGCGGAGCGAGATCGAGCGCCGTCGCCCGGGTCAGTCCCAGCACGGCCGCCTTGGAGGCGCAATAGCCCGCGCAATTGCGGTGGGCGTGCGTCCCGCCGATGCTGGACAAATTGATAAAAGCGCCGGGCAGCTTACGGTCGATCAGCGCATTCGCCGCCGCCCTCATGATCACGAACGGGGCCGTTACGTTTACGCTCATGATCTTGTTCAGCAGATCCGTCGAATGCTCCTCGAACGGGGACTGCTTGTAAATGCCGGCGTTGTTGACCACGATTTGGAACGGCCGGCCGTTCAAGCCGTCCGTCACCGCCCGCTCGACCGCCGCTTCGTCCGTAATGTCCAATTTCAGCGAAACCGCTCCGGGGATCGGCTCCATGTCGAGCAAATCGATGGCGAGCACATCGGCTCCCATGGCGACGAACGCTTCCGCGATCGCCCTTCCCGAACCTCTGGCCGCTCCCGTAACCAACGCGGTGCCGCCTACCAACCGATGAATCGCCAAGCCGTTCGTGTTTGCCATATGTCATCCCTTATATTCGAAAAAATGAATTCTGCCGGCCGGCATTCGCGATCCGACGCGATTGAAAATCTATCATGTCAAATATACTTACATTATAATTTAATTAAGTTTACAGTTTTCTTTTTTTGCTGTCAATATAGATCGAGAGAGGCTGGAAAACGGCGTTTTTTCAAGCTTCGGTCCTAATCTTCCCAGCTTATCCCAACCTTATTACGCGATCGTTATTTTGCCGGGTCGATCAGTTTGAAATCGTCGAAATGGAAGGCGGGAGCGACGATGCACGTCACGAATACGGGCTCGTCCGTCAGAGGAGTCGCCGTCTGCCACGCGCCTGCCGGGACAAGCGCTTGCGGGCGCTGGCCGGCCGCGATATCCATGCCGAGAACGATGCGTTCCTGCTCCTCCGGCTTGTCCCCTTTGCCGCCGAGCGTCAGTTGCAGCGGGCCGCCGGAGTGGAACAGCCACAATTCGTCGGACAATACCGTGTGCCACTCGGAAACCTCGCCGGGGTGGAGGAGGAAGTAGACGGAGCTGGCCGCCGCGCGGGCGGAAGAATAGGCGGGACCGAGCACGTCCTTGGGAATTTCGACGGATGCGCGCCACATTTCCCTATACCAGCCTCCCTCCACGTGGGGCTGAAGATCCAGGGCCTGGACCAGAGGGGATAATTTCGGTTGCTGCGTCATGATGTTTCTCTCCTTGCGTTCGTTTTTTTGCTAAATAGAGTGTAATCAATTTCGGGACAATGTTCAATTCCGCTTTGAATTCCGAAGGAAAAGAAGGCCTATCCCCATTGTCGTTCGGACGGACGAATAGCGGCGCGCGGGCGGACGGCTCATCCGTAGGAAGGCTCGCTACAGTTCCCAGGGCAGAACGCCGTAGTCTTCCCCGTACCACCAAAAACCCGCCAGCGCGAGCAACGCCAGATGACCCGGATAAAAGGAGAGCCACAGCCAGCGCGGAACGCGTTTTCGGTCCCATTTTTCCAGCCAACTGCCGCCGAGAACGACTAGCATCGTCGGAATAATGCTGAAAAGTTGAACCCACCATCCGTGGTACACGAAATAAACCACATTCAGTCCCCGTGGACGAGCAACCAGTAATCCCGCGGAACGTAGCGGAACATCAGCACCAGCGCAAGGCAGTACGCCCCGTATTCGAACGGCAGCCATTCCAGCAGCGCGGCGCCGGCGAGGCCAACGATCGCGGCGGCCGGTCCGTTCCCTTTAAAGCGATCCAGAAGCATCATGACGATCAGACACGCCGCGAACGTGCCGATGACGTTGATCCGCTCCCACTGGAACGCGATCATGTAAGGAATTTGCGATATCCCGGCGAGCGCGGCAAGGCGGAAGAGGTATCTGCGCACGTTGCGGGTGCGGCGGTAGCCGAGCGCAATGCCGTACGCATACAGCGGAAACGCGATCCGGCCGATCACTCGCAGCAAATCCAGATCGGGAAAAAAGATAAAGCCGATATGGTCGATCAGCATCGTCAACATGGCCAAAATTTGCAAGGGCGTCTCTCCTTCTCGCACTTGTAGGGCGAACGTATCCTGCTACAGCCATTTTACACCATTGTTCGACGGAGCGGTAATCGCGGCGGATTTGACCATTGGGGATTTTGCCATTGATATTTACCGGCATTCCCGCCGCTTAACCGACATGTAGTCCGTCCGATCCCCTTCTAGCCCGCCAAACCCTACTCCAACACGCCATGTAGTCCATCCAGTCCCCTTCTTGCCCGTCAAGCCCGCCGCTTAACTGCCATGTAGTCCGTCTGATCCCCTTCTTGTCGTCAAGCCCGCCGCCTAACCGACATGTAGTCCGTCTGATCCCCTTCTTGCCGTCAAGCCCGCCGCTTAACCACCATGTAGTCCGTCTGATCCCCTTCTTGCCGTCAAGCCCGCCGCTTAACCACCATGTAGTCCGTCTGATCCCCTTCTTGCCGTCAAGCCCGCCGCTAAAGCGCCATGTAGTCCGTCTGATCCCCTTCTTGCCATCAAGCCCGCCGCTTACCCGACATGTAGTCCGTCGTAAGCGTCAAATAGCCCCACCTAGCGGCGGGAGCTCAGTTCGACTAATCTGTAGTTACTTTTTACTTAATCGGCACTCAGCCGGTAGCTCGTGCGACCATGGCATGAAGGGTTCGAGCGCGTCGGCATCGAGCGGTCCAGAGATTTGCGGCAACTGCTCGAAGAGGTACTTTAAGTAGTTGAACGGGTGCAGACCATTCTCCTTGGCCGATTCGATCACGCTGTAGATTACCGCGCTAGCCTTCGCGCCGCGAGGCGTGTTGGCGAACAGCCAGTTTTTGCGCCCGATCACGAACGGTTTGATCGACCGCTCGCTCCGATTGTTGTCGAGCTCCAGCCGCCCATCTGACAGGAACGCGGTAAGCTTATCCCACTGATTCAAGCTGTAGGCGATCGCTTGACCGGACAGGCTCTTCGGCAAGGTTTTGGACCGTTGCTCCTTCAGCCATCCATGATAGGCGTTAAGCACCGGCAGGCTTTGCTCCTGCCTCTTCGCCTGTCGCTCTTCAGCGGAGACTTCGGCAAGGTCCCGTTCAATCGCATACAGCTGGTTACAGTAAGCCAGGCCCTGTCCTGCAACGGTTCCCAGCTTCCTCATCTCCGGCGGCCCTGCCTTCAGCGCCTCGTCGTACTTGCGCCGGGCATGTGCCCAACAACCGACGAGCTTCACGTCTGCCACCTTGTGGTACCCAGGGTACCCATCCACATGCAAATAGCCTTTGAATCCGGACAGGAAGTTGCGCGGATGTTCGCCGCCCCGCGTCCGTTGGTATTCGTAGAGTATTGCCGGCGGCACATCACGTCCGGTCCGATATAGCCACAGGTAGGACGTCGCTTCCGCGGACTTGCCTTCTTCGCGCAGCACCTGAAGCGTCGTCTCGTCGGCATGCAGCACTTCTTGCCGCAGCAGATACGCCTTCATGGCAGCAAACAGCGGAGACAGCCATTGCTCCGCACCATACATCATCCAGTTCGCCATCGTCTGGCGAGACAACGTATAGCCAAGACGCGCGAACTGCTGCTCTTGCCGGTACAGGGGCAAGCCATCCACATATTTCTGCGTCATGACGTAGGCCATGCTGGACGGCGAAGCCAAGCTTCCGGGATAGACGGGCCTCGGCATGGGCGCCGTGACGATGGGTGTCTGGATCTCATGACGCTCGCAGTGGCGGCAAGCATAGACTTGACGAATATGCCGCATGACCTTGACCTGCGGGGGCACCAGCGCGATCTCGCTGCGCATCTCAGTCGTCATCTCATGCAGCGAGCCGCCGCAGCAAGCACAGGACTGTTCGCCTTCCTCGAGTTTGTACACGACGGTCTCTACCGGCAGGTCGGAGAAGTCGTCTTCACGCTTGCCCGTCTGTTTGCGGCGCTCGTACGTGATCTTCTCTGTAGGTGGCTCTTGTCCGGCTGGTGTGGCCAGCACTTCGGCTTCGTTGAACAGATTCAGCTCCATCTGGTCCGGATTCGTCTTCTCGCTGGAAGTGCCGAAGCGCTTTTGCTGCGCCAGACGGAACTGTTCCTCGTACCACTTGAGCTTGGCCGATAGCTCGATATTTTGTTGTTCCAGCTTCGCATTTTGTTGCCGAAGCTCTTCGATCTGAGGCGATTCCGCTCGATTTTCCATATGGTATACTTCGGCACGGATGGGAGCAACGCCTGCCATAACATATGTCGAATTAAGTAAGGAATAGATTGCTAAATGACCGTAGCGGCGGTCACTTTCGGGTGAGCCTGCCGCTGGCTGAGCGAAAGTCCGTCCAGCAGCCAGCGGAGCTCGCGGGTCGTGACCGTGACCGGATCGCTGTGATCCCTGGGCCACTGGAACGTGCCGCGCTCGAGCCGGCGGTAGAACAGCCAGAAACCGTTGTGCTCCCAATACAAGATCTTTAACTTGTTCCGCTCGCGGTTGCAAAAGACGAACAAGCATGGAGAGAATGGATTCAGTCCGAGCCCCTCTTGGACAAGAGCAGCCAATCCGTCGATGGATTTACGTAAATCCGTGCTGCCACAAGCCAGAAATACCTGACGGCTGGTTAATTCGCTCAGCATATGACCTCCAAAGCCTGCACCACGTCGCGGAGCAAAGCGGGATTGAACCCGGCGTCAACCTCGATGACGGCTGCGCCGATTCGGATGCGAAGGCAAGCCGAAGGTGTGGCTTCCGGCTCGGGAGTAATATGAGCTTTGACGAAGGTGGCTGACTTGACAGCAGCAGGGGATGAACCGCTTAGTCTCTTCATCCATGTATAGAGCCCGCGACGATCCACCTGATTGGCTTTGCACCATCTTGCTGCTTTTTCTCCACTGGAACGGAAAGCGGCAATTCGTTCTTCCCATTTCTTCTGTACGTCTTCTCTGGCCATAAAAAATCCTCCCCCAATTGGACTATGAGGAGGATTATCTCACGGTTATTGCAAGGAACGAAGGTGGGGAGAGTTTGACGCTTACTTTGATGCACGTGGACGTCACTTCGAATACGAGTTCCGAGTTCGAGCAAATTCTGGACGAGTTTTTCACTATCGAATACATGTTGAACAGGAAGTCTTCGGTCTGTGAGCAATTCCATTTCTTCCGGTGTCAGCATGTCGTCCAAGATTGAATGTCTATCATGTGAACAATAAACGCCGGATGGTTTGTTTATATAGGACTCCGTATCGGGTTCAAGGGAGCGCCATTCTGAAACTCGAATCCCGTTTGCCCGTTGATGGATCTTACGGTAATAGCCCTTTGGATCCGCCTTATAGCTGATTTGAATGAAGTCCCCGTAAGGTCTTTGGCCTCCGCAAGCGGAACAGAGTACAGGCATTCTTAATCGATCCCTTCTATCAAAATCTTCAGCAGCATTTTGGCTCCAGGTTTGAACAATTCAATATTCCCTTTACCTGGGAGCTGCACGCAGCTAGGACATCCTTCGGCACAAGGGCAGCTCTCAATAAGTTCAAGAGCCTTTCGAAGCACTTGCGGAAGTTTCTCATAGATCGCTTCGATGGTCCCGAGACCGGACCCGTTCTCGCCATAGAAGCCGATAACAGGTCTATTGGCAAAAGCCGTCATCCCGCTCGCCGAAAACCCTGTAAAATCATTAGCGTCGCAGATAATGAGGTCAGGAATAACCGAAGTCATAGCGTGACCTGCAGCGTGAAGGGAAGCTTCAGCCAATAAGTCGATGGATCTGCCCTCATCCGCTAACTCCTGAATGCCATTTTTCAATTGGCTCCATTGAGAATCCGTTAGTGTAACCCACATTCCTTCCGGAATGAATCGGGTGACGGACGGATGATCCAATTGAACCTGCTCAGACTCATGCTTCTGTCCGAAGTAAACCTTCTTATAACCGAAGACGCTTCGCTTGATCTCCAGTTCACCATAAGCTATATCGATTCCTTCGGTATTTTGCTTCTGGTAGGTCTGTATAATATCGATGACATCGCGATAAGTAGATTGGGTGTAGTAGGTTAGTTCCTGTATAGGTAATACAATAATTTCACCTTTTCTGCGATTGATTGAGTCTACCCGATAGCCTTTCTCTCCAGGAGTCCAATAGATCGCGCCTTCATAAAAATCACGAAGAGCACTCCACTCATCCAAACTGTCTACTATCGTTTGATTTTGTCCCCGAATGGTTACGCTGTAATTTTTACCAGACATTGATCGAAGACTAAACTTGTCATCAACGATCGCCTCATCGTTAGCTGTTGCAGCTACATGCAGTACAGTCTCAATATAATCTTCGAGTAATCCAGGAAACATGTCCTGCAAGTCTTCCTTCGTGACTTCTCTCCCGAGCTCTTCTCTTAGTAACGGGATGTGCATGGCTAACAACTTGTAATTTGTTGGATTAATCCTAACTACCTCGGGAGCTTTATGGATAAATTCAAGCGGGTTACGCATGTAATACTGCTGAAGCGGTTCATCCTGCCAGATCAGTATGGCAACACACTCGCCTTTGCGGCCAACGCGTCCGATCTGTTGGGAGAAAGCCGCTTTCGATCCGGGATAACCAACAAGAACGGCAAGACTCAAATCACCGATATCAATCCCGACTTCAAGGGCATTGGTAGTAATAATGACATGAATATCATGGGACTTGAGCCGCTCAATAATGTTCGCCGCCTGACTTTATGGCGGGAAAAAGGCATGAATTCGCCATTCGGTGTGGCGGAGCCAAACCGAATAAACAGCCGACAATAGCCTAATCCCTTCTGTACAATGACGGTGGATTAGGCTATTGTCGATTAAAAAGGAAAATGCTCCCGAACCTTTGGCGAGGATCCCCGGGAGCATTCACTTCATCATGTCAAAAATACTTTATTTCGGCCTTTCTTGCAAGGCTTATTTACGCACATTCGGAAATCAATCTCCTGACGTCCAGCTCTGCTGTGAAAACTGCGGTCGGCTTCTCCATAAACACGGTCGTTATTGGCGAGGAATTGTGACGAAGCATGAGGTCATCCAGATCCCGATCTACCGTCGATATTGTCCTACCTGTAGAATAACAATCTCCCTCCTGCCGGAGTTCCTGATTCCATGGGCCCGGTATGCGACTTGGGTGCGAGAAGCGGCATTAAAGCGCAAGCACAAGGGATTCTCTTGGCGGCAGACGACAGAAAGCACAACAACTCCTGCCGTGCGTTATAGCCGCCGTACGTTGAAACGCTGGTGGGCAAGACATCTGCGCCGCGCAGCGGATGCAGCACTATGGGTTGCTGGGAAACTCGTAGCCCAGGGGGACGACACGGATATGCTCCACCTTTACCCCGCCATGATGAACCCAACGCCAATGGATACATTGGATTGGCTGGACAAACTGTTACCCCGATTCATCCCCGCTGGCGCATCCAGACGGGGCTATTGGACGTTTCTAAATGCGAGGTTACCTGTAGCATCACGCTTATAAATCCCTTCAGCATCCACCGCCAAGGAGCAAGGCAAACGAAAATCGCCTCCAAAATTGCTTTAAAAATCGCCTGGACGGCAAGTTGCCCTCCTGATCCCACAAAATATGCGCCCTCCCTGGCTTCTAGCGTCTATGCGATACTCTCATAGACCACAGGGAGAGGAGATTTAGCATGGATGAGCAAGCAAGGCAGCAAGAAGCCAACTTCCGTTATGGCTTAATTGCATCACTGGTTAGCCGCAAATTGGATCCCGGAGAACAGATGGCGTTGATGCGCGAAATTGTAAGCCATGAGTATGAAACGTCGTCGGGACAGCGAAGGAGAATTAGTCTACGAACGCTTGAGCGATATTTAAAAGCGTATCGCGAAGGCGGATGGGAGGCGCTGTTGCCCTCCGTCCGAGCAGACAAACTCACGACCAGGGAAATCCCCGAGGATGTGCTTGCCAAAGCGATTGCCTTAAAGCAGGAGCAACCCGGCCGAAGCGTCAGGCAGATTATTGCGATTCTGGAACTGGCGGCATTCGTGGCCCCCGGCACCCTGAAAGAAAGCACGCTTAGCAAGCAGCTTCGCCGCCGCGGCGTCACGCGCAAAGCGTTACTGAATACGGGGTGGAGCCACTTTCGCCGGTTTGAAGCCACGCACCGAAATAGCATGTGGCAAGGCGATGTGCAGCATACCCTTTACCTTCCGCATCCGGACAAGCCCGGCAAGAAGGTCATGGCCTATCTGGTTATTTTCATTGACGATTACTCTCGCTTCGTTGTGCATGGCCAGTTCTATTTCGAGGAACGTGTGGCCCGGCTGGAGGATTGCCTGAAGAAGGCGATTTTAAAGAACGGAGTGCCGGAAATGATCTATGTCGATAACGGCGCCATCTATTCTTCACACCATTTTGAGCGGATTTGCGGGCGACTGGGGGCAGAGCTTAAGCATACTCGCCCCGGACGTCCTATGGGACGCGGGAAGCAAGAAAAGTTCTTCCGATTTGTCGACCAGAGCTTTGTGCCGGAGGCATACGACCTGATTGAACAAGGGAAGATCCAGACGCTTAACGATTTGAATCGATTCTTCTCGGCGTGGCTTGAGATTGCTTACCACCAGAAAGTCCACACAGCTTTAAGCAGCGCCCAGTCGACCGATACCAAAAAGACGACCACCCGATTCGCATGTTGCCGCCGCATGAACTCATAGAAGTATTCTTGCTGGAGGAATCCCGCAAAGTGGACAAAACGGGATGCATCTCGCTGCTGGGCACGATATTCGAGGTCCAGACAGAGCTTGCCGGCTCGAAGATTCAGGTGCGATTCGATCCGCACGACCTGTCCGTCATCCAGGTGTGGAAGGACGGCCAGCGCTATGAAGACGCGAAGCCAATGAAGCTCCGCGATCCGAAAAACCGGCCGAAGCAGGATGAACCGAAGGCCGTCATGCAACCGCCGAAGACGGGCCTCAACTATGTGGAATTATTGGTGGAAGAACAGAAACGGCAGACCCGCGAAGCGCAAGGCGCTGCGCTTTCGCGAGCGATGAAAGAGGTGAATCGCTCATGATTCGTGGTTTCTTCGGGTGGGAGCGCGTTCCGTTCACCCGGGAGATTGAAACACGGCATCTGCACCGCTCCAAGCGATTCGAAGAATGTGTAGCACGGATGCAGTATATGGTGATGACTCGCTCGATTGGCTGCGTCACCGGTGAAATTGGCTGCGGCAAGTCGACAGCCGTTCGCTACTTGAAAGACCAACTGGATCCGAACAAGTACCGGTTTATCTATCTGTCGGATGCGAATCTGAAACCAAGGGACTTTTACCGTGAACTCCTCCACCACTTCGGCTTGCCGCCCAAGTTTCTGCGCAGCGAAGCCAAACGGCAATTCCAGCACCTCGTATGGGATTTGTACGAGAACCAGCAGAAGGTCGCCGTTATTGTCGTGGATGAAGCGCACCTGCTTTCAGGAGACATGCTGCAAGAAATACGCTTTTTGACGAATTTTCGTATGGACTCGATTTCGCCGCTTGCCCTGCTGCTCATTGGACAGCCGGAACTACAGGCCACGTTGCAACTGAGAATCTTCAAGCCGATTACACAGCGGATGAACGTGCGTTTTCATTTGGAAGGCTTGTCGCTCGAGGAGTGCCGCGATTACATCTCCCACCAATTGGAGGTTGCCGGAAGTACAGGGCCGGTGTTTACGACAGAAGCGATGGACGCCATATACGCGCATGCTCGGGGATATGCCGAGAGATAAATAACGTCTGCACCGCTGCGCTTCTGGATGCAGTGCTGCGAAAAGACAAAATGATTGATACCGTCCATGTGACGAGGATCCTAGCTGAATTTAAGGAACAGTGAGGGATGACAAATATGAATGAGATACGATTTCATGGAGATACCGAGCGTTGGAACGTGTACGATGGAGAAGAGTTGCTTTGCTCGCTACGTTGTGGTGATGCCGTGATGATTCAAGTAGGAAAGCACTTCTTGCCATCCAACCTTGAGCTCGATACGGACTGGTACGTGAAGTTTGGAAATTCGAAGTTCTGGCTCCACCGACATGCCAAGTACCGCGTCCGACCGCTGTTCTAACTGCTCTTCGGAGCAGTTTTTTTACGCCGACAAACAAAGGCGAAATATAATTGTCTCCGAAACGGCGGTGAGGAAAGCAAAAAGCCACCGTCATTGGCGGTTCCGAATCTACCGTCAATTAAAGTGGCTGATGACAGAGTCCAGTCTGAGCATTTGATCCCGGTTGGCGAATATTCTAGGAGCCGTTGCTCCCCGACTTGACTGATCTTATTAGAAATTTGAATCGCCTTCAGCATACTCGTGCATTCGGAACATTTCAGAAATGCCATTCCTAATCCCTCCATCGCTAATGTCTGCTGATCATATTAGAACATACTGATTAGACAACATGTTGTCATAGAATATACGTTCTCATGGAATAAAACCCCCTTGCTGCTAATTCGACAATATAGGCAATAAGTCCTGTAAAAATAAGAAAAACCCAAACAAAGTAATAAAGAAACGCTTTGTTTGGGTAAATTGTATTGTATATTTGTTATTGTTAATGGGAAAGGCTCAATCAATCACGATACCTGTGCATGAGGGATCTCACTCTGATCAGCTTCTTCTACTCCCATCATCATTTTATAATGTGCATGATGATTTGTAACTTTGAATATTTTTTCAAATATATTAAGGTATCTAGCGTTTGTATCTAATGGATGTTCAATATACAAATCATCACTTGCAAAATGTGACCCGTCATTTGCCCAGGATAAAAGCGATTTACATATTAACTTTTCCTCTTCATCGAATTTATTCAGTATATCATCTTCACTAAAATTACCAAATACTTTAAAATAGTTTTCTATAATTCTACGAATCAAGTTTTGAACCGTTGTTGAAGAACTACTCTGTGTTGCAAATCTAAGTTCTTGCCACATTAACTCATATGAAGTTTTTATTGGATTTGTATCATAGGATTGAGCCTCAGTAACATTATTAACTTTTCTTATAATCCAGAATGTTTCATCATGTAATTTTCCGCCTTTTGAACGCTTTTTATTAAAAGTTACTTCTTTGTGGAAATATACATTATGGGTTAAAACAAATAATTGAACAATATTATTTTGATTGTTCCTGATATCATCAATAAGTTTTAAAATAAGATTGCTAACGATAAATAATACATTGCTATCCAAACTAGAAATAGGGTCATCAATTACAACGACTTTATTCTCTGTAATAAGATCTCTGTTATTACTTCCATTCAACAAATGCATAAAATATAAAAACGTTACGAATGTCTTTTCACCTTCACTCAACGTCTGATTCACATCTTCTCCAGTGGATCGTACCAAGCGATAATTTCCCTGGTTTTGTGTATACGCAAACTTAAAATTTGTAAAATTATACGCTTTTAACAGACGATTCATTTCATTAACGGATGGAATTACACTAGTGATTTGAGCCTCTAAACCCTCGATTTCTGAAATCAATCTGTTTTTCTCAGATGTTTTTGATGAGATCCCATCTTTTATCCCTGTAATCGCATTCTTAATATTAAATTCTTTGCGTACATATTTTTCGTGATTATGCAGATTTTCATTTGCAATGAATCTCCATATTTGATCCTTAAGAAGCTGTTCTTCATGGGCTCGGTTATCAACCAACCTGTTATGTCCAAGGATTTCCTGATTAACCCTCTCAATTTCTAAATTGATAATTTTTACAAATTCGTCAACAGGAACTAATGCAATTTTCTTACTTGGTTCTTTTTGTTTTTGTTCAATTAATTCGAGATTGATTTCGTTTTTCGATCTTATTATTTCTAACTGTTGATTTATTCTCTCTTTATCGATATATGGTACTTCTTTTTCCATTAGATCCTGGATCGAAGTCTCAAGATTATCATATGATTCCATGTATAGTTTAACACAATTTGCCAATTCCTTCATTTCATTTTCATAGGTTTCATTAAAGTACTCTTCCAATTTATTCAAAAAACCATCCGGCAATGACTGTTGACAAAAAGGGCATTTACCTTCCGACTTATGTATATGATCATATCCTCTTTTTACCCAATCGCTTATAGCCAGTCTAGAAATGAGAGCGGCGATATCGACCTCCTGCTTACCAACAATTTGTTTTTGGAATATTCGACTTGAACAAGCAACGTTTAGTTCGTCATTCTTTATTGATTGCAACGTTTGAATTTTCACTAAACTTCCATTAAATAATTTATTTGAACGAGCACGTAAATCCTCTAAATCACATAACTTATTTTCAAGTGAATGCGACTGTTTACATTTATTCATAAAGTTCATTTTATTATTTCGAACACCTGAAAAAGCTTGCAAAAACTCGTTATCATATTTTCTTTTCAATTCCCAGCAATCTTCTATAAATTCATTTTCATTCGCGTTATATTCCTCTTCTTTATTGGACAAGTTAGTGCGCAATCTACGAATCTCTTCGTCTAATTTATCAACAAGCCTCTTCTTTTCAGCAATTTCATTTTTTATTTCAGTTGACTCCTTACCTAATGTGAATATACCCTTAATGTGCGAATCCTGATGGAAATTTTCCTCAACGAATTTCTGGTTATATACCAATGTTTTTAATGGTTGTGATGTCCAATCAATATTACAATCCGGGAAGTTCTCAATATTTTTCATAGCATTTGATAATGATGTTTTCCCACTTCCATTGGAACCGTAGAAAAAATTAATTTTCTTTAATCCACTAAAGACAACACCTGTACTATCATAAGTTGCTATCTTCTTAATGGAAATTTCTTTAATCATTACTTCTTCACCCCGAAAATGTTAATTTAAAAAAGACGTAACTAAAATAGATGTCCATTTTAGTTACGCCCAGATGCAAGTAATTAAATTAGTAGTAGTATCTACAATCCGAAAATACTAAGCCCCAACAACCTCAGCGTTCTTATTAATCGTATCAATAATACCGATAATTGCTCGTGCATCGTCCAGATTATTACTAAACAGTTCCGTGATACTGCCGACCGAGCGGAATGGCTCCTCTTGGAGTACGGATTTTTCAAGAATACCGTTTTTCACTACATAATCGATAATCAGCTTCACAAACCGTAGTTGATGGACATTCAGACGGTTTTCCTGCAGGAATACCGTGAATGCTTCATTCGCGGCTTCCTGGTCGAGCCCTACGACCGTCCGTACAAGCTTCGTTACCGGTAAGTCTTTATATTCCCGCTCATAATCTTCTTTGGTTCCGAGTTCTGCCCATAGAATATGTTCAAGCGTCTCCAGATCTTGTTTCGTGATCGGTTTGTTGTTGCGCAATTTATAGATAGCGATTTGATCCTTGTTCGTTTGTAAATACTGGTTGACCTTTTTACGGTAATTTTGCAGGTCATTGGTATTATAGAAGCCTCTACTTTCCTCTACAGCAAGCCATTCATCTTTGAAGTTCGTATAATAGATTTGTTGTGTTTCCCGTTCCAGGAATTTAATGAGATCCCGTAAAGCAACACGAACTTTCTCCATTTCGAAGATGTCCGCTTCTTCCCAGAACTCTGTCGTCAAGACCTTCTCTATGACATGTCGCTGTGCGACGACTTGAGGAATCGTACCCAACTTGGAGAGTTTTTCTGCCGTCTCCATGACTTTGCGAATCGGCTTCACCGATTGTGTTCCCTGAAGCTTAGCCAATTCGATGATCAGCATCATATAGTCAAACCGCTTTGCTAATTCGTCATGGTCTAAAGAAACGACAAGAGGAGCAATATACTCCTTCAAATCCCCCATATCAGTATCGGTTAAGGAGCGCCATGCAGCGTCATTTTTATACTTATGGACATACTGGATATGCTGTCTGATGCGAAAATGCTCCTCATTTAGCGCACTCACGCTATCCTTCAACAATTTCACCAATTCCGTGCGATGTTCTATATATTCGGGTTCCTGATAACGCAGTTGTTGAAGTTCACGTACAATCTGAGTACGAACATTGAACAATTTTTCCGATAAGGTCTCGGCAATATCGGTATCCTTCCCTTTCGGATTGGCCCGGAAATACTCAAAGTTACGGCAGAAATCAAAGATCGAGAATTCCTTTTTGTCCTCACCAATTCCATGCAGATCTTTACACAACCGTGTCCCTCGGCCCACCATCTGCCAAAACTTCGACTTCGAGCGAACTTTCTTGAAGAATACCAGATTGACAACCTCAGGGATGTCTACGCCTGTATCGAGCATATCAACGGAAACAGCAATTTGAGGAAGCTTGTTCCAAATGGAAAAATCATCAATCAGAGATTGATAATAATTCGTTTTGATATCAATGACCCGTGCAAAATGCCCCTTTAATTCAGGATACAGGCTATCGAACCGCTCTACAATTGCAACTGCATGCCGATGGTTTTTGGCAAATATGATGGTCTTGCCCAGCTTATCTCCGCCTTCTACCTTCAAGCCCCGCTCCATAACAAACTGCAGCACACGGTCTATCGTATCCTGGTTAAACAACCATTCGTTAATCGCTGCACTATCAATATCCCGCGGCTCCTCTTCTTCATCCTCCAGCAACACTTCTTCGTATTGCTCTTTTTCCTCTTCGGACAGATCATCGTAGCGGATGCCGTCGTCCATGATCTTGGTTGTTGTTTCCACGGTACGGTAATCCACCAAATATCCTTCCTTGACTGCTTGCTCTAGTTCATAGGCAAAGGTTGGAACACCATTTTCCAGACGGAACACGTCATATGTGTTTTTGTCGACTTCATCTTTGGGAGTTGCCGTCAAGCCCAGTAGGATAGCATCAAAATAATCGAATATGGCCTTATATTTCTTATAGACGCTTCGATGCGATTCATCAAGGATGATCAAGTCAAAATGACCAACCGTAAACAGCTTTTTGCCGTCCTTCCGCTTGACCTCGTCGATGGCATTCATCATCGTCGGGTAAGTGGAAAAAACAATTCTTGCCGTCTCCGGATTGTCCTTGCTGTCAAGCAGGTTGCACAGTGTCATGTCGGGCAAATACTGGCTGAAGCTGTTTTTGGCTTGGCGAACAAGCGTTGTACGATCCGCAAGAAACAGCACATTCTTAACCCAATTATATCGGCTCAGCACATCAACAATGGCGCTCGCAGTGCGTGTTTTACCGCTTCCGGTCGCCATGACAAGCAAAGCGGTCCGCTGTCCTTTATTTAATGCATCACAAACCGAAAGGACTGCTTCATGCTGATAAGGGCGATTTACAATGGAGTTGTTGATTTGTACTTCCTGCAACGGTTTACGGATCGAGCGCCGGTTGACGAGCAACTGCAGCTCATCCTGACTGGCGAAACCAGATACTTGCCGACTGGCATAGTGAAGATCATCCCAGAAATTTATTACAAATCCATTGGTATAATAAATCAACGGACGCTGTCCATACCGCTGCTCCAAACAATCCGCATAGAGCTTCGCTTGCTGCTTGCCCACATTGGGATCTGCGCTGGTCCTTTTCGCTTCCACGACGGCAAGCGGCTTCCCGTTCTCACCCAATAACACGTAATCGACATAACCGATCCCTTGGCCGTTTGGCATGCCTTGTACTTCAAACTCTTCCAGTACATTTTTCTGGAATGTCCATCCGGCCAGCTTAAGCTCGAGATCGATGTAACGTTTGCGAGTCTCGAACTCGCTGATTTTATCCGGAACAAAGTTGTACTCCTGCGTGTTCTGCGCCTTGCGCTCGGTCAGCAGCTTCCGAAGCTCTTCATTTTCTTTGATCAGATCTTCCAGCTTACGGTCTTTTGAACCTAATCGGTCGTATAAATCCTGCAGCTCCTGAGGCCTAACTTTTTCTTGTTGTTTGTTCTCTTCCAATAAGAGTTGTTCGTCAAAACTTCTGGCCGTATACTCGACCGAATAACAATAATCGATCCAACTGATGAAGTTAAACAGGTTGCGAAGAGACAGAATCGCCTCGCCACGGCTGATCGTTGCATTGGAATGCACGGCGACATTTCCTAGCTTCGTAATATATTTCAACTGTGGTAGCATGGACTGATCGATTACGCGGAGAAAAGTTACATCGTGAATCAAGCTTGACAGATTGTCTTGATAAGGGACCTTCAAGTCGCTATCGTAGGTAAACAGCCATTTGACAGCAAGCTCCAGAGCCCTACGGCTGAGAATAGCGCTGGTCGCAGGACTGACGACCAACGCCTTTTCCGCCTCTATACATGCACCTGCAAAGCTGGCATAGGTTTTATTTTCTCTGAGAAATCCAAAATTCGTTAGCTGCACATCGCCCATCTAGACCGTTACACCATCCCTCACTATCAATTCGCCCTTGAAAGCTTTTTGAAGTAGTGCCTGGAAGTTGGATTCTAGTTGTTGAAGGGATTCAATCAGTTTCCCTTTTTGTATTAGGTATCGTTCGAAAACCCCAACATACTTATGTTGTGTTTCTAAATCGGGAATCGGTATCTTTATATCATTAATTTTTGCTAGTGTTAGTCGCTTTATTGCTGCTCCAGACATATTATTTGTGATTTGTTCTTTGACATATTGGTTGTTCAAATAGCTTACAACATATTGGGGGGTCGCATATTTAATATCTATTCTAATTAACGCGAGACTGGACAACATGCTAAATTCAAACTCGTATGGATTAATTGCTGCGATTCCTGTCGTAGCCCCATCTTTAATATACAAAATATCTCCCTTTTTTACAGGACATCGCTTATAGATGGCAGTATGATCACTTTCTGAAATGTAAGTTGGGTTCGAATAGAAATCAATATTATTTACCTTAACATGCTTTGCAGTTATATACGGTATACCTTCTGTCATAGGTTCGGGTGAATGATGAGTACCGTCAGTAATAAGTTCAGAAACTTCTTTAAGTTTACTAATTTTCCATGACTTGGCGTTTTTAATGGGATCACCAAACAAATCCAAAAATACAGCTTGAACTAATTCATCAAGTTTGGCTATTGCTTGTTTGCGTTTATCAATTAAAGCTTGGGCTTTGTCTAGAATATATGCAATTTCTTTTTGTTGTTCAAACGAAGGTAAAGGGACTTCAATATCTTCTAGAACTTTCTTCTGAATATGCGGAATTGTCGCCCCAGTGCAATTCTCCCTTAGAAATGAACTTTTTGATCGAAGAAACATTGCTATATAAGGGATATAGTTATTGGAATCCCGTGGTCTTAATACAGCTAATGTACTGCCTATAATTCCTGTGAGATTATAACCAATCGTTCCCGCATTGGCACCGTCCCATGCAATCAATATATCATTACTTGTTACGTATACACCATTATCAATTCTACTTACCCATTTTATGTTCTTGTCATTTCGTAGGTCTTCAATCTGGATATAACGTACCATTTCGTTTGCATCAATTCCTTGAATTCCTTCATATTTCTTTCCTTTAGCAATCGTAAATAAATCTCCAACCCGTCTAACTCTCACCCCAACAACGCCTCCAGTTCCGCAAGCCCTTCAACAATTTCATCCTCTAGCTGCTTGATCGAAGCCAGTATAACCTTCGGGTCCTCGTACTGAACTTCCTCATACTCTGTCTCTTTGTAGCGATTAATGCTGAGGTCATAGGCATTGGAGCGAATCTCATCGACCGGAACCAGGAACGATTTCTCCGTACGTTTTCGCTCCTTCTCTGCTTCCCAATTGCCAAACCGCTCCAAAATGTCGGGTATATCATTCGCCTCAATGGGATTCCGCTTGTCGTCAAGCGAATAACCGTCCGCCTTCATGTCATAGAACCAAACGTGATCCGTTCCGCCTGCACCTGTCTTTGTGAAGATTATAATGGCTGTCGATACCCCAGCATACGGCTTGAATACTCCGCTTGGCATCGAAATAACCGCTTCCAGCTTGTGATTCTCAACGATTTCCTTACGAATGTCTTTATGGGCTTTACTGTTACCGAATAGAACACCATCTGGTACGATGGAGGCGCAGCGCCCGCCTACCTTGAGCATCCGCAGGAACAGGGCAAGGAACAATAGCTCCGTTTTCTTCGTGCGAGTCACACGCAGCAGATCTGCTGCTACTGAATCCGCATCAAGCGATCCTTTAAACGGCGGATTGGCTAGGATTAACGTATATTTGTCTTTGTCCGTATTGTTTTCATTCAAGGAATCGCGGTATTCGATATTCGGGTTATCCACTCCATGAAGCAGCATATTCATGGCCCCGATGCGTAACATCGTACGGTCCATATCGAAACCGTAGAACATATGATTGTTGAAGTGCTCCTTCAAGCCCTGAACCAGGAATAGATCTGCATGATGTTTCCGCAAATATTCACCTGCGGCAACTAGAAAACCCGCCGAACCTGCAGCCGGGTCACATATGATATCTTCAGGCGTCGGTTTCATCAAAGCGACCATCATTTCGATAATGTGTCTCGGAGTACGGAACTGCCCGTTCGTTCCAGCCGTAGCTACTTTGGATAGCAGATATTCATACAAATCCCCGTTGGTATCCCTATCCTTCATGTCAATCGTATCGATGCCTTCGACAATGCGTACAAGCATATTCGGAGTCGGGATCATAAAGATGGCATCACCCATGTATTTGGCATAGGTTGAATCCTTATCTCCATGAAGCGTCTTGATGAAAGGAAATACTTCGTTCGAGACAACATCATACATCCGCTGAGGATCAAACGATTTAAATTGACTCCAGCGCAAGTGCTGCTTGTCACTTGGAAATAATCCGGTAAAAGGCAACGACAGCAGCAAGGATTCATTCTCTTTGCGCGTTTCCGCTTCGTCCAGCCCTTTAATGAACAATAAATATGTAAATTGTTCGATCACACTTAATGGATTGGTGATTCCGCCGGTCCAAAATGTCTCCCAAATCCGGTCTACTTTTTGCCTTAACTCACCTGTAATCATAACGATCTCCTCTGCATGTAGATTCTTGTCTAATTATACAACGGGCCGTCCTAATATGACATATTTCTGCAAGCTGGAAAAATACAAACCAGCTTCCTTCATCCGATAACCGAACGTCTCAGACCAGGCCTTAGCATAAGCCTGCACTTGCGGCGCATAAAACCGAACAAACTGCTCCAATTTGCTCTCATCCAATTGATCCGTTTTGAAGTCAACGATCACCCAGCCATCTTCCTCTTCGAAAGCGAAATCTATTACACCCTTCACCAAGATATGGCCACCGTTATCAGTCTGATATTTCAATGCCGCGGCAGCTGTTTCCGACATCGTTTGCTCGGTTGCGGGATAAGACATTGTCTCCCCATTGCTCTGAACCATCATAATCGGGATTTCAAACAATCGCTGCTTCGCTTGAATACTGCGCTGCCAGAGTTCGCTTTCGAGTACTTCCCGGAGTGTTGACAGAGCATCCCCCGCGTCCTTCTCTGATACTCCTTCGGTCTGGCAGAGGTATTGAACGTATACAGGCAATTCGCTCATCGGAAGACCTTTTCCAACTGCTTCAAGTCCCTTGTGGATCACACTGCCGAAGGATTGGCCTCTTCCCGTGGCTGACCATTCCGGTGTGTCGCTCATGCTCTTCGTCAGCCCGGTAACGGTTGATTCGGCATAAGTCGGTTGGCGCAGTTGATGGAACACCTGCTCTCTCTGGGCCAAGTAAGCACCTAGATCAATGGATGAGGCTTCGGACCCGGATAAACCAGATGAAGTTGTCCCAATTACAATATCTCCGTCAAGTTCCCGATCATACTCATCTGTTTGAACATCCGATTCCGGAACATCCAACTCCCGGATTAGCTCCATCCCATCCATGAGTGAACTCCACGGGCACTTGGCAGGTTGTTCGGGGTAGAGACTGACGACTAGCATTTGCTTGGCCCGCGTCGCCGCGACGTAAAGAAGCCGATCCCGCTCCGCGAGCATGAATGCACGCTCCCGCACGCTCATCGCTTCCCAGCCGACCGGCTGAGCAATCGTATCTTTCTGAAACCCTTTCGATTGCTGGATCAGGAAATAGCCCGCGGCCTCAGCCTCCGAACGATCAACAAACTGGTCGGCGTCATGATCCTTCTCCCCGCAAGGACAAGCGAGAAACACGATAGGCGCTTCAAGCCCTTTTGCCTTATGCACGTTCATGATCCGTACCGCTTGCCCTTTGCCTGTGTAGAGACTGGCGGTTTCCATCCCTTGGCTCTCCCGAATGGCCGAAATCGCATGCGCCAGTTCATGCCAATCCGATGCGAGCATGGCGTCACGCTGCAATCGCTCCAACATCTTAAGCAGTGTTCCAGACCGATTTGCTCCTGCTTCTTGCACCGTGGAATAAGGCAAAAGACCGGTATCCTCCAGAATGCAATACAAGGCTGACCATGCAGGCATTTCTTTCACCCAATCGGCATATTCCCGCAATTTACGGCATGCAGCGACAACTTGACTACCCTGTTCAGCTGACTCCTCAGGCAGCCGATAGATAGACCATGCATTCCCTTGAGCACGATACTCCATCAGCTCCTTGTCGCTAATACCGAATAGAGGTCCGCGCAATACGCTCAGCATCGCCACTTGATCGGACGGATCGGCCAGGTAGAGGGCCAATTGTCCCAGCGTATGAAGTTCGGGGTATAGAGCGGAGCTTCCTACCGTTTCCGCAGCAACGCCCCGCTTCTCCAATTCTTCTGCGTAGAGATGCAAATAATGCCTTGTCCTTGTCAATATAAGAAAATCATTGGGCCGTGCCTCTCTGAACACCCAGGATGCGCCATCCCGCTCCTGAATAAGCAAATTTCCGTCGCGGCAAGCCCACGCGATGGTTGCGGCAATACGCTGTGCGTCAACCGCCGCTACTTCCTCCTTGCCTCCGGAAATTTTCGGGTAAGTGAGTGCATAAACCCCGTGATCCGCGCGCTTATTCCCCTTTGGATTCGGTATATTCGTTTCCATCCGGACATACGCCGCTTGAACATCGGTTTCCCGGACGGGAAGCTTGCCGACAAATTGCCCGTTCACAAAAGCGCCGATCGCATCGACGGACCGGAAATTGCTGGTCAAGTGAAGCACATCTCCACATGCTTGAATCCGCGATTTCACCTCGTTATAGATGGAAATATCCGCGCGGCGGAAACGATAGATGGACTGTTTCGGGTCTCCCACGACGAACAAGGAGCCGGGCTTTGGCGTAAGCTTCCGCCAATTCCGTTCATTCGGATCATCGCCGGCTCCCGTTAAGAGAAACATCATTTCCGCTTGGACCGGGTCGGTGTCCTGAAATTCGTCGACCATAAGCCGTTGGTAGCGCCCGGCGAAAAACGCGCGAACTTCCGGGTAATCACGCAGAAGACGGCAGGCATACATCAGCAGATCCTGAAAGTTCAGCTTCCCTGCCTGCAATCGCCGTTCTCTGCAATACTCCAATGCAGGCAAGACAAATTGAATGACTTTCGGATACAGATATTCCCGCCACGATTGAAGAAAGGGGAACAGGACCGTAATCTGCCAATCGTGAAATCGTTCGGATATGGCTTTGGCTTGCTTCTTATCCGTCCATTTGTACTGCTTCACATCCAGTTTGAAGTCAAACATCTTCGCAAGCGTTAGCATCAACATATCGTCCTGCTCATCCGACAACCGCAGCATACGATTAGCAGTACGCAGTTTTGCCTGAAGATTATCCCACCCTTTTTCCGGTTCAGCTGTCGGTAGAAACCTGTTGGCTTCTTCAATCATGGGAAGCAAGGAGAGTCGGATGAGGTTGAAATCAGGACGATGAACCGGTTCGCAAGGGATTTGGAGATCCGTAAAAATAGATACCCGATCATAGACATTCTTCAGGATGCTGACGTCGATTCCCACCTCGGTAAAGGAGCCATTCCTGTAATGAATTAAAATGCGGTTTGCAAAACAAAAAGCGCCTCCTGTATGCTGGGTCTCGGAATGGTGCACATTCACTGCCCTAATTAAGAGGAGGACGCTCACTATGAAGTTTAACCAATCGAGCAAGCAAAATCAACGGATTTCGAGAATTTCTGAAACAACATTGGTCATCGGGACGGATATCGCGAAGCACAACCATGTCGCTCGGGCCTTCACCTACCGTGGCATTGAGCTCGGTAAGCGTTGCCTGTTCCAGAACGACGAGAATGGCCTACTGGACTTGTTGGCCTGGGCCGAATCCATCCAGCAAGAACATGGACTGACGGACGTACTACTTGGCGTAGAGCCCACCGGGCACTACTGGTTCCCGCTGTTTCACTTCCTGAAGCAGCGCAGCATCGAAGTGGTGCTCGTGAATCCGCATCACGTCAAGAAAAGCAAGGAACTCGACGACAACTCGCCGACCAAGAACGACATCAAAGATGCGAAGGTCGTCGCCAAACTCGTCATCGACGGACGCTATACACAGCCGCAGCTGCCGGAGGGTGTTTACGCCGACCTGCGTGTACTGATGAACCAGCGTGACCGTCTATGCGGGGATTTGAATCGGGTGAAAGGAAGAATCCACAATTGGCTGGATCGCTTCTTTCCCGAATATAGGCAAGTGTTTAAAGACTGGGAAGGCAAGGCCTCGCTCATTACGTTGCAACACTTTCCGCTGCCACAAGACGTCGTCTCCGCCGGCGAAACGACAGTCGTGGCGACTTGGAAGAAGAACGATGTGAAACGAGCTGTGGGCCCCAAGAGAGCGGGACTGCTCTACCGGAAAGCCCAAACGTCCATCGGCCTCACGGAAGGCGCTACGGCGGCCAAACATGAGCTAGCCATGTATTTGGAACAGTACGCCATGCTGTGCAGGCAGATCGAACAACTGATGGAGCATGTGGCGGATCTGGTGGAACAGATTCCGGGCGCCACCCACATGATGAGCATTCCGTGTATCGGCCTCATCACTGTGGCAGGATTCCTGGCGGAAGTCGGAGACTTGAGCGGCTACGATCACAGCAGGCAAATCGTTCGTCACGCCGGTCTCAGCCTGCGAGAAAACAGCTCCGGGCTTCACAAAGGGGAAACGACCATCAGCAAGCGAGGTCGTTGTCGTCTCCGGGCTTTGCTGTACCGGGCGGCATTGACCTTGGTTGCCAAAAATCCGGAGTTCCGCGCACTGCACCTGTACTTCACGACGCGCCGGGATAATCCGCTGAAAAAAAAGCAGTCGATGATTGCGATTTCGAGCAAGCTCATTCGAGTCATGTTTGAGCTAGGCCGTAAACAGAAGAACTATGACGTCAGCAAAGTACTCGGCCCCCATCGGGAGGCTCAATTGCAAGCGGCAGCTTAATTCATTCACAGATGGATAACTCACTTTGGTTTCATCGCTTACACACATGTTGATCTTTGACAAACGAAGCACGGATAGGCTGGGAGTAATCGATTCCATTAGGGCAACGACCCCGTAAAGGAGCTAACCTGGCCTCCACCCCTTGAGAGGTAGAACGAAGGAATGTAAGGGCAACGACCCAGGGAGATATGGGAGGGTAAACCGCAAGGGCACATGTGGAGATCCATATGCGACCATACGGCTTTCAAAAAGCGGGGTGGTCCCCACCTCTATTCCCGCCAACAGGTCGATCCCAAATATTCGCTCCGCGTCAAATCTTATCCAAGGGAGCCTCGGATGTCAAAGTTGAAATCCTGAGAAAATGCGAGAAAAACGGAGAAAAGATTAATTTATTGAGGGAGGCAAGTGCTTCACTATCTTCCTCCTGCAGCTGAATCAGATATTCATCCCAGCATTGATCGTGGAACGCACGATTCATTTCATCATCCATTTCTTCGAAAGAAGGGTCCAATCCGGCCTCAATCGGTCGCTCGCGAAGCATGGAGGAACAGAACGCATGGATCGTTCCAATAAAGATTTGGTCTAGATTGGCCAAAGCTTCTTCCATTCGTTCTCTAGTTTCGCCTTCAATATCAGCCGTTTTCCGCTCTAAAGCAATGCGGAAACGCTCCTTCATCTCATCCGCCGCTTTATTCGTAAAGGTGATCGCCGCAATATGCTCCATCTTCGCCGTTCCGGACTCGATGAGTGCCAGCAATCTGCCGACCAAGCTGGTTGTCTTTCCCGAGCCTGCACCGGCTTCTACCAGAAAGGTCGTGTTCAGCTCCTCCAATATCCTCTTTCTAGCTTGTTGATCGGATGGTTCATTCAATGTTCTCCACCTCCAGCAGCGTGTGCAGTAGTTCCGAATTTGCTTCATCCTTTCGCTTATGGGCCATCATCTCTGCGTGCTCTCCGCATACAGCCGCATAGTCGCAATATCGGCAGACCGCAGGATTTGAAGCGGGAATAAACAATCCCTGTTCCATCGACAAAAGGATTCCCCGGATCACCGCGGTGACTCGATTCCGTTCGGTTTGCGGGCGTGCAATCACTTGCCCGTGCCCCCGTTCGCTTGGAAAGACGTAAGACGCTTCAAGCACTTTTGCATCAGAATCCACACCCGTTTGCCGCATCCATAGCTCCGTCCCCATTGCGTAAAGCGCGTGTTGCAGCTGCGTACCGCCTGCGAACATGCCATTTTCCTTGTAAGGCCGAGGACTGCCGGTCTTATAGTCGATAATCCGATATTGATGCGGCGCAACTTGATCGATCCGGTCGACGATCCCGCGCAGCGTAATCGCCATGTCCTCGCCAAGCTCAAGGTGCAACGGCTGGCCGTCCACGATGAGCTCTTGTTCGAAAAACCGGGGAGCCGTCTTAGCCTGCAATTCCATGCGATAGAACACGTCCACATCCCGGAGCATCGCTTGCCGTTCCCTCTCAAACACATGAGGGCTCGGTGCCGGAATCCGCTCGGCATACAAGAGAATCGTCTCCTCCGCAATACGAAGCAAACGGGCATGATCGTGTGTAATAGGCATGACTTTACTTGCGTTGACTTCCGTCATATAACGACGATAAACCTCGTGCAGCAGCGAGCCTCTTTCATTCGGCTTCAGCCAGGAGGTACGGTCAAAAGTCACCTGATCTTTCACGCGAATCCTGAGCACATATTGGAAAAAGTACCGCATCGGACATTCCGCGTACTTCTCCAATTGACTTGCGCTAAGCGTCCGTTCGTCCCGGTCTTTCCAATAATCAGTCCATTCATCCCCCGCTATATATCCGTCATGCTCCGTCACTTGCGAGCTGCCACGCGCCTCGAGTGCAAGTCTGCCTTGACGAAGCGACGGATAGACCGATTCGATGAAGGATTGCCGGTCCCTCATAAGGTTTACATTCGCATGGATTTGTCGGAAGACATAATGAGAGCCGTCCAATGGCAGTCCATTTAGCTCAGTAGAGGATGGCTGCTCTACATCCAAATACCCGACAGGTTCGCCTAAGCTTCGGTGCAACATCTCATAGTCCGCATTCGTTTTTCCGGATACTTTTCGGAATACCTGTAGAAGTTGAAAAGCCGGGCTTGCTGTCGCTCCTTCTGCCAAGTCATACGACGAGAAGCTAAATGTGATATTGCCACTTATCATCCCAAGCCGACCATCACGAAGGCGTTGCCGATCTCTTTGTCTCTGCACGGCTGTTTGAAGCCCGGCATCGATCCGTCTGCACTCTTCATCGAGAAGCATGGGATTTTGCCTGATATTCCCGGACCACGACTGTTCATCCATCCCGAGAAGAAACGTATGTTTTCTCCCGCTGATCCCCCGTTCGCCAAACTCGATATGTACAGGAATCCGGGCTTGGGTAACCGTTGCACCCCGACTCGAAGTTCCTGCAGCATGTCTCGGGCATACAAGAACATTTGCTGAAACGGCATCGAGTCCGGAACAGGACATTCCTGCAGTTCTTTAGCGATACCTTTCATTTCTTGCAGGACGATCGCATCCTCTTCCGTTCCGCATACACCAAATCTATCCAAGATGTTAACGAGCCATCCCCAGATTCCCTTAGGAGATGAGAGCGCCGCTTCGTCTGGAAACAATTCTCCCAGGAGGTTTGTCAGATGCTTCTTGATGTCGTCATCCCGCTGTTGTTGTTCCGTCCGCTCCCGTTCTTCGGGTCTTTCATCTGCATCCCCTTGGAACCGAACATGCCCCGACCCCAGCAACTTGATATACCGTTCTTTCCCCCAGCCGATTCCGCTTTTCTCCAGGGCTCGAATACAATCCGCATTCGTTATTCCTTGGTCACGATCGGAGAACGTGATCAATTGCTGTTGCAGCATCAATACGAGCTGCCGCACCTGATAACCGGACTCCAACCAGTTCAGCAGAAAATGTGCGGCTCTTCCCATTCCGGATGTAATCACAGGCAGCCCGTCTGCATAGGAACAGGGAATACCGAAAGAAGCACACATGGTCGAAATAACCAACGCATATTCTTCATCCGGTACGATCATCTCCACTTCATCCAATGGCATCCGGCCCTGAATAATGCGTCTCAATGCTTCGCGAACCTCCGCCAGCCTTCCGGTCGCATGATAGAACTGAACCTTTCCGAACGGCATTGTGGATTGGACGTCAGTGAAGGAAGAAACCGCTATAATCCTCGTCATCCGTCCGTTTGACAACCGCTCCAGCATTCGAGCGGAAACCGGTGAAAGCGGCATAGGGTCTGGCAGAATAAGCTCCACGTTTTCCGGCAATTGGGTTGGTATATGCGACAAAAGGCCGGAGAAATCGATCCAGCTCCGCTGATTCAGAAAGCGCTCATACGCTGACAACACCTTTCTGACATAGCTGCCTTTTTGCTGGCTCATAAAGTGGTCGTCTCGAAGCTCCCCCGCACTCACTCCGGCACGGCGCAGATCCATAATGGCTTGGTGAACATGCATGGCAATACCAGGCTTTACTTGATCCACCGCGATGTAGGAATCCGGCTTGGAAGCCATTTGTTCCATGACATGATGGATAATCCAAAAGGACCGCTGTTCCCCGATTAAAGTCAGCCCTTGTTGATACAGGGAGAACTGAACCTGACTTCTTACAAAGGATTGAACCGTTTGGACCTCCACATTCATAACCGGCCCTAATTCCCGGCATATTCGCATCAACCAGGACTGTCCTTCGATGTAGGAAGGAGCAATAACAATTTTGCGGCGAAATGGCTCTCTACGGATTGCATCATATAAACGTTCTAGAAACGTGCCTACTATTTTCAAAAGGGATACCTTCCTTTCGTCTATCTTTCAACAACAGCAACTTACTGCCCATACAACTGTCCCCAACGCTGTAGCTGTTCCTTAAACTTTTCCCGGACAGATGCAGGCTCTAAAATCTCCGCTGAAGGTCCGTACTGAACCACCCAATTCATAAACTCCCGCTCGTGGTTGACGGTGACCTCGAATAATAAGCTGCCGTCCGGCAGATCGGTCATCTTCGGTCTCACGAACAATTCTTCTTCCTTCACATAGCGGGCGACATCCGGATGGAATTTAATCTTAAAAGTGATTAAAGAATCCCCGCGTTCAATCGACCAGGTATGCTTCATATACTGAGCAATGTTAAAATCACCCTTGTCGAATCGATTACTTGTCAACTCTACATGGCGGAAACGGCTTATACGAAACGTGCGAATGTCCTGCTTGGAATGACAATAGCCGATCAAGTAAAACCGTTGATCCCGCGGGACCAAATAGTACGGATCAATTTGGCGCTCCGTCAATTCATTCCGGCTCTGGGTATGGTAAACAGCCCTGATCGTCTTACTGGCGATAATCGCTTCCATGATGGGCAGCAAGAAGTTGGCACTGTTCTCCCGATAAGCCGGGGTGCCCATTTGGATCATGTCTGCGACATTTTCCAGTGTATCGTACCGCTTCCGGGTTTCTTTCACATGGGTAGCCATCACCTTGTCGTAGGCGGATTCAAAGCCTGGAGGCAATTTGCTGGTGTCCAACACGGAGGGCAGGACAGAGAACACCAACGCTTCCTGCTCCGTGAAATTCAGCGGGTACATGGCGAAATTACCGACAAAACGGTACCCTTTTCCGTAACCCTCGTTTGTAATCGGTGCGATCAAGTCCAAAATCCGCATGTCCCTATAAATCGTACGATCCGTTGTCTCGCATTTGTCCGCCAGCTCCTTGGCCGAAATCCCCGGATTGGATTGAATGGCGAGAAGTATTTTAAAGAGCCGAATCACTTTATCCGTCATGCTATATCTCCTATCGTGGCATATAGAATGTAAATCCTTATCATCATTGGGATTCTACGCTTTACCTGGTTCTTCCTGCCTATAAGGAGAAAACGAAACGTTCTCTGTCGTTTTGATGATGTACACTTCCTCTAGACCCGGCGTAAGTTCAACAATTGCCGTATCCTTAACGACAAATCGCACCATGCCGCAAACATGATGCTCAAACATATCATAAATCCGGCCGGCGCTGCGGCATCCTTTCGGTACGGTATGCGGACTGTTGGCGACATAACCGATTTTGCCCAATGGGATCATATCCACCTTTATCGCTTCATGGTCATGCGGATTATCCGGGTCTTTGATCAAGTGAACGACCTGACCCGGCTTTAGAAATGCTGCTCCGTAGTAATGCTGCGTGCCTGTGACGGCGATATAGATCGGTTGATCCACTGTACTCACTCCCGCATGTCTTTCCTTCATTATGACGGATCGCAACGACCATAGATTGTCAGCGAATATATGTTCTGCGCACAAAAAAAGCACTGCGGCATCTCAACTTGAGATCGCAGTGCTGCATTCATTTTAGAAAATGGGCAAACTGATCCGGCGCATTCCGAATGTCTTGTGCCAACTTCTCGTATTCCGCGGATAATTTGACCGAACGAACTCTTTTGGCGTCTTGATCGCGCGGCTCAATGAATCCTTCTTCTCTCCAATGACTTACCTTTTCCCTTATTGAACGGTCCGACAAACGCAGCAGGTCCCTCATTTCGCTTGTCGTTAGGGTATCTTGTTTAAAGGTTAATTGAGCAAACACCATTCTTTGCTGGGGATCTAACTTGCGAATTAGATCCGGTTCGATTTTCGTCATTTGAGCAGATTTCTCCGTTACGATGGCAGCGGCTTCTTGAAAAACCTCCGCCAAACCATCGATAAAGAATTCCAGCCAAGGCGTCAAATCAGCTTCATTCCGCCCAAAATAATAATTGTGATGGAGACCCAACTGGAGTCGGCGATAATATTCAGCCAAGTTGCGGTCATAGAAATTCTCGAGTACAAATAACCCCTTTAAGCCATATCCGCCGCGTCGTAAAAGATATGTCGTGATCATCCGAGCCGTTCGGCCATTCCCGTCCAAATACGGATGGATCGTTAGGAACTGCCACATGAATATGCCAGCCTTGATAGGAACCGGAACCGAATAGGTTTCCGGCGAGTTCACCCAGGCAACCAAATCCTCCATTAATACCGGGACATCTTTCCATTCCGGCGGCAAATAAAAACCGGAGGCATTGCGGCTGCCTACTTGATTCTGTTCTTCGCGATACTCGCTAACACGCGGTCTTCGTCCGTGTGATATTCGGATAATAGCATGCAGCTTTTTAATAAATTCCTCTGTGACCGGGAGCTGTCTTTTTTCGGCTTCATCCAGGTATTCCAAAGCTTTCATTAAGTTATAAACTTCCTGCTCTTCATTGTCATTGCTGGTTTGGTACAAGACTTTTCGCTTCGTCGCCTCGTCAAGCGTGTTTCCTTCAATTTTCGTTGAAAGAATGACCGTCTTTTCCATCGATTCTTTCTTAAGCAAATCCAGAATAGATGCGGGCAGTGGAAGCAAATCCACCACAACACTGGCGCGTTGTATATCCATTAGTCTGCGGGCTATGGTGTCCGTTATTGAATATTTGGGTGTAAACATAACATCACCTTCCTCAATAACACTATACCATTGCCGCTATTTTGCCGCAAAGTATTTTTGTTTCATTGCATTTTCTTCGTATATTTTAATTTCTACAATGACATCCTGTACAACGCTTTATTCTCCAGCCCTCGGACCGGCTGTGTCCACAACTCCTTGTCCGAAGTGGCGCTTAGTGCGTCCTCCGCCATCTGGAGTTTGGCATCCAGTGCGTCAATATAGTGCAATGCTACCGCTTCTGCCGTTTGCGGCTGTACCGGGCTCCCCCATTCCCCGAGGTTATGGTGAGAGAGAATAAGGTGCTGCAATCCGATCACTTGTTCCGAATCAAGCGGAAGTTCCAGCCGCAACGCAGCTTCTGTGATCCAACTGGCCGCCATTGCGATATGCCCGATCAACTTACCCTGAACGCTGTAGTCTGTCACAACCCCAAGCTGGGCAATCATCTCTTCTGGTTTGGCGATATCATGTAGGATAATCCCGGCCTTGATCATATCTGCATTCAGAAAGGGCCGCTGCTTGCATAGGAACTCGCCGATCTCCAGCATACGAACAATATGATAGGCCAGTCCTGCAAAGTAAACATGGTGGTGCATTTTGGCCGCCGGATAATGAGCCAGTTTCTCTCTTACCTTATCTACACAAAAGCCTACAATATCGCGTATCACCGGGTCCGAAATACTCTCGATGACTCTGTTTATGACCTCTAATAATTCCGAAGATCCAATTGGGGCCGCCCGAATAAAATCGGTTAGAGACACACCGTCTTCATTACTTACATTGCGAATCCGGGTGATCTTAACCTGCGGCTTTTCCCGATACAATTGAACGATTCCCTGAACCTTGACTAGCGTCATGGGAGAAAAGCTGTCTTTTTCTGTTTCCTTCACATCCCAATACTTTGCAGGGAGCTGGCCGCTGGCATCACACAGCACCTGTCACCGCCGGGATATAATTGACCCACCAGCGCCGGAATGAAAATGACCCACCCCTGTAGAATATATCTCCTCGAGAATATCGGCCAAGATATTTGGAGAGGAGGAAATATGCTAAGGAGTGGGACAGTGATTAGATTACATGAACTTCAAGCTAGCGGCAAGAGTATCCGTGAGATCATGCGGGAGACGGGTCATTCGAGAAATACGATTCGTAAATATCTTAGAGCCGATGGTATCCCTGAACCCAATCCCCGCAAGAAAAGAGCTTCCAAACTAGATCCATACAAGTCCCAGTTGGATCTTTACTTGGCCAAAGGAATATTCAATTGTGAAGTTCTACTACGTCTCTTAAGAGAACAAGGATATGGCGGTGGAATTACGATCATCAAGGACTATGTGAAGCCGCATCGTCCTCCAAAACAGGCGCCGGCTGTGCAACGCTACGAGACGAAACCTGGACAACAAGCACAGGTAGACTGGAAGATTTGCGAGTACGTCGATCTAACCGGGGAGGTTCGGAAGATCCCTGTCTTTGCAATGGTTTTGGGCCACTCCCGCGCGACGTATATGGAGTTTACGAAACGCTGTGACATCCACAGCTTTCTACGCTGCTTGATGAACGCCCTAGAATACTTTGGCGGCGTCCCGAAAACGATGCTCACCGACCAGATGAAAACCGTCATCTTGGGCATGGGCGACGACCGAAAGCCGCGCTGGCATCCGTTGTTTGAAGACTTCGCCGCAGCCATCGGCATGATCCCTAAGGTCTGCCGCGTACGACGTCCACAAACCAAAGGCAAAGTCGAACGAAGCGTTCAGTTCATCGAGCAGAACTTCATGCCAGGAAGACAATTCACGGATCTCGGTGATCTGAACCGCCAGGCCCGGAAGTGGTGTGACGAACAAAATCGCCGCATTCATGGCACAACCGGCGAAAGACCATTCGACCGTTTGGCCAATGAAGCGCTTGGGCCGTTGCCAACTCCGGAGCGCTGGGAAAAGTACCGATTCGAGCCTCGAAAGGCCAGCCGGGACGGATTCGTCAGCTACGATGGCGTACGGTACGGCGTTCCTTGGCGGTTCAGTGGCCGTGATGTGAAGGTGCGTGAAGTGAATGGCATAGTCGAGATTTATTCTGAGAAGCAGCTCATTGCCCAGCATGAAAAGCAATACCGATCACGAACGCTTGTCATGTGCGAGAACCAGTACACCAACCTGAGTACGGCGCAAGGCTATGCCTACCCAAGGCCTCAAGGGCTTCAGATACCTGAACAAGATGTGGAGGTGCGATCTCTCGATGTTTATGATCGCCTTGTGGAGGTGGGCGCATGATTGCACTAGAACAAGCTCGCCTCCGTCTGGAGGAACTCGGCTTAGAACAAGCTGCCCAAGCTCTCGATGCAAAGTTAGAGGCCGCCGGCAGAAGCCAAAGCACTTACCTCACTTTCCTAAACGAGTTGCTGGAGGCTGAGATTTTGGAGCGTCAACGCCGAAACGTTGAGGTACGAATGAAACTTTCGCATCTACCGTATCGACGAACGCTAAGTGATTTCGACTTCACGTTTCAACCTGGGCTTGATGAGCGCCTGATTCGTGAACTTGCTGCATTAACATTCGTTGGGAGGCAGGAGAATGTTCTCTTTCTCGGCCCTCCCGGCGTCGGGAAGACCCATTTAGCCGTCGCAATTGCGATGGAGGCGATTGGACAAGGCTTGCCGGTGTATTTCGTTTCGCTCGCTCAACTAGTTAGCGATTTGCGAAAGGCGTACGAGGAAAACCGATTGGAGAAGCGAATGAGGGTTTATCTTCGTCCTCGGATACTCATCGTCGACGAGGTGGGCTATCTCCCCCTGGACCCACTGGGTGCGAACCTGTTTTTCCAACTGGTCTGTGCTCGGTACGAGAAAAGCAGCATGATCCTGACCAGTAACAAAAGCTTTGGTGAGTGGGGCGAACTTATGGGAGATGCCGTTCTTGCAACGGCCGTGCTTGATCGCCTCCTCCATCATTCCCACGTAGTAAACATCCGTGGGAACAGCTACAGGCTTAAAGAAAAACTAAAAACCGGAATCTATTCGTCACCAAGCGCACAGGTGGGTCAAAATTATCCCGGCGCTAGTGGGTCAATTTAATTCCGGCGTTGACAGCACCAAATCGAAGTAATCCTTTGCCGGGGATGTATTGGTCTGCTTCAGCTCCAGCTCTTTCAGCAAATAGAAGCCGACGAACTCATCGTTCGTGGTCAGTTCTTTTATCAAAGTCATTCTTTTCACCCCCATCTACAACTCCAAAAACTCTGCCTCTGCCTCAGTGATCTAGTATATTTTTATTTTATAGTTAAGTCATGACAACACTTTGTCAGCGAATATATGTTCTGCACAAAAAAACGACCAGATCTAATCCGGTCGCGTAGAATTCCTTATTCACATTGGGAGAAATGTAAAATTCAAGATTTAATCATCTTCGGTTAGTAGTAATTCCCTTTTACAAACATCACACTGGACCTTGATAACCAATCCTAGACTTGTTGGTATAAATATGTACGCAAACTTTGCTCCCGTTACATCTTTGGGTTCACATTTATCCCAATTATTAATTTTGTTTTCCATAGATTTGCTAATTTCAAACTTCATATGATTCTCCATAATCAATGTAACTGATCCTTGATCTTATGCACCCATTTTGGAAGAGATTCGGCCTGATATTTTAAAATACTATGTTCAGCTTGCATAACGATTTTACCGGAAACTTCGCTATTATCAATCACAATCAAATGATCAATGAGATGGATATGAGTTAGCAGATTTTGCATGGATGTGGTTTGTCTCCGAATGATGTCTTCAGTCGGTATATGATGTCCGCCGTTTCGAACTCTGGCGGCAACACGTTCGATATTGAGCCGAACATCGTTTAGACCCACATAAAACATCGTCACTTCAAAGCCGTTCGCCTTGGCTTCCCGTATCAGTCTTATCGCATTACCGCCGGCCAAAGTCGTTTCTACAGAAAAATCGCGTTTATGATGGATACAATCTCTCGCAAGTTTAATCGCTTCTTTGCCTGCGGATACTTTGCGGCGATCCGGATGGTCAGAATCAATGCCGCGAGCTAAAGCGTCGGGATCTATATTGACACTGATACCAAGCCTGTCCACTATCAAATTGCGAATGGTGCTTTTGCCGCTGCCGTTATTGCCGGCGAATACAACCATCACTGTGGAGTACTCATTCATGATGAACCCCAGGATTGTCGATTGGCTCGATCACACCGTTTGAATATTCTTTGACAATCTGGCCTTTTTCCGTTTGATAGACAATGTAAGTCCCGTTCGCTTTTGCATCCAGTTTCGCGCGATCGCCCGTAAGTTTGATCAGTTTTTGCAAATCTTGAACACGATCCATCATTGATCACCACCGAATCCGTCTCCATTTAGACATTATTATAACATATTCGATTATGATCAAAATTACAGGTTTCGCATACCGGTTTGTCCACCCTCATCACAAAAAAATCCGCTGTGCACAAACCGCGTGACTTCTTATTCCATTATAAAGTTCAAAAACGGATCTTCCCCAACTCCTCCCGGAAAGCCGGTCTTCGCGGAAACCTGGTTAACAATTCTTGTGTGACGGTGAACGCTTCTTTCCGCCCGCCAACCTGTTGAAGCATTCGAATGATCCGGCAAACATCGGCGTAATCTCGCCTGTCCCTGGATTGATCCGCCCGGAATTCGATATATGCCACGAAAAGCGCCTTCACCTCCTCCGGGTAATGCGGAAGCAATTGCTCATAGAACGATTCAATTCGGTAAGGTGCCTTGCGGACATGTTCCAAAAGCCGTGCGAACATCTCCTCTTCCACCAGAATTTGGGTATACGTATGCTCTCCCCTCGGGCTCTGCTCCAATTGATCTAACATATCTTGCAGATACAAGGACCATTCTCCCTCATCCGAAAATGTATCCTTCACAGACCGGTAATAATCATATTCTCCGTTCATGATCAGCTCCATCCCGAGTTTCCGCTGCTGTTCGACTTGTCCTGTGCGATGGTATGCCTCATACCGATATTTCTTCCAGCGATAGACGAGCCCCGGCAGCCCCTGATCTTGAGCTTCCCCGGCCTCCGCCAATCGAATCGCTTCCTCGGCATCGCCTTGCTCAAGCGCCGCTCGAATCGCAATCTCCCGAATTTCCGGGAAATGCAGATGTTTATACAAATAAGCTTTCGCCTGGTCCTCACCTGATCGTTCCAAAATTTGACCATATCGGAGCACAGCCACCCGCTCGTCTGCGTACCCCCGCGACCAATGGCTTCCGGACATATGACCCAGGAGTGATTCCGCCGCATCATCCCATTGATGTTGCATCTCCTCCGACTCAATCAGCGCGCCTGCCGCCTCGAGGAGCACGAGCTGCCAATCCGACCACCCGTCGTAATAAGGCTGGTGTGTCTCCTCCAACAACCGGCGGAAAATCTTCAAGCGTTCTTCCGCCGGAATATGATGGTGATCCTGAACCAGCTTGAAGATCGATTCCAGACAGCTTTCGATCACGATCCCGACTCCACCGTCCGAATCGTCGGCGGACTGCAATAATTCAATCATCTCTTCGATGATGCAAAACAGAATCGCCAGCCCGTGCAACCATTCCTCTTCATCGAAGGCGGAGAGAGCCTTTTCAGCGACGATCTCCGCACCTTCCACCGCGCGGCTTACGTTCCGCCAAGACACAAAACCATGATCATCCGAATATGTGTCAATGTAGGATCGAATCAACCGCCGGCAGGCGTCCAACTCCTGATCCGCGCCCCTTTTCGACAAGTGGAGTCTGATGCGCTCTTCCGCGGTATATGAATCCGATGCAATCGAGAGCAGCAATTCGATTAATTTCTCCTTGCTCTCTGCTTCCAACAGTTGCCGGAGAGACGGTTCCGGTGAAGATACCCCGTCTGCTTCTCTATTCTTAAGCTCGAGGAATACGGCGACTTGATGCTTGCAGACCGGTCCAAAATCGTACGGACAATCGCATTCCGATTCCATTATGTTGTTCTCGTTGTCTAGCCTTACATAAACCTCATAATCCTCGTACCCGCGCACAACCGCAGTGTACTTTTCATCGGCAATGGACTTCAAGGAAATTACCCGTCCTTCGGACGCGTATTCCTTCCCTCTGTGTACAACTGCAGGATCTATGTATCTGGAAAAATCGGATAAATTCAAGAGGACCACCCCCTTTGGATGCTTCTTTCCATCTTGGAATTCCAATAGTCGATGAACACCTGATAAGATCGCACCGTGGTAAAGAAGGGAATATGTTGGTCTGCCGCAGCGTCGACATATTCATCTTTTAGAAATGGTGACAGCGACACAGGTCGTATATCGGTTGCCATTTGGAAAATAATCCTGCTCATTTGTTGCTTTTATGCTTAAGGATGTATGTTTTAGCCAAGTGGTTTAGATGGCCAACAGCAATTGAATTGGGATCACTCGGGTCATGCTTCTTCTGCATGGCACGTTCAAATTCATCAATCATCTTTGCAAAATCGCATACATTCTGCTCAAGACCAAATAAGCGTTTCATGTCTCGATAGTGTCGAAAAAAGACTGCGTTAGCTTGATCATTGGGATAACCTAATTGTTGAAGTTCCGAAATGACCGCTTGAGCATACAGCCTAATCATCGTCTGTCTTGAAGAACGTTTCACCGGTATCCCCTGCCCAAACATTTCTTTATTACTCGAGAATCAACTTCACTTCAATGGATTCCAACCAATCAGAAACACGTTTGCGATTCTGCTCTTCAACAAACTGGTAATACCGCTCTAACTGCTCGCTGTCGGAAGATAACGTTGAATCTTCGGAATATTCTCTTGCCGCCGCTCAATATGTGCATCAAAGTGGATTGCAGCTTTTTATCTTCAACCGTTTCCGCAAAATCAACCATGTCGGTATATCCTTCATCCGACTCCCGTTTCGGTATCCGAAAGTAAATTTCATTAAAGCCTTCTTCAATGATCTCGCTTAATTCTTCGTCCTCTTCATCCCGGTCAAACGTTCGCAACATGACAACATCTCCAGTTTCGATATTCAGGAAGGACTCTATTCCTTCTACGTACATGTCGTATGCATCCACAATCTCCTGAAACTGCTGCTTGGTCAATTTCAATTCTTTCATAGGTTCTCCCTCAGCTACTATCGCTTTGATCAACTCGCCGCGTTGTTCCGCCTCATATTCCTCCCACGTGATTCCATACGGGAAGCCGCCATCCGTATATCCGGCGATAAAATAGAAATTCTCGTCTTGCTCCAACAGCCCCGCGGACTCCGATTTGTGATTGGCCCGCTTCACTTTCTTCCTTCCACGCATCATGCCACTCACCTAAATCCATCGTATTTGAGCGTGCAGTTCAGCCAAATGGTCATGAAAACCCCAGCCGATCCCTTCTGTTTTCGAAACAACGGCTTCGAGACGCTCCTCGAATTCGTCAAACAACTCGGCTGTTTCATCTTTATTTACTTGATCAATGATATCGGCATACATGGACACCATGCTGTAGTAGAAGCGTTCATCAATATCCCCGTAGCTTAGGGTGAAATCAACTCCATTTTCAACGTAGACCAGCTTCAATTCCAGGGCGTACCTGGCATTTCCAGTCAATCTCTCGAATTCCGAAATCGCATGTTTCGCTTCCTGGAGTCTCAGCTTGCCAAATCCCCGCTCAGGGAAAAACTCCTTCTCAATCTTCTTGCGATACTCTTGAAACAGAGACTCTACCGCTTCATCGCCTAGTATTCTTACGGCAAGAAACTTCTCCATATCTTTGCTGGCGCCATAACATGCCTTCACCAAATCGATAAGCTGGTCGCTATTTAGCTGCTTCAGATGCTTATTCAGAGCAGACTTCGTCAGCTTCACAGGCTTTTTCCCTGCCGGCCGCTTAACCAGTGACTTGGGGATCAGCTTGTCCTTCTGCCGCTCAAGCTCCTGATTCACTTCTTCGCAGGAGAAATGTTCGGGATCATATCCTTCTCGAACCCAGCCTATAAAATGATCCCGCTCCGGATGATTGGGAGTAAGCAGTACTTCCAGCATATGCTGATGCCCCCAGACACCTCCCACATCTTCAAGCGGGCAACTGCGAGCTCCATCCAGACACAAGGGCGCCGGATCGGAAATCGATGCGTCAATGTTGATCAACGTAACCGTGTGCCGCCAATCGTCGCCAAAATCATAGACGTATGTAAAAACGGCGTTTTCCTCTTGAACGTGCTTCTGAACGGTTTCTCTTCGTGCATTTAGTATCTCACGGTTCTCCAAATCCGCGAATGTCGGATCAGGCAGCCCGATCACCTTCTCGTTCACATGAAACTCGTACAAATGGTAATTTTCCCAACCCATGACCGCTTGGATGATTTTGTGAAGCTGATGAAACGTCACATCGGGATGAAATTGAAACTCCCTCCAAATCTTCGGAGCAATCTCATCCAGTTCGATTCTGCATCGATAAACCATGATCGTCTGTTCTCCTTTTGGTATTCCGAATATAGAAACAAACCCATTGTATCCCGATTGGAATTACAATGGGTAGGCTAAATGGTAAACAGCGGCAAACCGAATGCTTCCCGAACAAAGCTCATATCGTGATCCCTTGATACAAGACCAAGCTGGTGCTCAATAGAAGTTGCAATAATAATTGCGTCCGGAGTTTTAAGCTTCCGTCCTCTCGACTTTTGTTCCCTGCGTATGTCCCCGGCAAGTCGGGCAACACTGGAACTTACCTCAATACATCTTCGTGAATTAAACAGCTTGATTCCTTGCAAACGATAAGCGGATTCCAGCCCGCTGAACACTTCGCACTCCGTAATGACGGAGAAATAAATCGACATCCGATCGTCACTGGCCTGCCTGACAAAATCCAACGCGGCATGCTCCCCAGCCAGCAATGCGATCGCAATATTGGTATCGAGTAAATAACCGCCCATTTAGTTCCACTCTTCCTCACGCATTTTCTTGACTTCATTAGCCAACTGCTTTGCTTGTTCCGGTGTTAATACCCCTGCCGACTCAAGGATGTCATCAATGGAGTAGTCATCCTCTACTTCAATCGTGTCGTTATCCAAATTGATTTTTACTTTGCTGTGCGTAATATTCATCTTTTGCAGTATGGAGCGAAGTTCCTTAGCCGTTTGCTGATCCATCTTTTTGGGCAAAGACATGGTTTAAACACCAACCTTCCGATTTAAGATTTGCAAGATATTTCAGTATTTCCGACGTACTCAAGGTCTTGCCGGATTTATATTCAACTCTGCTTTGTTCAATCATGAATTTCAGCTCCGGAATCGCTTCAACATCGGCTTGAATGGATCGCTGATCTTCAATATCATTTCAGAAGCAATTCTTCTTGTCATGCCGATGCGTTCATATAGTGTTATCAACAGTATAACATACACCACTACGAATCCAGAAGAAGCAGAAATCCGGCCCTACCGGACCGGCTTATCGCCCCATATAGCTCGTCCACCCTCGCCGCACAAACCGCCCGCTGCACACAAAACGCGCCGTTTCCTGACGTCGATTCGTGTTCACAACGTGTTGTTATTTTGGGGGACAAAGAGCCGATTGTTCGAAGAAAAAAGCCGAACCCGCCGCCAACGAACGAAGTCGGCCCGGATTCGGCAATGATAAATGGCGTATGAGACCCTTCAGCTCCCCGCGAACGAGCGAATTTCCTGCAAAAAGGCTTGTCCGTACTTGGCGAATTTGGCGTCCCCGATGCCTTTCACCCCGCGCAGCTCGTCGCTCGACCGCGGCATGGCCCGGCACATCTCCAGCAGCGTCGAATCGTGGAAAATGACGAACGGCGGCACGCCTTCCCGGTCGGCCAGCTCCTTGCGCAGCTTGCGAAGCCTCTCGAACAGCTCCGGGTTGGCGGCGCCCCCTGCCGAAGCCGCCGCGCTTCCCCGGCTCGCCCTGCCGCGTCCGGCCGGCGCCGGCGCTTCCGCGCGCCGGAGCACGCGCGCCTCCCCGCTCATCACGTCCCGTACCTTCTCCTGAAGCTGCAGGACCGGATACTGGCTGTCCGACAGGCGCAAGTAGCCGTCGGCGACCAACGCGTGAATGAGCTGCGTCAGCTCCTTTTCGGAAACGCCGCTCAGCCGGCCGTACACGCTCAGCCGGTCGAAGCCGAACTGGCGCACTTTGGCGTCGTTCGCCCCGCGGAGCACCTTGGCCGTCAGCGTGACGCCGAACCGCTGCCGCATCGCGGACACGCAGGCGAACACCAGCTTCGCCTCGTCCGTCACGTCGCGCAGCTCCCGCTCGTCCGTGCAGTTGCCGCAGCGGCCGCACGGCTCGGCGTCCCGCTCCCCGAAATACCGGACGATCGCCCGCTGCAGGCAATCCGACGTGTTGACGTACTCGACCATATCGTTCAGCAGCCGATAATCGTTCCGCTTTCGCTCCTCGTCCGCCTCGCTCCGGTCGATGAAAAATTTTTGCGTCATCGTATCCTGCCCGGAAAAAAGCAGCACGCACTCGCCCGCTTCCCCGTCGCGCCCGGCGCGCCCTGCCTCCTGGTAATAGGCCTCGAGGTTTTTCGGCATGTTGTAATGCACGACGAAGCGGACGTTGGATTTGTCGATGCCCATCCCGAACGCGTTGGTCGCTACGATCAGCTGAATGTCGTCGCGCAAAAAAGCGTCCTGCACCTCCGCGCGCTCCTCTTCCGTCCGTCCCGCGTGGTAGTAGCCCGCGCGAAAGCCCATCTCCCGCAAAAAGCGATAGCAGCCTTCCACTTCCCGCCGGGTGGCGGCATACACGATGCCGGCCTGATTCGGACGCTCCCGGATATAGCGGAGCAAGTATTCCCGTTTGTCGACGTTTTTGACGACGGAAAGCGTCAGGTTGTCGCGGGCGTACCCGGTCGTGACCCGCACGGGCGAGTCGAGCGCCAAACGCTCGGCGATGTCGGCTTTGACGACGTCCGTCGCGGTCGCCGTAAAAGCGGCTACGACCGGGCGCGGCTCGATCCGGCGAAGCAGCCTGACGATCGTCAGATAGCTCGGGCGGAAATCGTGGCCCCACTGGGACACGCAGTGCGCCTCGTCCACCGCCACCAGCGGAATGTCGAGCTGGCCGACGAGCGACATGAACCGTTCGGATTCGAGACGCTCCGGCGCAATGTAAACCAGCTTGTATTTCCCTTGAACGAGATTACGCAGCCGCTCGTTCGTCTCTTGCGCGCTCAAGGAGCTGTTGATGTACGTCGCCGGAATTCCCGCCGCCGTCAGCGCGTCGACCTGATCCTTCATCAGCGAGATGAGCGGAGAAACGACAAGGGACGTGCCCGGAAGCAGGATCGCCGGAATCTGATAGCAGACCGACTTGCCGGCCCCGGTCGGCATGACGCCCAAGGCGTCGCGCCCTTCCAGAATCGCCCGGATCAGCTCGGCCTGGCCGCTGCGGAACGAGTCGTAGCCGTAATAGGCGCGGAGCGCTTCGAGCGCCCGCTCGAGCCCCCTCACGCCCCGCCTCCCGGCAATTCGGCCGTCTCCGCGGGCCGAGTGCTGCCTTCCGGATTCAGCAGCGGCGAAGCTTCTCCCGTATGATACACATGCAGCAGGTGAAGCGCCCGCGTGCAAACCGTGTAAAGCAGCTTGCGGTCCTGCTCCCGGCCGTACCTTTCGGCGGAAGCGTCCCACACGAGCACGGCGTCGAACTCGATTCCCTTGGACAAATACGAGGGCAGAATCGAGAGACCCGGAGGCAGCTTCGCCGACTCCCCGGTAACGAGCGCGAGCGGCACATCGTCGGGCAGCCGCTCTTTCAGCAGAGCCGCGGCATTGGCGGTCTCGCCGGCCGTTTTCGTGATGATGCCGATCGTCGCATGGCCCGCTTTCAGGAGCGATTCCGCGTCAGCGGCGACGCGCCGCGCCAGATCCGCGGCATCGAGACAGCCGATCACCTCGGGAACGTCGCCGCCGCGGTGAAACGGCGCAATGGCGGCGGCGTCCTCGGGCCGCAAAATCCGTTTCGAAAACTCGACGATCGGCTCGGTGGACCGATAGCTTGTCGTCAGGCGCCATATCGCCGTGTCTTCCGGAGGCACGAGCCGCGTCCAGCCGCCGAAGCCGCCGCTTTCCTGCGCCTGCACGTAAATCGCCTGGTTGAAATCGCCCAGCACCGTCAAGCGCGCCTTCGGAAACCGCCGCCGCAAAAAAGCCGCCTGAAACGGCGAATAATCCTGCGCCTCGTCGACGAACAGGTGGCGGACTTCCCCGTCCACCTTGCGGAAGCCCTCGAGCGCCTCGAGCACGTACAGCAAAGGAGTGGCGTCCTCGTGGTCGATCGCCTTGCGGTCCAGCGTCTCCTCCGCCCGCCGCGCCATCCATTCCCAGCCGGCGGGCAGCTTCCTGTCCGGCGAGCAGGCGGCGAACAGCGTGCGGCTGCGGAACAGCTCCGCGTACGTGCCGATCGGATCGACGAACCGGAAGCCGCGCACCGCCCTGCGGAGCGGTTCGATCAGCCGTTCCGCCGCGCTGCGCCTAAGCAGCTCGGTCATGCGCTCCTCGTCGTCGAACGCCCCGTCGTGAAACCCGCCTTCGCGCCGAATTTGCACGTAGGCGCGCTGAATCGCCTCCTCGTCCGCCAGCTCCGCCGCTTCCTCCAGCCAGGCTTCGCCCATCTGGCCGTCGATCCATTCGGTCAGCCGCTCGTTCAGCCAGCGCCTCATCTTGATCATCCGCTCGCCGAAATCGCCCGCTCCGTAAGCGCCGTAAAACTGCTGCTCCATCTCGGCGGTGGAGACGATCGTGTCCTTCCGGAAGCGCAGCGGCCGAAACTTGACGCCTTCCTTCAGCAGCCGCTCCAAATAGCGGACGATCGTCTGGAAGAAGTGCTCCGAGCCCTTGTAGCGCACCGAACGCTCTCTGGCGTCGCCTTCGGCGGTTCCTTCGATAGCGGAGAGCGCTTCGACCTGCGAAAACAGGTCTTCCGTCTGCCATCTCCGGCCGAGCCGGGCTTCGATCAGCTCGCGAAACGTCATTTGCCGCATGTTCGCCTCGCCCAAATCCGGCAGCACGCGGGAGACGTATCCTTTAAATACCGGATTCGGCGAAAAAAGGACGATTTGATCGCTCGTCAGCGTTTCGCGGAACCGGTACAGCAAGTACGCGATGCGCTGCAGCGCCGCCGACGTCTTTCCGCTCCCCGCGGCCCCCTGCACGACCAGCAGCTTGTGGCGTTCGTCGCGGATGATCCGGTTCTGTTCCTTCTGAATGGTGGCGACGATGCTTTTCATCGACGTATCCGACCGCTCCGACAGCACCGCCTGCAAAATGTCGTCGCCGATCGTCTCGTCCGTGTCGAACACATGCTTCAGCTTCCCGCCGCGAATGACGAATTGCCGCTTGAGCGACATTTGGCCGGTCGCTTCGCCGCTCGGCGTCTCGAACGATACCCGTCCGGGCTCCGCATCGTAAAACAGGCTCGAGATCGGCGCGCGCCAATCGTAAATATAGAACGTTTGCCCGTCCTCGCCGATAAGCGAGCCCCGGCCGATGTAGATTTTTTCCGTTTCGGTTCCGTCCTCCGCGAAATCGATGCGGGCAAAGTACGGATTGTCGTGCTGCCTGGCAAGCCGCTCCGCTTCGGCCGAAGCCACCTTGTGGCTCCGTTCGCGCTCGGCGAGCAATTCGGCTTGCTGCACGATGCTGGACCACGTTTCGCCGAGCTCCGTCGCATCGGAGAAGTTGACCGTGACGTCGTCCCAAAACTCCTGGCGGATGCCGACGACGTCGCCCCGCCTGTCGCCGAGAACCGACAGCTCTTTGCGCAGCTTGCGATCGACGATTCCGAGCACTTCCTTCAGCCGTTTCGTCTCCTCCTCGCGGATGGAGTGTTCCTTGGACACCGCGATCTTCCTTTCCGCTGCAAAATTTCGATATCCCTTGTTGTATCACGCCATGCGTTCGAGCGCAAGCTTTGCGGGCTCTTTCGGACCGAAAAAACGGTCGATATTTCCCGGGAAACAAACGCCCCATTTTGGAAAAGCCATGCTATGCGCCGCCCTGCTTGTCGCTCGGCTGCAGTCGCTTTCCTCCGAAGTCATCGCCGCGGTCCCGTTTCGAGTATAATGGGATTGTCCTTATTTTTTTCAATGCCGAATGGGGTGCGAACTTGAACAAGTGGGCGCTGACCGTTATCTATTTGCTCGCATGCGCGTTTCTGACCCGGCTCATTCCGTTTTCCTCCTTTTTTCGCACCGTCGATACGCTCGTTCACGAGTTCGGCCATGCGGCCGTCACTTTGCTGATGTCCGGGAGGGTGCTCTCCATCGAGCTGCATGCCGATCATAGCGGCCTCACCCGCTCGCTGCTGCAGGGCCAATGGAAGTTCGTCCCGGTAACGCTGGCCGGCTATATCGCCGCTTCCCTGTTTGCCGTCCTCTTGTTTTGGTTGTACGACCGGGGCCGCCTGCGAACGGGCCTTGCCGTCTGCTCCTCGATCGCGCTCGCGACGCTCGTTTTTTTCGTCCGTTCCGGCTACGGCACGACCTGGCTGATCGGGTTCGTCGCCCTCAATCTGGCCGTCCTCCTGATCCGGAAAGCGTGGCTTACGAAAACGTATTACCTGCTCGTCGCTTTCCTCAGCCTCGAGGAATCCGTGCTCGGACCGGCTTTTCTCGTGTACGCTTCCGTCACCCGGCCGGCCGCTTCCGGCGACGCGTACGGCATGCAAAATCTGACCGGCGTTCCCGCCGTCGCATGGGCATTGCTGTTTCTAGGCGTCGCCTTGCTGTGCGCAAGAAGCTCGCTTCGATTGTTTTTGAAGCGGAGGACGGCGCAGGCGAACGAATGAAAACTCTCAGCGGCGCAAGAATCAAGCCCGAAAAATCTTGTCCGTCAGGCACATCCCGCGCCTTCCCCTCATATACATAAGGTGGTGGAAACTTTGCCATGGGGAGGGGCAGGCCGCTGTGACCTACGAAGAGGAACTGGAACGGTCGATCGGCGAAATTACGGAAATCGCCAAAGGCTTCGGACTCGATTTTTATCCGATGAGATACGAAATTTGTCCGCCCGACATCATCTATACATTCGGCGCCTACGGCATGCCGACCCGGTTCAGCCATTGGAGCTTCGGAAAAACCTTCAATCGCATGAAAATGCAGTACGACCTCGGCCTAAGCAAAATTTACGAGCTCGTTATCAATTCCAATCCCTGTTACGCCTTTCTGCTGGACGGCAACTCGCTCGTGCAAAACAAGCTGATCGTCGCCCACGTGCTCGCCCACTGCGACTTTTTCAAAAACAACGCGCGCTTCTCCGCCACCAACCGCGATATGGTCGAAAGCATGTCGGCCACCGCGGAACGGATCCGCCAGTATGAAATCGACTACGGCGCGGACGAAGTGGAAACCTTTCTCGACGCGGTTCTCGCGATTCAGGAGCACGTCGATCCCGGCATCGTGAAGCCCCACGGACTGGACAAACGCAGATACATGCAATGGCAGCAAAAACAAGATAAGGAAAAGCTGCGGCGTCCCGCTTCTCCCTACGACGACCTGTGGTCGCTCGACGAGCGGAATTCCGAACCGAAGGAGCGCGACCAGCCGAAAAGCGCCGAAGCCAAAAAATTTCCTCCCCAGCCCGAGAAGGACCTGCTCTGGTTCGTGCAGGAATTTTCGCCGGTGCTGGAAGACTGGCAGCGCGACATCATGTCGATGCTGCGCGAGGAAATGCTCTATTTCTGGCCGCAAATCGAAACGAAAATCATGAACGAAGGCTGGGCGACGTTCTGGCATCAGCGGATTATGCGGGAGCTGCCCCTGACGAGCGAGGAGACGATCGAGTACGCCAAGCTGAATTCCGCCGTCGTCCAGCCTTCGCGCAGCTCGCTCAATCCGTATTATTTGGGCCTGAAAATTTTCGAGGACATCGAAAAGCGCTGGGGCCGCGAGCGGATGTTCGACATTCGGGAAATGGATTCGGATCCGTCGTTTTTGCGCAATTACTTAACGAAGGAACTGACGGATGAGCTCGATCTGTACGTTTTCGAGAAAAAGGGGCCGGAGTGGACGATTACCGATAAAACGTGGGAACATATCCGCGACCAGCTCGTGTACTCGCGCGTCAACGGCGGATTCCCCTATCTGGTCGTAACGGACGGGGACTGGCAGCGCAGCGGCGAACTGTATCTCGCTCACCGCTACGAAGGGATCGAGCTGGACTTGAAATACGTCGAGCGGACGATGCCGTACGTCGCCCGGCTGTGGGGCAAGCCGGTCCATCTCGAAACGATCGTGGACGGAGCCGGCGTTCTGTTCAGCTGCGACGGAAAAAAAACGACCCGCAAAAGCATCTGATCGTTCGGCTTCCCGCAAGCGGACGGCGCAAGCCGGGCGGGAAGCCTTTTTTCGTTTTGGCGTTTAAATTTCGGCGCTTGGTCGTAATCTACTCCTATGGAAAGGAGTGGAGCTTAAGCCATGATGATGTCAACCGATCAACCGTCCCAGCCGAACCGTCCGAACCATTTTCCCCCGCAGCATCAGGACCGCCAGCCGGGACTGGAAAGCGACATGACGCCGCCGCCGGAAGCCGAATCGCCGATCTACAAGCCCGCCGACAAGCTTTCCGGCAAAGTCGCGCTCATTACCGGCGGCGACAGCGGCATCGGCAGGGCCGTCGCCATCGCGTTCGCGAAGGAGGGCGCGGACGTCGCGATCGTTTATTTGAACGAATTTACCGACGCCCGCGAAACGCAGCGGCAGGTCGAGGCCGAAGGCCGTCGCTGCGCCATCTTCGACGGCGACGTCGGCGACCCGGTGTTTTGCGCCAAAGCCGTCCAGGAAACGCTGAACGCGTTCGGCAAGCTCGACATTCTCGTCAACAACGCCGCCGAGCAGCACCCGCAGGACAAGCTCGAGAAGATTACGCCGCAGCAGCTCGAGCGAACGTTCAAAACGAACGTTTTCGCCATGTTCTATTTGACGCAGTCGGCCCTGCCCCATATGAAATCCGGCGCGGCGATCATTAACACGACCTCCGTGACGGCTTACCGGGGGAGTCCGAACCTGCTCGATTATTCGTCGACGAAGGGGGCGGTCGTCTCCTTTACCCGCTCGCTGGCGCTGAACCTGGCCGCGCAAGGCATCCGCGTCAACGGCGTGGCGCCCGGTCCGGTTTGGACGCCGCTCATCCCGTCCACCTTCGACTCCCAGCAGGTGGCGAAATTCGGCTCCGACACGCCGCTCGGACGCGCCGGGCAGCCGGACGAAATCGCCCCCGCCTACGTCTACCTGGCCGGCGAGGATTCCTCGTACGTGTCGGGTCAGGTGCTGCACGTGAACGGCGGCGAGATTGTCAACGGGTAAATACGCGCAAAAGGGCCGATTCGATCGCGGATCGGCCTTCGTTTTGCGGCTGCGGCTCCCTAGAAAAAAGAAAAACGGGAGGAAGAACAGCGAGGCGAGCAGCGCCAGGCTGACGGCGAAACCCGCGCCATAAGGATAGCCGTAAGGGTAGCCGAAACCGCCGAAGCCGAGAAACGCGTTCGTCTTCGCTTTCGCCCCGCCCTTTTTCCTCCCGGCGCAGCCTTCTCTTATTCCGATCCGAACAAAGGCTTGTTGAAGGGCTTGTACTTGGAGGGAGCTTCCTTGACCAGGTGATCGACTTTCTTCACGTTGGCCTCCGAAACGGTCGCAAACCGGCTGTCTTTGCCCCAGGGATAGTCGAAATACACTTTCCGCGTCTTCGGATCGAACGCTTCCGCGCGGTTCAGATTGGCCAAATTCGTCCGATCGAGCCGTTCGAACCCGTGTTCCTTGAACAAAACCTGCAGTTCCTCCAGCGTCGTCGGATAAAAATACGTTTCATCCTTCGTCAAAAACACCGGCCCGTTGGGCGACGGCTTCACGACTACGATATCCGCAAGCTCCAACGTACAGGGCTTGCCCTCTTTGTCCAACAACCGGATTTGCTCTCCCATGGCTTCTTCCCTCCGTGTCCGTCTATTTCCGCATCTGATCATTTCCTCTGCCGTCAACTATGAAATAATTGCCATAATTATAGAATAATTGATTCTATATAAGTTCAACTAATGATTCTAGACGTCAATGAGCTTTTGTAAGGAAGATTCCATGCGAATGCACAGACGGTCAATTATGGCCCACTTGTCTTTGGAGATTTCCTCCATGAAGGTCTTCACATTCTTACGAATCTCGGCGACCGTATGATAAAAAACATTGTTAATGACATCAGCTTTCAGCCACTTCCATAGCCCTTCTACAACGTTGAACTGAGGGCTGTACGGAGGCAAGAAGGCGAACTCCAACCGGCCTTTCTGCTCTTCCAGGAAAGGTTGCAGTAATTTCGCATGATGGATACGGGCATTGTCCAGCACGATCACGATCTTGCCCGTAGCGTAATGAGCAAGGACGATTTTCAGGAAAGCCAGAAATGTTTCGGCTGTGTACTGCTCATCTTCTTGCCATACGATTTCACCGGTCTCGTAGTCCACAGTGGCGAGCAATTTCACGCCGCGATGTTTGCCCGTGGTCGGAATGATCCGTTGCTTTCCTTTCTCGAACCAAGTTTGCTGCAAGGCTTGGTAGTCCCGAATCATGCTTTCGTCTTCAAACAGCAAATGATGAATTTCGCCGTTCATCAGTCTTTTTTTAACTGAGGAAACTGCTCTTGGACAAAAGCCTTTTGCTTGGCTTCATCGGCTGCTTCGAGCGTATACGTTGGTTTAGTGAATCGCAGGTCCAGTCGGTGCAGCAATTTGGCCATACCTGCGATGGTATAGCTTCTTTCAAACTCACGCATCACATAAGCGACAGCCAGAGCCAGCGTCCAATTGTACTTCGCGGGAAATCCAACTTCGTGTGGAAGCTTCGTGATGATGATCTGCTTGAGCTGTTGTTGCTGCTCGGCGGTTAACTGATTAGGAGCGCCTGTAGAGACGCCCATCGCCAAGCCATCCAGCCCTGAATCTTGATAGGATAGGATGTAGGTGTTCACCGTTACGGGTTTTCTACGAATGATCTCCGCAATTTCGGTCACCGTCATCTGTTTCACGGCATGCAAGTAAATCGTTTGGTAGCGTTCATACATCCGGCGGCTTTTTTCTTGCTTGAGCCGCTTCTCCAATTCTTGTTGCTCTGCTGGTTGAATTTCCATCATTATCACTCGTCTCATTTGTTTTCTTATCTCTTCGACGTGTGGGTCGGAAATTCATGCCAGAGTTCAAAAAACTTTAGTTTAACTTATATATTAATGCAACCGTTGGAAAAAAGAAAAAAAGCCCCGAAGCGGGGAACGCGATAACCGGTTTCGTTATCGGCGGCCGGCATCGGGGCTCCTTGACCATTACCGGTTCAGCAAGCTTCCGACATACCGCAGCAGCTCGTTGGCGCACACCGGGCAATAGTTGTGCTCTTCGATGAGACGCTTCGTGACTTCGTTGATCCGCTTGAGCTGATTTTCGTCCGGCGTTTTCGTGGAGGTCGTGATTTTGACGATGTCCTTCAAATCCGCGAACAGCTTTTTCTCGATCGCTTCCCGCAGCCGTTCGTGCGTGTTGTAGTCGAATTTCCTTCCTTTCCGCGAATAAGCCGAAATGCGGATCAAAATTTCTTCGCGGAACGCCTTTTTCGCGTTTTCCGACACGCCGATCTGCTCCTCGATCGAGCGCATGAGCCGCTCGTCCGGGTCCATCTCCTCGCCGGTGAGCGGGTCCTTCATTTTCGTCCAGTTGCAGTACGCCTCGATATTGTCCAAATAGTTCTCGAACAGCGTGCGCGCCGACTCCTCGAACGAATAGACGAACGCCTTTTGAATTTCTTTTTTGGCCAGATTGTCGTATTCCTGGCGCGCCACCGAAATGAAATTCAAAAATTTTTCCCGCTCTTCCTTCGTGATGGAAGGATGCTGATCCAACCCGTCCTTGAGCGCCCGGAGCACATCCAGCGCGTTGATGCAGGGCAAGTCGTGCTTGATGAGCGCGCTCGAAATCCGGTTGATCACGTAGCGCGGATCGATGCCGGACATCCCTTCGTCCGTGTACTCGTTTTGCATTTCCTTCAAATCGGCTTCCTTGAAGCCTTCCACCTCTTCGCCGTCGTACAGCCGCATTTTTTTGACCAGGTCCATGCCCTGTTTTTTCGATTCCTTCAGCCGCGTCAAAATGGAAAAGACGGCCGCCGACCGGAGCGCATGCGGCGCGATATGGATATGGCTCATGTCCGACTGTTTGATGAGCTTGTCGTAAATTTTTTCTTCGTCGGTCACTTTCAGATTGTACGGGATCGGCATGACGATCATCCGCGATTGCAGCGCCTCGTTTTTCTTGTTGGCGATGAACGCCTTGTACTCGGATTCGTTCGTGTGGGCCACGATCAGCTCGTCGGCGCTGATGAGCGCGAAGCGGCCGGCCTTGAAATTGCCCTCCTGGGTAAGCGACAGCAGGTTCCACAAAAACTTCTCGTCGCATTTGAGCATTTCCTGAAATTCCATCAGCCCCCGGTTGGCCTTGTTCAGCTCGCCGTCGAAACGGTACGCCCGGGGATCGGATTCCGAGCCGTATTCGGTAATCGTCGAAAAGTCGATGCTGCCCGTCAAATCCGCAATGTCCTGGGATTTCGGGTCGGACGGGCTGAACGTGCCGATGCCGACGCGATTTTCTTCGGAAATGAACACCCGCTCCACCGGCACCCGCATAATGTCGCCCTCGTATTCGGTTCGGAGCCGCATTTGGCAGGACGGGCACAAATTCCCTTCGATCCGCACCTTGAGCTCATGCTCGATATCGGGCCGCAGCTCGTGCGGGATGAGGTGCAAGGGCTCCTCGTGCATCGGGCAGCCCCGAATGGCGTACACGGCGCCCCGCTGCGTCCGGGCGTACTGTTCCAGCCCTTTTTTCAGCATCGCCACGATCGTCGATTTGCCGCCGCTTACCGGCCCCATCAGCAGCAGGATCCGCTTGCGGACGTCCAGCCGGCGGGCCGACGAGTGGAAATATTCCTCCACGAGCTTCTCGATGGTCCGGTCGAGTCCGTAAATTTCGTTTTCAAAAAACTTATATCGCTTCTGTCCACCGATCTCCTCCACGCCCTGCGCCAAAATCATGTCGTACACGCGGGCATGCGCGGTCATCGCCGGAGTCGGATCGCGGCGCAACAGTTCAATGTAATCCGCGAACGTGCCGGACCATGCCAGTTTCTCGCTTTCGGCCCGATATTCCGCGATCCGTTTAAAGATATCCATGCCGCTTCCTCCCTCGTTCTCTGTCTCTTCCCGTTACGAAACGTACTACATACCTATGCGGCTAGTTCGACGATATTTCTCGGAAAAACGATGAAAACGAAGCGGAGGTTTCTCATGTCAGCTTTGAATGCCGCCGCGCCGCGCCCCGGCCGGGAAAAGAAAATCGTTCGTGTTATAATGAAAAAAAGAAACGGATCGCCATTCGGGAGGGCTTGCGTTTGGCCATAAAAAAAGAAACGGAGCTGTACGCGCCGGTCAAATCGTTTTTCGCGGGACGCGGATACGAGGTGAAAGCGGAAGTGCTCGGCTGCGACCTGGTCGCCGTGCGGCCGGATGCGGCCGCCCCCGTTATCGTCGAGATGAAAAAGACGTTTTCGCTCCCGCTGCTGCTTCAAGGGATCGACCGTCAGCGCACGGGAGCGGAGGTGTGGCTTGCCGTCGAACGGAACCGCACGAAAAAAGGCGCCCACAACCAGCGGTTTGCGGAGCTGTCCGCGCTGTGCAGGCGCCTGTCGCTCGGCTTTATGACCGTTACGTTCTACAAGACGAAGGCTCCGGTCATCGAAGTGTGGTGCGAGCCCGGGGCGGCGGGGGCAAGCTCGGGTCCGCCGGCGCGGCCGCGGATCGTGGCCGCCGAAGGGCAAGCGCCCTTCGGCGGGCAGCTCGCGGCCGAAACCCCGCTTGCGGCGTCCTATGCCGTCGCGGCCGGGGGCCGCAAACGCTCCCGCGCGGCCAAGCTGCTGAAGGAATTTGCCGGCCGAAGCGGGGACTACAACGTCGGGGGAAGCACGGGCCGCAAGCTGGTGACGGCTTACCGCGAGCGGGCGCTGCAGTGCGCCCTCGCGCTCCATTGCCGCGGCGAGCTCCCGCCCCGCGAGATCGGAAAGCTGACCGGAGTGCCGAATGCCGGCCTGCTGCTCCGGGACAACCACTACGGCTGGTTCCGCCGCGTCAGCCGGGGCGTTTACGGTTTGACCGACGCGGGCCGCGCGGCGCTCGGCGAATACGAGGCGGTAGCCGCCGTATGGGCCGCCCGCTTTGAATGGGCGGCCGGCTGGCTCGCCGCGGACGAAACCGCCGCGGGTTCGGCGCGCCGGGCCCGGGGCGACGGAGAACCGGACGCCGGCAGCCCGGACGCCAGCGGCCCGAATGCCAGCGGCCGGCGGCCGTAGCCGGTTTCGCCGATCCGCCGGCAATCGTCGCCCCGAATCCTTCGCGCCGCCGGCAACGCCAGCCCGGCGCCCGGATTTGCCGGCGGCCCGCGGCCGCAGCTGTCGCCGGCTGCCGGCTTCCTCAGCCGTAACGCCCCATCATCTCCTCCACGGTCGCCTGCAGGCGCTGAACGCCGGCGCGAATCTGTTTCTCGTCCGAATGGACCGCGGTGATCCGGAGCTTGAACCGTTCCGGCTCCGAAGCGTAGAACGCCCTTCCCGGCTGGAACAGCAAGCCGTGAATCCACGCTGCGCGCAGAAGCGAATCCGCATCCAGCCCTTCCGGGAGCGTAACCCATACATGCATCCCTTCTTTCGGCGTTTCCCAAGCCAGCGCCCGCGGGTTGTGCCGGCTCAGTTGCTCCAGCAGCAGCCCGACTCGCGCCTGGCAAACGAACCTTTGCGTCGCGACCAGCGACTCGAGCGTTCCGGCCTGCAGCAGTTCCGCCGCCGCTTGCTGTTCCGCCGGCGGCACCTGCGGAAGGCGCCCGCTTCCGGCGGAGAGCGCCTGCAGCCGCTCCTCCCCGATTCCCCTGCACGCCAGCCAGCCGAGGCGCAAGTCCGCCACGATGCCCGGGGCCATTCCCCGACCGAGCATAGCGGAGCTCCGGCTTCCGCTTCCGCATCGGGCGCAAGTCCATCCTGCGCGAGCAGCAGCTGGCGGTCGTCCCTCAGCAGCGGCACGTTCGCTTCCCTGCACCGCTCCGCCAGCGCGATTCTCCGCTCCGCGCTCCACGCCCGCCCTTCCGGATCCGTACATGCGACCGCCGCGTACACAAGCTTCGGTTTCCATTGCCGGATGGCGCGGGCAAGGGCATCCGGATCCATGCCGTCGCGATCCCCCGGCACGGCTACGGCGACCGCCCCCGCCCGTTGAAAAATTTGCAAAGCCGACCGCCCGCAAGGGCGCTCGACGAGCACGACATCCTCCGCGCGCAGCCAGCCGCGGACCGCCAGTTCGATCGCCGCATCCGCTCCGGCGGCAATCCAGACGCGGGACGGGTCGCGTTCCGCCGCGCTTCCGGCGATCCGTTCGGCCACTTGCTCCCGAAGGCCGAAATGTCCTTGTACCGGCTCGGTCCCCAACGTCTCCTGCCGACCCGTTGCGGCGAACTTGCCCGTTCGCTCCTCCCACTCCCCCGCGCCGATCAGGCCTTCCTTCGGCCATCCGCCCATCCAGTTAATGATCCGGTTCAACCGCCACTCCTCCCCCATGCGTCAAAAAGGAGCTTTTTTCGAATCTTTATCAATGTATGCCGGACAATCCCCACATTTTGCGTTTTCTTTTTGGCGGGTGTTGGGTATAATAAAGGAAGTTCAGTGGAGGTGTGGAAGATGATTCTGGGGATGAGCGATAAATTTTGGATTGTAGTTCTTGTTTTCGCGATGCTGGTCGTCGCCATTCTGACGGCCGCCTACAACGACGACAAGACGAAGGGCCTGTAACATTAGCTTTTATCCATATGGCATGATTGGAAAACGCCGCACCCCGCCGCAAGACGGAGAGGTCGATCGGCGTTTTTGGCTTTTCGGGGCATCTCGATCTCGGCAAAATCAAAGAACCGCCGACAACGTCGAGGGACGGTTGCAGGCGGTTCTTATTCGCAATGAGTGCGAGTCCCGAATTTTAAACTCTTTGCATTTCGTCGATGCATTCGGCGCAAACGTAGCGTTCCTTGAATTCCCCTACGGATTCCATCGAACCGCAAAATACGCACCGCGGACGATACCGCTCCAAAATAATATGATCGCCCTGCACCAAAATTTCGACGGGATCCCCCTCGTTCATTTGGTACCTTTTGCGCAAAGATTTCGGCAGCACGATGCGGCCCAGTTGATCTACCTTCCGAACGACTCCAGCAGGTTTCAACGTATTTCCTCCCATTCATTCCCGGTAATCTAAGCTGGTAATCTCCCTAATGCATTTACCCACGTTAACATTTCGCTAACGCCAATCCGTTTCCTTCCGTTTTTCGGATTTGCTTAACATTATACAAGATTTCGATAAAATTTGAGCGATTTTGTCAACATTTGTCGAAAAATATTTCATTCCAACGCGAAAAACCCGTTTTGCCGGAGCGCCTCGTAAACGATAATGGCCGCCGAATTGGCCAAATTGAGCGAGCGCACCTTATCCGTCATCGGCAGACGCATGCACGTGTCGGGCGATGCGTCGAGCAGCGCCTGCGGAAGGCCCTTCGTTTCCTTGCCGAATACGAAAAAATCGCCGTTTCGAAATTGAAAGTCGCTATAGCGCTTTTGGGCGCGCGTGCTCGTATAAAAAAACCGTCCTTCCGGATGGGCGGCCTGCACCTCCCGAAAGGAATCGTAATACGTTATGTTCACCGCATACCAGTAATCCAGCCCCGCCCGCTTCAGCTCCCGATCGTCGGTCGAAAAACCGAGCGGCCGCACGAGATGCAAATGGGTGCCGGTGGCGGCGCACGTTCTGGCGATATTGCCCGTATTGGCCGGAATTTCCGGCTCGACGAGCACGATATTCAAGGGCATTGCCGTTTTCCTCCTTCATGCTAATGAGATCGCGCATGCAGCATGCATGCATGCAAAGACCGCGGCAGGGAGCCGCGGTCCGCAGGTAAAACCAAGCTTTAGTTAAGACGGAAGCTTCGTTTCCGTTATCCGTGACGCCGTTTGAATTCGTCCATGAACTGGACGAGCGCCTGCACGCTGGCCAGCGGCACCGCGTTGTAGATCGAAGCCCGAAGGCCTCCTACGCTGCGGTGACCCTTCAAGCCGACGAAGCCTTCCGCTTCCGATTCCTTGACGAACCGCTTCTCGAGCTCCTCGCTGCCGAGCCGGAACGTAACGTTCATGATCGAACGGCTGTCCGGGGCGGCGAAGCCGCGATAAAAGCCGCCGCTTTGGTCGATCGTTTCATACAGCAGGTTCGCTTTCGTCCGATTCGCTTTTTCGACAGCTTCCGCTCCGCCCTGGGCCTTGACCCATTTGAGCACGAGATTTGTCATGTAAATGGCGAACGTCGGCGGGGTATTGTACAGCGAATCGTTCTTCGCGTGGGTATCGTACCGCAGCATCGTCGGCACCGGCATCGACGGAGCGCCGATCAAATCCTCGCGGACGATGACGATCGTCACGCCGGACGGGCCGAGATTTTTTTGCGCGCCGGCATAAATGAGGCCGAATTGCGAAATTTGCAGCGGCCGGCACAAAATGTCGCTCGACATGTCCGCGACGAGCGGCACCGATTCGGTATCCGGGTATTCCGGCCATTGCGTGCCTTCGATCGTTTCGTTCGAAGTCAGATGAACGTAAGCCGAATCCGGCGCGATTAGCAGTTCGCTCGCTTTCGGAATCCGGTTGTATTTGTCGCTTTCCGACGAGCCCGCGATTGCCGTCTGGCCGAACAGCTTCGCTTCCTTGATCGCCTTGGCGGCCCAGCTTCCGGTGTCGATATAGGAAGCCGTCTTGCCCGGCTGGAGCAGGTTCATCGGCACCATCGCAAACTGGGTGCTGGCCCCGCCTTGGACGAACAGCACCTTGTAGCCGTCCGGAATGCCGAGCAGCTCGCGCAGCAATTGTTCCGTTTCCTTGTGAACGCCCTCGTACACGGCCCCTCGATGCGACATCTCCATGAGCGACATGCCGGTTTCGCCGAAGTCGACAAATTGCTGCTGCGCCTGCTGCAGCACTTCCAACGGAAGGGCGGCCGGACCGGCGTTAAAATTAAAGGCTCGTTTAGCCATCGGATTCCCACCTTGTGTTCTTCATAATAGGCTAATCATATCAAAGCGTTACGGACACATCAACCGGGAAAACGGCAAAAAGGTTGTCAAATCTAAGAATATCCGAACAAAATCATGAGCTTCGGATTAAAATCTTCGGTTCTACGCTCTTTTGATTCCCGACAGAAATCGATCCTTTCCGAGACGACAAAAAGCTCCCTTTCGGGAGCTTTTCGCGACTTTTCGATTTTTCGATATTAGCAATCGAAGTAGAGGCCGTATTCGTACGGATGCACGCGGATGGAAACGGCTTTCGCTTCGGCGCGTTTGAATTCTACATAATTGTCGATGAATTCTTTCGTGAAGACGCCGCCTTCGGTCAGGAACTCGTAGTCGGCTTCCAGAGCGTCGAGCGCTTCGTCCAGCGAGCCCGGAACGCTGCGGATTTCTTTCTTCTCTTCATCGGAAAGTTCGTAGATGTTTTTGTCGTACGGACCGTAGCCGAGAGCGGTCGGGTCGATTTTGCGCTTGATGCCGTCCAGGCCGGCCATCAGCATAGCCGCGAACGCCAGGTACGGGTTCGCCGTGGAGTCCGGCGTACGGAACTCGATGCGGCAGCCCTTCGGCGTAACGGCAGCGACCGGAATACGTACGGCGGCGGAACGGTTGCCCTTCGAGTAAACGAGGTTTACCGGAGCTTCGTAACCCGGAACGAGACGTTTGAACGAGTTCGTGGACGGGTTCGTCAGCGCGATCAGGGCCGGAGCGTGGTACAGGATACCGCCGATGTAGTTCAGAGCCAGTTGGCTCAGGTTCGCGTAAGCGCCCTTCTCATAGAAAAGCGGCTCGCCTTCGTTGAAGATCGATTGGTGAACGTGCATCCCGCTGCCGTTGTCTCCGAAGAGCGGCTTCGGCATGAACGTTGCCACTTTGCCGTATTGGCGAGCGACGTTGTGAACGATGTATTTGTATTTCATCAGGTTGTCGGCCGTTTTCGTCAGCGTGTCGAAGCGGAAGTTGATTTCGGCTTGACCCGCCGTCGCCACTTCGTGGTGGTGGCGTTCTACGCGAAGGCCGGCTTCTTGCATCAGGCGCACCATTTCGCTGCGGATGTCTTGCTGCGAGTCGACCGGAGCTACCGGCACGTAGCCGCCCTTGACGCCGACTTTGAAGCCGAGGTTGCCGCCTTCTTCTTTGCGGTTCGTGTTCCAAGCCGCCTCTTCGGAATCGACGACATACGTCGAGGAGTTCATCGTCGTTTCGTAGCGAACGTCGTCGAATACGAAAAACTCGGATTCCGGAGCAAAGAACGCTGCGGTGCCTACGCCGGATTTTTGCAGGAATTCTTCAGCCTTGTGGGCGATGGAACGCGGATCGCGCTCATAGCGGTCGCCGTCCGGCGTATAAATATTGCTCATGACGATCAGCGTAGCGTGCGCGGTGAACGGGTCCACGTATACGGACTCGGCATCGGGCATCATAACCATATCGGATTCTTCGATGCCGCGGAAGCCGGGAATCGAGGAACCGTCGAAAGCGACCCCATTAACGAAGGTGTCGGCGTCTACTTCGGATGCAGGCAGCGTAATGTGGTGCGCGCGGCCGGAAAGATCTACGAAGCGGAAATCCACAAACTCGATATTCTTTTCTTTGATGAGTTCCAAAACATTTTGAACGGACATCTTAAATTTTCCTCCTCATTTCCGAACATTAAGTCCGCAAGAGCGTCTGAACGTTCAACTTTTACTGAACTTATTGAGGTTATTATAATTCTCGCTTTAGGGAGCGTCAATAGTTATGTAAGGTATTTTTTGTGGAAGTGTTAGCTATTCTGACACTTTTGAAAACCCGGCCGGCGCCTTGTAAACGCCTTCATCAGGAGCGTCCCCTTGCGTTTCGTTCGGCGGAGACCACCTTTTTTTAGACCGGATTCCTGAGTTTCCCGTTCAACCCCTTCCGGAGGCGGCCCGCCTTCATTTGGAAACATGTTACATTTTCGGCATACGGCTATTTCCGAATATTTTCGTTCGACAGGGCTGAACGGGACGAGCGGCGGCTTAACGAATGAACAACTCGGACAGCAATTCGTAACCTCTGACGCGCAGCCGGAAGTCGGACATCATGCTCGCCACCATGACCTCGTTCGTTCCGTAGCCGTCCGCGAATTGTTCGAGCCGGCGTTTTACGGTCTCGGGTCCCCCGACGATCATCCGGTTGCGGTTGTCGCGCACGCGCTCCCGTTCCCATTCCGAATAAGGGTAAACGAGCGCTTCCTCCGGCGTCGGATACGGCAAGCCGTACTCGCCTCGCTCGTGGCGCAGCAGGCGCAAGTCCATCGCCGCCGCCTCCCGCTCGGCGATCGCGTCCGAGTCGGCGCAAAAAACGAATACGCATGCCGTTGCGCGAGAACGCTTCCCGAGCGGACCCGGACGGAAATGGCTCCGGTAATCCCGGACGGCCCCCTGCCCCCCGGCGCCGTTGATAAAATGGGCGAACGCAAACCCGGCCCCGAAATGGGAGGCAAGCGCCGCGCTGTAGCCGCTGGAGCCCAGCAGCCAGATTTCCGGCGCCGTTCGAACGCCCGGAGTCGCTTTAAGCCCGCTTAACGGGTGCTCCGGCGGCAGCGGTTCCCCGATTTCCAGATAGGCGGCCAATTCCTTCAGCATCTCCTCGAACCGCGCCTCGTTCGCCTTCGCCTGCTCGCCTCTTAACGCCTGCGACGTCAACGGCATCCCGCCCGGCGCCCGGCCGATGCCCAAATCGACCCTTCCGGGGAAAAGCCCCTCCAGCACGCGAAAATTTTCCGCGACCTTGTACGGACTGTAATGGGGCAGCAGCACGCCTCCGGAACCGATCCGAATCCGGGACGTGTTCGCCCCGATCGCCGAAATGAGCACTTCGGGCGAAGAGCCCGCAAGCCCGGCGGCGTTATGGTGCTCCGACACCCAATAGCGGGCAAACCCTAACCGGTCGGCCACCCGCGCCAGCGCCAACGTATTTCGCAGCGCCCTCGACGCGTCCTCGCCCGGACCGAGCGGCGATTGGTCCAGCACCCCCAGCTTCAGCTTTTTCAACGGCCATTCCTCCTCTCGTCGTACGTCTATGCTAGCGAGTTCAAAAGCAGAAGCGCAGATCCCCTTCTTTGCCCGACGCCGGGGGATTTGCGATAAGTATATCATGCAGAAACAGGTTGCGCGGGGGTGCGGGGGTGCGCAGGATAGCGCGGGGGTGCGCAGGATAGCGCGGGGGTGCGCAGGATAGCGCGGGGGTGCGCAGGATAGCGCGGGGGTGCGCAGGATAGCGCGGGGGTGCGCAGGATAGCGCGGGGGTGCACAGGATGACGCAGGGATCGGCGAAGCTTGATTGGATTTTGTCCAATCAAAAACCGGTGTTTTCGCCAAACACGTCATCTTCGTTGGATTTTGTCCAATCTGGCGAGGCTTTTTTCGCCTATTCACGCAAATTCCTAGTTCCCCATTGGATAAAATCCACTCTAGACTACGGTTTCCCCATTTTCCGCTCCCTTGACTGGACAAAATCCAACATAGGCTCCCTCCGCATCCCTCCGCTTGAGCGCCCTTCTCCTGCTCCCTACATTTTCCGCAAAACGATTCCGTAAGGTGAAGAACTGCTATTTCCGATAGGCGAACGAAAAATTCCGCACGCCCCTTCGGGAACATGCGGAATGTTGGTCGGCTTATTTATTTCGCCCAGGTCGCGAACGCTTCGGCCGGCGCCTTCGGCGTTTCGAAACGTTTGCCGACGAGCGGAGCCAACTGCTCCAGCTCTTTCAGCAAATTCGCGAATTGGTCGGGGAACAGCGATTGGACGCCGTCGCCGGTCGCGGAATTGTCCGGATCGGTATGCATTTCGATAATGAGGCCGTTGGCTCCGGCCGCTACCGACGCTTTCGTCATCGGTTCGACCAGTTCGCGGCGGCCCGTCGCATGGCTCGGGTCGGCGATGACCGGCAGGTGCGACAGCTGCTGGATGACCGGAATGGCCGCCAGGTCGAACGTGTTGCGGGTGTAAGACTCGAAGGTGCGGATGCCGCGCTCGCAAAGCATGACGTCGGGGTTCCCGCCGGCCAGAATGTACTCGGCCGCATTGAGCCATTCGTCGTACGTGGCGCTGAAGCCGCGCTTCAGCAGCACGGGCGTCCGAATCGTGCCCAGCTTCCGCAGCAGGTCGAAGTTTTGCATGTTCCGCGTGCCGACCTGCAAAATATCCGCATACTCGGCGCACACTTCGACCGTTTCCGGCGTCATCACTTCCGTGATGGTGAGCAGGCCGTGCTTTTCCCCGGCTTCCTTCATCCATTTAAGGCCTTCGACGCCGATGCCCTGGAAGCTGTAGGGACCCGTTCTCGGCTTGAACGCGCCGCCGCGGAGCACCTGTCCGCCGGAAGCCTTGACGAGGCGGGCGATTTCGTCGATTTGCTCGGGCGTCTCGACCGCGCAAGGTCCGCCCATGACGACCAGGTTGTCGCCGCCGATCTTCACGCCTTTGATCTCGATGATCGTGTCGTCCGGATGGAAGTCGCGGCTTGCCAGCTTGTAGGATTTCGAAATTTTTATGACATTTTCCACGCCCTTCATCGAGCGAAGATGCTCGGCCAGGTGCGGGTCGGCTTTGCCGATAATGCCGATGACGGTACGGTCCGTTCCGCGCGACACGTGCGCTTGCACGCCGCTCTTTTCAATCGTGCCGACGATTTCCGCAATTCGTTCTTCCGAAATGGTAGGGGAAGTAATAACGATCATTCAAGTCCACGCTCCCGAATAAAATATGCCCACTTGCTTCAACGCTTGTTTGCTTTGACGCTTATACGCTTTTAAGTGATAAAGCAAATATAGCCGAAAAAATGCCCCGTGTCAACGCCCAAAATGGAGGCGGCACGGGACATGGCATCGCATCGGCGTTTACACCGATTTCTCGCGAATCGTCGGCAACAGCTTCTTCATGTTGACCGTTCGCCGGATTTCCCACGTATCCGGGTTGTCGTGATCGTACTGCTCCAAATAAGCGATCACTTCCTTCGTAAGGGGCGTCGGCGTCGAAGCGCCGGAAGTGACCGAAACCCGGTTGACTCCTTCGAGCCATTCCCGCTTGATTTCGGTGACGTCCGCCACCCGGTAAGCAGGGACGCCGGCGATTTCTTCGGATACCTGGGCGAGCCGGTTGGAGTTGTTGCTGCGCGGGTCGCCGACTACGATGCACAGGTCCGCTTCCTTCGCCTGCGCCGCGACGGCCTCCTGCCGAACCTGGGTCGCGAGGCAAATCTCGTTATGGACTTCAGCGCCCGGATAGACCTCCAGCAGCTTCGAAATCAGATGCTTGATGTCCCATTGCGACATCGTCGTCTGGTTCGTCACGATAATCCGCTCCGAGGCCAAAACCAGGTTCCGGATGTCTTCCTCGCGCTCGATCAGGTGAACCCGGTCCGGCGCAATGCCGATCGCGCCTTCGGGCTCGGGATGGCCTTTCTTCCCGATGTAGATGACGTCGTAGCCTTCGGCGACTTTTTCCCGGATCAGATCGTGCGTCTTCGTGACGTCCGGACAAGTCGCGTCAACGGTCGTCAGTCCCTTCTCTTTCGCTTTGCGGCGGACCTCGGGCGAAACGCCGTGCGCGGTGAAAATGACCGTGCCGCTGTCGATTTTATCCAAAATGTCGAGCCGGTTGGCGCCGTCCAGCGTTATGATGCCTTCGTTCTCGAACGCTTCCGTCACATGCGTATTGTGAACGATCATGCCCAAAATATAAATGGGGCGCGGCAGGTCCCGGTTCTTCGCCGTTTGCAGCGCGAGCACCATGGCATCCACTACGCCGTAGCAATATCCTCGAGGGGAAATTTTAACGACTTCCATATTCAACGCCTGCTTTCCCGCCCTGATAGTAGGTTGACGTTCTCTCTAGCTTTCCTCCCTTTCCGGGAGTCGAGGGCGTTCCGTAGGCTCTATTATATCGTATTCCGCCGGCTCGGAAAAGTCGACGGGAAACCAGACGAAAAAGCGGCTGCCTTCGCCCAGCTTCGTCCGCACCTCAAGCGACGCGTTGTGCATGTCCGCTATCCATTTCGCAATGGAGAGGCCGAGTCCCGTGCCGGACGTCTTGCCCCGCGACTCGTCGGCCCGGTAAAACCGGTCGAAAATGTGCGGCACTTCCTCCTTGCTCATGCCGATTCCCGTATCCGCCACGACCAGCCCGACCCGGTCTTCCGAACGGACCGCCTCCAGCCGGACTTCGCCCGAAGGCGTGTACTTGAATCCGTTTTCGATAAAAATAAACAGCAGCTGCAGCAAATAGTCCCGGTTGCCCTTCACCCAGACGCCGTCAAGCGCCTCGAGCGGACCGACGATCCATTCGGCATTCCGCGGCAAAAACGCCGCGCGCCGAGCCGCTTCCTCGGCAAGAGGCCGCAGCGACAATCTTTCCATCGGAACGTCGGAGCCCGCGTCGGCTCTCGCCAGCGCCAGCAAATCGTTGACGAGCCGGCTCATCCGCCGCGCCTCGTCCGCGATATCGTGAATCGCCTCTTTCGATAGCTGTTCCCGCTCCTCCGTCGTCAGCGCCTGCGATTTCTCTCCGTGCGCGCCTTCCCACACTTTGGCGAGGAAATCGACGTTGCCGCGGATCGTCGTAAGCGGAGTGCGCAGCTCGTGAGACGCGTCCGACACGAACCGCCGTTGGGCGATGTTCGACTCCTCCAGCCCTTTGTAGGCCGTCTCCAGGCGCTCGAGCATATGGTTCAGCGTGCTGCGCAGCCGCCCGATCTCGTCCTGGCTGTCCCCCGGAATCCGGGTGCTGAGGTCGGATCCGCTCTGAATTCGCTCGGCGGCCGCCGTCACCTGCTCGATCGGCTGCAGCGCCTTGCGGGAAAGGAACATGCCGAGCATGAACGCCACCAGCAGCGCCGCGACCCCGGTCAGCACCAAAATCGTGCGCAGCAGCAGGAGCATGCTTTCTTCTTTACCGATATATCCGGCGACTTGCAGCAGGCCGACGATTTCGGTGCTGCCCGTTAATGTTATGGGCGTTTCAAAGACGTAAAACGGCGATCCGTCCATATGCACTTTCGTATACCTGCTCTTCGCGTCCTTCTTGGCCGGATAAGCCAGGTCCGTCCCGTAGGCGAAGCTTTTCCGGCTTACCGTTCCTTCCCGATCTTGAAGATAACTGACCACCTGAATGCCGATCATATTATAATCGAAATCTCTCGGAACGGAGATTCCCAAATCGAATCCGATCCCATTGCGGTTGGGGGATATATAGGGTTCGAGCGCCTTGGCTTCATCCTGAAGCCGGCCCTTCAATTCCTGCATCGTATTTAAACTCACCACGTAATACACCAGAAACCCGAACGCGATCATCGTCAAGGCCAGCAGCCCGGAAAACCATAATGTCAGGCGAAGTCGGATAGACATCGCTTAATTGTCTCCTTTCAGGACGTAGCCCGCCCCCCGGACCGTCTGGATGAGACGGCTTCCCCCGTGCTCCTCCAGCTTTTGCCGGAGCATGGCCACGTAAACCTCCAGCACGTTCGATTCGCCGCTGTAATCGTATCCCCATATGCGTTCCATAATTTGATCCCGGGACAGCACCCGCTTCGGATTTTGCATGAAAAAATGCAGCAAATCGAATTCCTTGGCGGTCAGCTCGATCCGCTTCTCTCCCCGGATGACCTCGCGGGAGTCGACATCGAGCAGCAGATCGGCAAATCGGAGGGAATGGTTCTCCTCCATCTGCTCGGGATTGCGCCGCAGCAGCGCGCGAACCCGAGCCGTCAGCTCCTCCAGGGCGAACGGCTTCACCAGGTAATCGTCCGCGCCCAGATCGAGCCCTTTTACCCGATCCTGCACGTCGTCCTTCGCCGTCAACATGAGCACCGGCGACTGGATGCCGGCCGCCCGCAAACGCCGGCACACTTCCCAGCCGTCCAGCAGCGGCATCATGACGTCGAGAATGACGAGATCGGCATGGCGGCCGATCAACACTCTGAGGCCTTCCTGGCCGTTGGGGGCGGTCGTCACTTCGTATCCCTCGAACGCGAGGCTTCGGCGCAAAAGGGACGTTATTTTTTCATCATCATCGATTACAACGATATGCGGTCTCATCGCGGACTCCTCTCGATACTCGCTTTCATGGCATTCTTTCTCTTTATCATAACCCGATTTTAAACGAAAAGGACAGCCCTGGTAGACTGCCCTTTTCGTACGATTGCCGCTTACTCTTCGGTTTGCTGCGATGCGTCGTACTCGTTTTTGTCGCCGATCGTGACCGTCAAATCGATTTCCTTGCCGCCCCGGATGACATTCAGCGTCACCTTGTCGCCGACGTTTTTGGCGCGGATCGCGTCGGTCAGTTCATCCGGCGTATTGTATTTCGTTCCGTCGATGCCGACAATGACGTCGTATTGGCGAAGGTCCCCGTTGTAGGCGGGCGTGTTGTACAGCACGTTGTAGACGAGCGATCCGTCCGTGCTGCTCAGGCCCAACTGGCGGGCCGTCGATTCGGTCAGCGCCTGCAAGTTCGCGCCGATATACGGAATCGGTTCCTTCGGAATTTCCGTGTTCGTCTTCAGGTTTTCCAGCACTTCGCTGATCGTGCTCGTCGGAATGGCGAAGCCGATGCCTTGCGCTTCCGAGCTGACGGCCGTATTGATGCCGATTACTTCGCCGTTCATGTTAATGAGCGGGCCGCCGGAGTTGCCGGGGTTGATCGAAGCGTCCGTTTGCAGCAGATGCTCGTAATTGCGGGTGCCGTTAGTGTCCTGGATGCTGATTTCGCGCTCGTTGGAGCTGAGAACTCCGACAGTGACGGTATGGTCGAAGCCATACGGGTTGCCGATGGCGACGACCCAATCGCCCATGTTGAGCGCGTTGGAATCGCCGAGCTTCAGCGTCGGGAAGTTGCTGCCTTCGATTTTCAGGACGGCCAGGTCGAGATCGTAGCTGGAGCCGAGCAATTCCGCCGTGAACGGCTCTTCGAACCCTTGCACGGTGACCTTGATTTCGGTCGCGCCTTCGATCACGTGCTCGTTCGTCAAAATATAACCGGTCGAATCGAAGAAGAAGCCGGAACCCGTTCCCGTTTGCTGCAGCGAATCGCTTCCCTGGCCGCCTTGGCTGTCCTGCTCATCCCCGAAAAACTGCCGGAAGAACGGATCGTCCATCCAGAAGTTATTGGAACCGGACCGGGACGATGCGTACGTTTCGATTTTGACGACGGCCGGGCTCGCTTGCTCGAAAATCGCCGAAATGTTGTCCGGCCGGGTCGTATCGGCAACGTTGCTGACCGTGCTTCCGCTCTGCGCCGACGGGGACGGACTGGAAGTCGTGCCGGTTGCGGCGGTCAACGCCTGATCGCCGCCGAACCAGTTGTAACGGTCTGCCGAAAACATCAGGCCGCCGACGACAAGCACGCCGACCATGAAGGAAGCGAAAATCGCCAGGAACGGGGAGCGGCGGCGCTTTTGCGGGGGCGCTTCCCAATTGCGGCCTCCCGAGACGGTAAACGGACGGTAATCCCGGGTCACGGGCACAAGCTCGGGCTTATCGCCTCCGTCTCCTCCGCCCGACTGCGACGACCCGGCGAAAGGACCGTACGTATTATATACGTTCGAGCTTGGCGAAGACGATTCGTTCGCATCGCGGTGATTCGGGCTTCCGTCGCTCGCTCCGTATCCGCTGTAGCCGTTATATTTGGTAGTTGCGGAGGACGTTCCGTAGCTCCCGGGCCTATGAGGCCGGAAAATCGTCTCCTCGTCGGAAGAAGCGGATTCCGCCGCCTTCGTTTCCCCTTGCGTTTCGTTCATCTTTTCGGACGCGTCGTCGCGGCCGTATCGGAATCCGAACAGATCGTCGTTTCTTTTGTTTTGGTCGTCCATAGGGTCATTCCTCCTGGAAGGCCGCCGCGGTCGCGTTCGCGGTTGCCATATCGTTCATGATTCTATATTCGGCTATTTACCTTAAAGCTATATTAAAACGAAATAAATGTGAATTAAATCTTCCATTCGCCCTTTATCGCCTATTCCCCCGAAAAAGTCAAATTCATTTTCATATCCGGTTCTCCCTTTCTCTCAATCATCGCTTACCGAGATGGGCGCCGGCTCCGATTCGATATCGCGGAAATTCTATCTTAACTCATCATGCGGAATAAAATCATCACGCACACATCGCAAAGTCGGACCGTCAAGCGGTTCTGCACATGCTTTTGTATGATACTTCATACAAAGAACCACTACAAACCGCTTTCACGGGGACATTTGTATGATTTTTCATACAAATTCTGCCCATCAAGCGGTTCTGCACACGCTTTTGTATGATATTTCATACAAAAAACCACTATAAACCGCTTTCTCGGGGATATTTGTATGATTTTTCATACAAACTCGGCCCGGCAGGCGGTTCTGTACACGCTTTTGTATGATATTTCGTACAAACCCGTCTGCGGGATCGTACCGGGCTAGCCGAGCACAAACGTTGCTAGAGGAACGAACGACCGGCAGCCGCGGGGCACCCGCGCTTTTCCGGCAAAAAACCGAAGCCCTCCGGGCAGCCGGAGGGTTGGCAAAACGTAAGGCCGGAGATCCGGCCGGTCGATGTTCGAATTCGCGCATGCAGCCCTGCGATCGTCATTCCCGAAGCAAATTGTTCGAATTCGCGCATGCAGCCCTGCGATCGTCATTCCCGAAGCAGTTGTTCGGCTTCGCTCAACCGCCCTCGCGCCGTTTCGATCCAGCGCGGTTCGATATCCGCATCGCTGTCCAGCGGGTCGGAAAATTGGTCGAACGTCGCCCCGAGCGTTCTCGGCTGGGCTTCCGGATCCAACCCTTCATTATAGACATGCTTCAGCACGTAAGGCTCCTCGAAGCGGATATCCGCCTTGATGTCGTCCGTTTCGCTGTCCAGGCTGCCTCTCGTGACGACGAAAGGCAAACGGAGATAAACCTTTTTCGCTTCGTCCAGCGCGCAATCGAACGATCCGCGCCGGTAATCCCAGTTCCCGCCAAGCGAAAAGCCCTTTTCGCCGAGCGCCCGTCTGGCCGAAGCGAATTCCCGCTCCCGGCCGGTCAAGGACGAAGAGATGGCATACATAGGGACATCCCCTTTTTATAGTATAGCCTATCCTCGTTCGTTCCGTTTTATCCCTTTTTGTGCCTTGGCCGGGATTGATTCTCTCCGCATCGCCCCGAGCCGGGTTCCGCCTTCATTGAGCCCAACCTTTGCGATGGGCGTAAATGGCCAGCTGGGTGCGATCCTCGACTTCGCATTTCATCAGCAGATTGCTGACATGGGTTTTGACCGTTTTGATGCTGATGTGCAGCTCGTCCGAGATCTCTTTGTTCGATTTTCCTTCGGCGATCAGCAGCAGCACTTCCCGCTCCCGTTCGGTCAGCCCTTCCCCGTCGCTCTCCACCGTTCGCTGCCTGAGTCCCCGGGTCAGCGCCTGGGACACTTCCCCGCTCATGACCGGCATGCTGCGGACCGCGCCTTGCATCGCATAGATCAGCTCGTCGGCGGAGACCGTTTTCAGCACGTAGCTTACGGCTCCGGCTTCGATCGCTTCCACGACTTTGTCGTCTTCGAGAAAGCTGGTTAAAATAATGATCCTCAAAGAGGGAGCAAGCTCGAGAAGCCGGCGCGTCGCTTCGACTCCGTCCATTTGCGGCATCATCAGGTCCATAAGCACCAGCTCCGGCATGCGTCCGTCGCAGCCTCCCTTGGCGATCAAGCCGACGGCTTCCGCGCCGCTTCCCGCCTCGCCGATCACCTCGAAACGGGAATCGAGCGAGAGGTAGGTTTTAAGGCCGGCACGGACCATCTCGTGATCGTCTACGATGAGCACCGAATAGCTTTTCGTTTCCCCTGTCATGTCGTTCCGTTCTCCTTTGTCTCTGTAGGCTCCGACGCCGACGTGTCAAAAATCGGAAACGAGACGCGGACGCAAGTGCCGTAGCCGGCCTTCGTCACGATTTCCGCCTCTCCTCCGAGCTTTTGGGCGCGCTCCCGCATCGTGGACAACCCGTGCGCTCCCGTTCTCACTTGTTCGTGCCGGAACCCGGCCCCGTCGTCTTCGACCGAAAGCGTCACCTGGTTGCCGGTTTTTCCGAGCAGAAGACGGACCTCCTGCGCATCCGCGTGCTTGACCACGTTCGCCATCGCTTCCTGGACGATCAAAAAAAGCTGGTGCTCGATCGCCTCCGGCAAACGCTCGACAAGCTGCACATCCAAAACGCCCTGAAGGCGATTTTGCCGGCAGTAGTCGGGAAACCAGCGCGACAGCGCGTCGGACAGCGTCTTCCCTTGCAATTCGAGCGGGCGCAGCTGGGCGATCAGCCCCCTCATTTGCCGCTGGGCCATCGCGGACATGTCGATCAACTGGCCCATGACGGAGCTTGCTTGCTCCGGGTTTTTCTCCAGCAGCTTGGGCAGCGAGGAAGCGGACATGTGCAAGGCGAACAGCTGCTGGCTGACCGTGTCGTGCAGGTCCCTTGCCAATCTCCGCCGCTCTTCCTGGACCGCCGCCTCCGCCTGAGCGCCCTCTTCCCGGACCTGCTGCTCGCCCAGCCGCTGCAGCAGCTTCAGCCGATCCTCCAGCTTGCCGAGCATGACGTTGAATTCGCCGTAAGCTTCGGAGAACGCATCTCCCGAGAGATCCGGCAGGCGAACCTGCCAATTGCCGGCGGAAGCCTGCTTCATCGCGAGCTGCAGCTGATCGATCCGCCGCTGCACCCTCATGCCGAGCATATAGGCGACGACGATCATCGCCGCGAGCAGCCCGGCCGCCCACCCGATCCATCGTTCGAAATCGGCCGCGCCCGCGCCGTTGCGGTTCAGCGTCAGGCAAACAAGCGCGAGCATCGCCGCTCCCGATACGACCGCGAACAATACCCATTCCCACTTGCTTCCGCGTCTCCATCGCATGTCCGCTCAGCCTACCTTCGAGACGCGAACATCGCCGATGAACGTGCTGACGACCAGCACGATTTGTTTGTCGTAATCTCCGAAACCGGGCGTCTCGACCGACATATGGTTAAAAAAGCCTTCGCGCTTCTGGTCGAGCAATTTAACGTCGCCGATCAAGCAGTTCGATTCGACCCTGACCGCGACGGACAAATCGTTCGGGACGAATATTTTAACGTCGCCGATGAACGTGGACACGTTGATTCTCGTTTCTCCGAACGGAATATGGGCTCGGGTCAAGTCGATTTTCGTGTCGCCGATAAACATCGAAATATTCATCGGCTTCAGCTCGAAATAGTCTTTTCCGATATGAAAATCCCCGATAAACCGGCTGTGATTTTGACCGAAGGGGCCTTGATTTCCGTGATGCCGGTGACCCTGGTAGGCATGGCCCTTCCACTTCGGGTCGGATCCCCACGGCTGCGAGGTTCCAAACTCGCCCGGATTGCGGCGTTCCTCCCGCGCTTCCGGATTGTCGCGACCGCCAAGCTCCTTGTCGTCGAACCGATCGTATTCCGGAGGAGCCGGCGGAGGCCCCATCATCGGGCCCGGGGGCGCCGGCGGAGGCGTCATGGGACCCGGAGCGGGCGGCGTCACCGGATTCCATGAGCCGGGATCGTCGCCGTGGCGATGCCGTTTTTTGGACTCGGATTTATTGCCGTTGAAAATAACGGAGATGCCGAACAAAATGAGCGCGACCGGACCGACGATGCGCACCATGTCGCCGAAATCCCAATCGAACCAATCCAGATTTTTCCCGAGGAAAAAGATCCCGAAAAAGATAATGATAAAATTCCACCAGTAGCCGCCGCCTTTCGCCTGCATCAGCAGGCCGTAAACGCCGACCAGAACGAGCAGCACCGGCCAGAATACGCCGAACAGCTCGCCGATATCCGCATCCACGACTCCCGTCTGGTCCAGCAAAAAAACGAAACCGATCCCGACCAGGATGATTCCCCAAAATAGGCGTTGGATCACCGATTGCTTCATTCCGTCTACCTCCATAGGCCTTTATCTGAAACGTCTCTTCTCCGTTCTCGCTATTTTATTATAGCGTCGGTGCCTCGCCTCCATAAGCTGCGCGGGTCGGAAATCGGACTCGGTCTCGGGACGGAGACAGCCCGCACCCGAAGGCAACGCCGGGACGCTGCGAAAAATGAAAACGGCAGCGAAGACCCGCCGTATCCGGAAGGTCTTCCGCTGCCGAATGAAGAATAAGAGCGATCAATTGCCGCGATCCGGCCCATGAGGAGTCGTGTATGTACTTCCGGGCTGTTCCCTGTCCTGGGCTTTGACTTTCGCTTTCCCGCGATGGATTCGGGCTTTGACGGTGCCGACGGGCACGTCCAGGGCCGCCGCGATCTCGTCGTCCTTGAAGCCGTAATAAAATTTGTAAAGAAGCAGCGTGCGCGTTGCGGGATCCAGCCGTCCCAACACGTCGGAAAGCTCCGCAAGCAATTCCGGACCGTTGTCGGAACGAGCGGCGGGCTCGTACTCCTCATAGCTGTCGGCCAGCCGTTCCGATCTTCGCGCCCGGTTGGCGTTGGACGCCAAATTCGAGGCGATCGTTTTCGCCCATGGAATGATCTTGCCGCTCTCCCGCAGAGTGTCAAGCTTTTCCAAAATTCGAACCCACGCTTCCTGGACGACGTCTCCCGCATCGTTCTTGTCGTACAGGCGGCTTCGAGCGGTTTTAAGCATTTGACGATACAGCTCCGCAAGCATTTCTTCTTCCATCCCGGCCTTGCCCGGCAATGATGAATCTCGCAGGAAGTTCGTCATATCGAGCGGTCACTCCTTGAGAGAATACGTCGTTTCCACTTATCCCCATTGTATCACATTCGCGTCCCGAGGAGAATATTTTACATGTTGCGACGACCCAAAAAACGACAATTTTCATCCGTTGACCGGAACGGCTCCCCGAATGCCGCCCCGTTTCGAACGGTCGGACCCGACGGCTTCCGCCCAGGCATCCAGCATCGCTTCCGTCACTTTGCCGCCGCCTCTGGCAATCACCTGAACGTCCACCGTCCGCTTGCCCCACTCCCGATAAACCTGGCGGGTCGACGGAAAGTAAAGATCGATTTTGTAGCCTTTGATGCGGGAACCGGTATCGGCGACGACTCCGTATCCGTAACCGGGAATATATAGAAGCGTTCCGAGCGGAAACAGCTTCGGGTCGGCGGCGATGGTGGACACGCTTCCCCTGCGGACTTTCACGCCGGAAAACGTAATGCCGTATTGCGGATGGCCGGGACGTTTTCCCGTCGACTCCTCGCCTGCCGTATATCCGGTCGCGATTACCCGTATCGTCGTCGGTCCGGCCCCCGCGGAGGCCGGACGCACGGCGTCGGGCTTCGGCTCCCGCCTTCCGGCATCGCCGGACGACGCGGGGAGCGGCGTTGCAAGCGCCGGTTCGTGGCGCTCCGCGGACGGCAAGCGGTCCGCAACTTTTCCCGCGGCTTGCCGGAAGGAAACGCCGGAATAGGCGAGCAGGACGAAACAGATCGCCAAGGCGGCCCCATTGCGGGCCCAACGTTTGATGAAAACAAAAAAGCTTGCTGGCATTCGGCTCACACCTCTAAGGGGTAGACTGCCCAATGCCGGCAAGCGTTATGCGATGATCCTCGCGCCGGGATCCCAAAAGCGCCGTCTAGTCGATCCGCTTGGCAGCGATCTCCCCGGCCGCGCGCGCGATAAAGTCCGCAACCGGCTGCGCCCCGAGGTCGCCTTCCCCGCGGCGCCGCACCGATACCGAGCCGCTGTCGGCCTCGCTTTGGCCGACGATCAGCATGTACGGCACTTTCTCCAATTGGCCCTCGCGGATTTTATAGCCAAGCTTCTCGTTGCGCAAGTCGGTTTCGGCCCGAATTCCGGCTTCCTGCAGCTTCTCCGCGGTTTCCCGGGCGTAATCGTTGAACGCCTGGCTGACCGGGATGATTTTGGCCTGAACCGGCGACAGCCAGAGCGGCAGCGCGCCGACGAAATTTTCCAGCAAAAAGGCGGTCATGCGCTCCATCGTGCTGATAATGCCGCGGTGAATGACGACCGGGCGGTGCTTTTTGCCGTCTTCGCCGACGTATTCGAGCTGGAAGCGCTCCGGCAGCAGCACGTCGATTTGCGCGGTCGACAGCGTTTCTTCCTTGCCGGTCGCGGTTTTGATCTGCACGTCCAGCTTCGGTCCGTAGAAGGCCGCTTCCCCTTCCGCCTCGAAAAACGGCAGGTTCATCTCTTCCACGACTTCGCGAAGCATGCGCTGCGTCGTTTCCCACATCTCGTCGTCCGGCCAGTATTTCTCGGTGTCCTTCGGATCGCGGTACGACAGGCGGAACCGGTAATCCTTGATGCCGAAATCCTCGTAAACGCGCTTGATCAGGTCGACGACGCGAGCGAACTCGTCCTTGATCTGATCCATGCGGCAAAAAATGTGAGCGTCGTTCAGTGTCATCGCGCGCACGCGGTGCAAACCCGTCAGCGCTCCCGACATCTCGTAGCGATGCATCGTCCCGAGCTCGGCGATCCGGATCGGAAGGTCGCGGTAGCTGCGCATGTCGCTCTTGTACACCATCATATGGTGCGGACAGTTCATCGGCCGAAGCACCAGCTCCTCGTTGTCCAGCTCCATCGGCGGGAACATGTCCTCCTGGTAGTGGCCCCAGTGGCCCGACGTTTTGTACAGCTCCACGTTGGCCAGCACCGGCGTATAAACGTGCTGGTAGCCAAGCTTTTCTTCCAGATCGACGATGTAGCGCTCCAGCGTTCTCCGCACCTTGGCTCCGTTTGGCAGCCACAAGGGCAGGCCCTGCCCGACTTGCGGGGAAAACGCGAACATTTTCAATTCCTTGCCGAGTTTGCGGTGATCCCGCTTTTTCGCTTCTTCCAGGAAGTGCAAATGCTCATCCAGTTGGCTTTTCTTGGCGAAAGCCGTTCCGTAAATCCGCTGCAGCATCTTGTTTTTGCTGTCGCCGCGCCAGTAGGCGCCGGCCACGCTGAGCAGCTTGAACGACTTGATGCGTCCTGTCGACGGCAGGTGAGGCCCGCGGCAAAGGTCGAAAAATTCGCCCTGATCGTAAATCGTAATGACCGAATCGGCCGGCAATCCCTCGATCAGCTCCAGCTTGAGCGGATCTTCGAGCTCCTTGTAGATCGCGACCGCTTCGTCGCGCGACACGACGCGGCGGACGATCGGCAAATCTTCCTTGACGATCTTTTCCATTTCGCGCTCGATCTTTTCGAGATCCTCGGGCGTGATCGATTGGTCCATGTCGATATCGTAATAAAAGCCGTCCTCGATGACCGGGCCGATGCCCAGCTTCACGGCTTTATTGCCGTAGAGGCGCTTGATCGCCTGGGCCATCAGATGCGCCGTGCTGTGGCGCATCACCTCGACGCCGTCCGCGGAGTCGAGCGTCACGATTTCGATCGTCGCCTGATCTTCCAATTGCGTCTTGAGATCGACGGTTTTTCCGTTGATTTTGCCGGCGGCGGCATTTTTTCGAAGTCCCGCGCTGATCGAGGCGGCAACGTCGTCGATCGTCGATCCTTCCGCGTATTCCCGGACGGCGCCGTCCGGCAGCTTGATTTGTACAGCCATAAAACGTGTCCTCCTTCAAATTTGACACCTTGACGCGCCTTATCCCCGAGAAAGGGCCGCAAACGACAAAAAGCGCCCGTCCCGATAGGGACGAGCGCGTTGTCAGCTCGTGGTTCCACCCTTGTTCAACCGATGCCGTCCGCAGGGGAAGCTTCGGTTCTCAGGCATGATTAACGGTCATGACCCGGCAGCGCATACTTGCCGTCGTTACGTGTTCCGCGCTGCGGCTCGAAAGGGGTCGATGTCAGCCGGTTGCGGAAGGAACTTTCAGCCATCGGTTCCTCTCTCTGGGCCGTCCGTTTCGGACATCGGTGTCTTTCTCATCGCCGATATGATGTGGCTTGCGAATCGCGCAAGGCTGTTGAACGGAATTATACAACCGGCAAGCCTTCCGCGTCAAGTGAGATGTTCCGGGCACAAGGCGGCCCGTTCGCCGAATATGCCCATCAGCGTCCGGATGACCTGCGCTTCCGGGTCGTCGGTATGAATGTAAAGCCGCCGGGGAGAAGCGGCGAGCAGACGGCTGACCAGCATGCTCTCCTCCTCGTCCCCGTCGCCCGATTCCGCGAGGTCGCTTCCTTCCGCGCCATTTCCCTCCGCGTCCCTCTCCAGGGGCCGCAAGCGATCGTCAAGCAGCTTGAAGGCATGTCCTCCGCCATGAAGAACGTGAACTTCGGCCATCTTTACCTCCTGCCATTCCACCATCGTTTGCAGAAGCGACACGAACTCCTGGTATTGCCTTTCCATGAGCCGATCTTCCAGCGCCGTCTCGGCCGCTTCCTTCACCTCCTCCCGGTACTCGCGAAGACGGAAGCGAATAAATCCGTCCAAATTCAAATAGTCATTTTCCTTCAAATAGGCGGCGTAATGCTGACCCAGCCTGCGAATTCGGCGTTCCCGCCCTCTCCCGTTCTCCCGGACGTCCGGTTCCGGCTCGCCATCCAGCAGCGCGATCGTTTCGGCCACGATCAAGTCGATTTCGAAACCATTGCGCAAACCTTGGCCCGTTTCCAAAAAGCGCCGAAGCATTTTCAATTCCCGTTCTTCCACCGTGTACTCCGCCAAAACCTGACCTGTTCGGGAGCAAAACTCGTCCCGCCCCTGCCCGATCTTCAAGCAGCAGCGGATATTTCCGCCCTCTTCGACCGCCCACGGCCCTTCCCCGTCATTTCCGCTCAATCCGGCAAAAGAGCGGTTCAACATCGTCGCCAGTTCGTGCGAAGCCGATTTGCCTGCCGCAATCGTCCAGCTGTCCATTCTCATCATCTCCGCCTCCCGCGATCCCATTATCCTAACTATATGGTGGCCGAATTGGGGATATACGATCGGCGATCGGGTATGGTATATTTTATAAAATGACAACGCGAATGGAATTTTGTTGGGTTCGACAAAACGTGAGGTATCGAAATGATCGGTTCGGAAGAATTGAAAAATTATCGCGCCAAATGGAACCGTCGGCTGCTTAATTGCCTATGGTTCCTTTTTGCGATGGCCGTCGCGATCGAGCTGTTTTATCTGATCGCCCAACCGGACGGCGGGATGACGCCATCGTCAATGGCCCGGCATCTCCGATACGGTTCGCTGAATTTGGCAGCCGTCTTCGCAGCCGAAGCGGCCGTTCGTTTTTTTCCCAAGATTCATGAATACGTTATCGTAGCCGTTTCCGCAACTTTGGCCGTAAGCGTCGCGGTGCTGCACGTCGACGCCCAATTTTTGCTTCTTGCCCTTTTCTTCCCGGTGTTGGTCAGCGTTTTTTACTTTCGAGTCGGCCTGTCGCTTTTCGGTTTCGGCCTTGCGGTAGGCTCTTTCATTGCTCTGGCCTGTATCCATCCCGAAATCCAAAAGTCCGTCACGTTGGATGAAATCATCGGAATTTCGGCCATTCTCTGCATATACAGCGCCGTCGGCATCGGCGTGCTGCTGCGCGGCCGCGATCTGTACCGCAAACTCGCCAAAGCTTACGATGCCCAGCAGCAGCTGCTCGTCCGTTCGATCGTCATGGACAAGCGCGCCAAAACCGACGCCCTGACCGACACTTACAATCACGGGGCGTTCCAGGAGTATTTCTCCAGGCTGACCGAACAAAGCGACTCGGGAAATTTGCGTCTTCACTTGGCGCTAGTGGACATCGACAATTTCAAGCAAGTGAACGATACGTTCGGCCACAGCGCCGGCGACGACGTGCTTCGAGCGATTTCCGGCACGGTCAAATCCTTGATCGGCCCCAACGATATCGCGGCCCGTTACGGCGGAGAGGAGCTGGCCGTGCTCATCACCGAGCGGTCCATTCTGGAAGCGTACGAGCTGATGGAGAACATCCGGGGCGCGGCGGCCGAAATGAAGCATCCGGAGTTGAACGGCCAAGCGGCGACCGTAAGCATCGGCATCGCTTCCCATGCTGCCGGGATGAGCAAGGAGGCTTTTTTCCGCAAAGCGGACGAAGCCTTGTACGAAGCGAAGCGATCGGGAAAAAACCGGACGGTGATGGCGAAAGCCAGAACGTGAGGGAACGGATAAAATCCAGCGAAGGCTATCGGCGTTTGCACGGGGAGAGCACCGGATAGCGGGACCGCTTGATCCTGCACCTTGGAAACAGCAAAAAAGCCTTCCCAGCCGGCTGATTCGCAGGGACGGGAAGGCTTCGCTCAAGCCGAGGGAATTCAATTTTGCATGACGAAGTCTTTCGTCGCGTGTTCGTTCTCTTCGTATACCTTCAAGATTTCATACTGCGTGTTCCGCTGCGCCGGAATTTTGCCGGCTTCGCGGATGATCCGCAGACAGGCTTCGATATTGACTTTGTGCGTCGTTCCGGCCGCGGACACGACGTTCTCCTCCATCATCGTGCTGCCGAAGTCGTTCGCGCCGTACGTAAGCGACAGCTTGCCGATTTCCGGCCCCATCGTCACCCAGGACGATTGGAAATTCGGGATGTTGTCCAGCGCGATCCGGCTGATCGCGAGCGTCTTCAAGTATTCTTCGGGCGTCGCTTTCTCCCGCTTCATGTTCGTGTTGTCCGGCTGGAACGTCCACGGGATAAACGCGAGGAACCCTTTCGACGGATAGCCGTTGTTCACGCATTCGTCCTGCGCGTCGCGGATGCGAAGCAAATGCAGCGCCCGCTCCTCCATCGATTCCCCGAAGCCGATGACCATCGTGCCCGTTGTCGTCATTCCGACCTTGTGCGCGGCGGTCATCACGTCCATCCAGTCGCGCCAGCTGCCTTTCAGGCGGCTGATCTTCTTCCGGGTGCGGTCGTCCAAAATTTCCGCTCCCCCGCCCGGCAGCGAGTCAAGCCCGGCTTCGTGAATTTGGCGCACGACTTCGTCCAGCGAGAGGCCGTTCGACACTTCTTTCATTTTGTGGATTTCCGCAGGCGAGAACGAGTGCATCGTAATTTGCGGGAATCTCGCTTTGATCTTGCGGAGAAGATCGAGATAGTAAGTAAACGGCAAGTTCGGGTTCGTTCCGCCCTGCATCAAAATTTCGGTGCCGCCGACGTCGACGGTTTCCTGGATTTTTTGCAGGATCGCTTCGTCCGGCAGAACGTAGCCTTCCTTCGAGCCCGGAGCGCGGTAAAACGCACAAAACCGGCAATAAACGTCGCAAATATTCGTATAGTTGACGTTCCGGCCGACGACGAACGTCGTGATCGGTTCGGGATGGTGCTTCAGCATGATCTGGTTGGCCGCGTGCCCCATTTTCTCGATTTCATCCGATTCGAACAGCGCGATAACGTCATCGAGCTGCAGTCGTTCCCCGCTTGCGGCCCGTTTCAAAATGGGATCTATCGTACTCATTTCGGTTTCTCCTCCCTCTTGCGCTTCTCTCTGGCCGAAAAAACGTTAACCGATTAACTCGTCTTGTTCATCGTAGCACAAATAAACCGCAGCAGCCACCACTTTCTAAAAGTAAGGGGCGGCGCCGCGGCTTGATAAACGCAATTATTCCGTCGATTCTAGAGCTTGCTGCAAATCCGCGATCAGGTCGTCCGCGTCTTCGAGACCGACCGAGTACCGCACGAGCCCGTCCGTAATTCCCCGGGCCAGCCGGACCTCCTTCGGCATCGCCGCATGGGACATCATCGCCGGGTAAGACAAAATGCTTTCGACCGCGCCGAGGCTGACCGCGACGAGCGGCAAGCGAACGCGCCCCAGCAGCCGGCGGGCCCGTTCTCCGTCGCCAACGTCAAACGACACGACGGCGCCGTACCCGAGCGATTGACGCTCGTGAACCTCGCGGCCCGGATGGCCTTCAAGTCCCGGGTAGTACACGCGCCCGACGGCCGGATGGGCTTGCAGCCACCGGGCCAGCTTGGCCGCCCCGCGCTCGCTCTCCGCCATCCGCACCCGCAGCGTCTTCATCCCCCGCATCAGCAGCCAGCTTTCCTGGGCGCCCAGGACGGTGCCCAGCCCGTTTTGCAGCTGCTTGACGCGGCGGCCGAGCGACTCGTCTCTCGTGACGATCAACCCGGCCAGCACGTCGCTGTGCCCGCCCAAAAATTTGGTCGCGCTGTGGATGACGACGTCAACCCCGAGCTCGATCGGACGCTGATGATAAGGCGTCATGAACGTGTTGTCGAGCATCGACAGCAGTCCGTTCTCTTTGGCCCAACCGGCGACTTCGGCGATGTCGGTAATTTTCAGCGTCGGGTTGGACGGCGTCTCGATGAACACCGCTTTCGTGTTCGGCCGGAGCGCCGCCTTAACCTGCTCGAAGTCGGTCATGTCGACGAACGTCGAGTCGATTTGCAGACGGTTCAGCACGGTCGTCAGCAATCGGTAGGTGCCGCCGTAAACGTCCTCCGTCACAATGACGTGGTCGCCCGCGGACAGCAGCAGAAAGGCCGTCGAGATGGCGGCCATCCCGGACGCGAACGCGAAGCCGTTCGCGCCTCCTTCGAGCAGGGCGATATATTCCTCGAGCGCTTCCCGCGTCGGATTGCCCGAGCGGCTGTAATCGTGCTTCGGAGGGTTGTCCAAATCGAAATGATGAAAGGTCGAAGCCTGGAAAATCGGAACGCTGGACGCCCCCGTCGTTTCGTCGATCTCCTTGCCGAAATGAATCAGCTTGGTCGCAAAGCGCGTCTCGTTCCGTTCGAAGTCGGATTCGGATTGTCTGCTCATGTTCGCGTTACTCCTTTCCGATTTCGCGAAGCGCCTCGCCGATCGCGTTGTCCAGGTCGGCGATGAGATCGTCGATATGCTCGATGCCGACCGAGAAGCGCAGCAGCCGATCGTCGACGCCGACCTTGCGGCGGATTTCCTCCGGAATGTCCGCGTGCGTCTGAACCGCCGGATAGGTGAGCAGCGATTCGACGCCGCCCAGGCTTTCCGCGAAGGCGATCAGCTTCAAATGGCGCAAAATCGGCTCGACCGTTCTCGCGTCCTTCATCCGGAACGAGAAAATGCCGGTATTGCCCGATGCCTGGCGCTTCTGGATCTCATGGCCGGGATGGTGGGGCAGCGCCGGATGGTACACTTCCTCGACGGCCGGATGCTCCTTCAGCCATTGCGCGAGCCGGACGGAATTGGATTCGTGCCGCTCCATCCGCAGCGCCAGCGTCTTCATTCCTCTCATCAGCAGCCACGAATCCTGCGGGCCGAGCACGGCGCCGATCGAATTGTGCAAAAACGCCATCTGCTCCGACAGCTCCTTGCCCTTGGTGACGATCAGGCCCGCCAGCACGTCGTTATGCCCGCCCAAATATTTGGTGGCGCTGTGGATGACGATATCGGCGCCGAGCTCGATCGGGCGCTGCAAATACGGCGTCAGCAGCGTGTTGTCGACGATCGTCAGCATGCCCTTGCGCTTGGCCCATGCGGATACCTTCGCAAGATCGGTGATCATCATGAGCGGATTCGTCGGCGTTTCGATGAGCACCGCCTTGGTCGCGGGCGTCCAATGAGCTTCCAGCGCGTCCATGTCGTCGGTGTCGACGTAAGAGGCGGAGACGCCGAAGCGGGACATGATTTTTTCCAGCAAGCGGTAGGTGCCGCCGTACAAATCGAGCGACACAATCAATTGGTCGCCCTGCCCGAACAAGGCGAAAATCGTTTGCAGCGCAGCCATTCCCGAGCTGCAGGCGAAGCCTGCATCGCCGCTTTCCAAATCGGCCGCGGCGGCCTCAAGCACCGATCTCGTCGGGCTTTTCGTGCGGGAATAGTCGAACCCGGTGCTCTGTCCGAGCTTCGGGTGGCGGAAAGCGGTAGCGTTGTAGATCGGATAGCTTACCGCCCCGGTCTGGGGGTCGTTTTGGGAACCGATTTGGGCCAAGCGGCTTTCAATGTTCATGAATGGTGGCTGCTCCTTCGCGCTATATTTAGATTCCTGCTCCGAGATCGTAAGGCGTTTCCTGGTAGACATAATAGTTCAGCCAATTGGAAAACAGCAGGTTCGCGTGCGCCCGCCACGTCGACAGCGGCAACCGGGACGGGTCGTTGTTCGGAAAATAATTTTGCGGCACGTCGATCCGCAGCCCCTTCGCCTTGTCGCGGTCGTACTCCCACTTCAGCGTCAGCGGGTCGTACTCCGAATGGCCGGTCACGAAAATTTGCCTGCCGTTTTCCGTGGCGGCGATGTATACGCCCGAATCTTCGGATTCGGACAGGATCTCGAGGCCCGGCACCTTCTCGATATCCTCGCGCCGCACCTCGGTATGGCGCGATTGCGGCACGTAAAACATCTCGTCGAACCCTCTGAGCAAGCGGACGTTGCGTTTGGCGATCGTGTGCGGGAACACGCCGAACAGCTTTTGCGGCAAATCGTGCTTCGGTACGCCGAAATGGTGATAAAGCCCCGCTTGCGCCGCCCAGCAAATGTGGAACGTCGAGGTTACGTTGCGGGCGCTCCAGTCCATAATGTCCTTCAGCTCTTCCCAGTACGTGACGTCCTCGAACGGAAGCTGCTCGACGGGAGCCCCGGTAATGATCATGCCGTCATACCGCTGATGGCTGATATCGTCGAACGTTTTGTAAAATGTTTCCAAATGCTCCGCCGACGTGTTTTTGGACGTATGGGTTTTCGGGTGAAGCAGGACGACCTCTACCTGCAGCGGCGTATTGCCGATCAGCCGCAGCAGCTGCGTTTCGGTCGTCTCCTTGGTCGGCATCAAATTCAGGATCGCGATTCGCAGCGGCCGAATATCCTGCTTGTAGGCTACGCTCTCATCCATGACGAATATATTCTCTCCGGCGAGAATTTCCTTGGCCGGCAAATGGTCGGGCACTTTAATCGGCATAGCTGTCAGCCTCCTTTGTCGTCGTTTGTGCATCATCGAACAGAAGAAAGGCCCTTTCCGGAGAAAGGGCCGTCGTCGGTAAAGGACCGTGCGCCTCTCTCATCTGTCAGAAACGCCGCGTCCGCGTCCGTTTCCGCAAGAATTAGCACCGTGCGTCGTCGACGCCGGTTGCCGGGCTTCATAGGGCTAGTCCCTCCGCCTGCTCTTGATAAGATGGCAAAACCTATTCGGTTGTAATCAAACTAATCCTAATTTACCCGAAAACGATACCATCGTCAAGCCGAATTCATCATCGGTCAGTGTCAAGCTAGCGTGGGCAGTCATTTAAGATGCCTGGAACGCGAACCCCGAAGGAACCTCTTCCTTGTAAGCGCTTTGCTTCGTTCTTTCATCAAACACAAGTGATTTGTCAGAATTTTTTGCCGTTATCCGCGAAGTGCTTTGAGTGCCATACCCGTTGTGCTGCTTTGCTTCGGTCCTTGCAGCATGCGAATCATTCCAGCGATACAACCCTTGACCGGTTGCGTCACGTTCTTGAGCAATTGCCGCATGTTTATCGACTGCTGCGGCGTTGCCTGCTTACTCGCTTGTCCTTCAACCGTTCTTACCACCGTGCCCGCTTCTTGAATCCTCATCATCGTCCTCAGCATCGCCCTGACGCCTCGCTCACTCCAACTGTACCCGCCACGCTTCGTCCGCTTGGCGAATATACGCATCTGCGATTCCGCGCTTCCCATCGGGCGCATACCGCTTGTGTCGATCCCCTTCGCCTGGAGTGTTTTTCGGTAGTCGTCCAAATGCTTCTCATGCCGCTTTAGAAATCTTTTATACGGCTTCCAATCCTTCCGGTTCTCTTCCGCTATCTCTTGCTCCGACACGCCTTCCAGGACCGCCATAAGCGCGGCTGCATCCTGTTTGGCCAAAGACCGTCTCACGGTCTCCCACACCTGCGGCAAATGACCAACAAAGCGTTTCAAATCACGCGCCACATGAAAGCGGTCCAGCATGTACAGACATTGGTGAAAGTAGGATGTACATTCCCCGATCCACGCCGCGCCGTCTCCGTTCACCACAAGCCACGTGTTCTCGTCGATTTCGTAACGCTCCACCAGAAAGTCCCCGAACCCTTCCCAGAAGTCGCCGCCGCTCGTATGCAGGTAATGCTGTTTGTTCTTCAGCTGTACCCGCTTGCCGTTCTTCTCCCAGCCTTCGTGTACGACTGCAATTGCGTTCTCCATCCCGCGCTTTTTGCTCCGCTGCAGCTTCGTGTACAGCCCATCCACTTCCACGAACAGCACGCGGGCAGCGCGCCGTTTCACCGCTGGCATCGGCTGTTGCGCACGCTCCATCAGTTTTTCCCTGATCGCTTGGTGGCTCAGCACATTGTAGCCCAAAAGCTGCTCCAGCCTCTTTGCGCTGTCCCGGTACGACGGTCCTTGGCTTGCGAATGCGATTGCTGTCTCTTCCAAATGCGGACTGACTTTCCCGCGCCCTTCGAATTGCAACAGCTGATCCAGCAGATACACGTGTTTGCCGCTTCTACGGTCACAGTACAATCTCCGCTTAAAGCGCACATTCCCGAACACTGTGTTGACGCTTGTTTCACGCTCGTCCTTTACTCGATAACGCTCTCGGTCCCGTTGCTCCAGGATCTGCTGATCCAGCGCCTCCAGTACCTGCTTCATCGCACGAGCGAATTCCTCCTGCATTTTCCGGAAAATCCATTGCTCAATCTCTTTCATCGTCGGCATTGTTGTGGTAAAGTGGCTCACAGGAGCTTCCTCCTTCTTGGTGTGTTGTGCGCAAACATCACTTTACCAAGGGAGAAGCTCTTTTTCTATATCCGCTTTTTCCAATTCCTACACCCACAGAGATTTTACACTATCTCATCATCGGCATCGTTTGCCGCCCGTCCGCAAATGTTTCTTGAAAGGGGCTTTGCGGGAGATTATACTTAGGACGGATTGCAGGCTTTATTTCGACACTTTTCGAAGGGGGGAGTCGGCCGTGGAAGGCGATCAGCCGGGACCCAGTAGCATTCGTTCGTCAACCCGCACAGAGCAGGACCGCAAGCCGTCGCGAAGGTTCCGCCGCCCGATTTCGCCGCGGCCGGCCCTTCCTTCTTTTGAACGATCGGCATTACGGCCTCCTGCATGATTTTCATGCAAAGGAGCGGATACCGATGAAAATCCGATTGGTAAACAAAGGCGTCTTTACGCCGGTGGAAGACGTACGCGCGGCGCTGACCCCGCCGGAGGACGGCTTTTACTGGATCGACGCGAACATCGAAGACCTTGTCGACCTTCAGCCGCTGTTCGGGCTGCACGATCTGGCCGTGGAGGACTGCATGACCGAGGAAGAGCAGCGGCCCAAGCTGGAGGTTTACGAAAATCATTATTTCATCGTCATCAACAGCATACGTTTCGACGACGAGGAAATTTTCCTCCGGGCGCTCAACATGTTTCTCGGACGGCACTATCTCATCACCGTAACGCGGCAAAAAATCAACGAGCTTCGTTCGATCAAGCCGATTCTGTGGGAGCAGGAAGTCAACAAGGCCGACCGGCTGCTTTATCATCTCGTCGACATCGTCGTAGACAATTACTTTCTCGTCGGCGACCGGATCGAAGCCCGCATCGACAGTCTCGAAGAGGACATTCTGATGCACTCGAAGAAATCGCACCTGACCGAAATCGTCGGTCTGCGAAGCGAAATTTTATGGCTGAAAAAGGTGCTCGGACCGCAGCGCGACGTCATCGGAGCGCTGAACAAGCGCGATCTCCGGCTCATCGACGACGAGCTGCAGAAGTATTTCGTGGACATTCACGAAAACGCGATTAAAATTTACGAAACGTTCGAGACGTACCGCGATTTGATGGGGAACTTGCGAGAAGCCTACCAGTCGAGCATCAACACGAGGGCCAACGAAATCATGCGCGTTTTTACCGCTCTTACGACGATCTTCATGCCGCTGACCTTCATTACGGGCGTTTACGGGATGAATTTCGATTATATTCCGGGCATGCACGAGGAATACGGCTCGATCGTTTTGCTCGTCATCATGGTTTTGATCGGGTTCGGCATGTTTTATTATTTTCGAAAAAGAGATTGGCTGTAACGGCGCAAACGGACCCCGGGCTTCCCGCCTCAGAAGCGGAAGCGCCGGGGTCCGCCGTTATCGTCTAGACCGCTTGCGCGCCCCGGCGATAACGGATCCGGACGAAGCGAACCTTTTCGTAGCAGCGTTCGGCTTCCCCGCCGCCTTCTTCCGTGACGCCGTAAATCCGCTTGACGAGCGGCTTCAAAAAGCGATCGCCCAAATCCTTCATCGCCTTGAGCGCGCCGTCGATTTCCGTCTGGGGCATGCCGGCCAGCTCCTTATCGACCAGCATCGACACGTCGTAGCCTTCCTCGTCCAGCTTCTCGATCCGCTCGATCAGCTGCCTTCGCGGCACATTCAACTCCCGCTCCAGCTCGTCCAACGTGTGCCCCTGGCGAATGCCGGCCAGCAGCTTGCGCTTTTCCCGGACGAGCGACAGACTTTTCCCGTATTTCTCCTCCTTCTGGCGGAACGTCCACTCGCTCCACGTGTTCAAATCGATTTTCCGCTCGACCCAATTCAGCGGAAACGAATGCTCCCGCGGCAGCGGCTTCAGCAATTCGAGCAGCTCCGATCCGTAGCGCTCGGTCTTTCTCGGGCCGAATCCCGGAATTTGCCCAAGCTCCTCCATCGTCCGCGGCACGTAAACGGCCAGCATTTGCAATTCGCGATTCGTCGCCACCAAGTAAGCCGCCCGGCGCTCTTCGGCCGACTTGGCGCGTCTCCACTGGCGCAGCGGCTCCAGCTCCTTCTCCCTGTCATTCAAATCGGCGTAGCAAGCCAGCAGCCCCGGCAACGCGGGCGTGCGCTCCCAATAAGGAGCATCCTCCAGCATGCTGTCCAGCAGCGGGCGAAATCCGTCCTTCATCCGCTTGGCGATTCCGTACCGGAACGAGGCCAGCAGCTCTTCCCAGCTCGCGCCTTCATACCAAAGCTCCCGTTCCGCCGTCTCCGCGTCCCGGAGCTCCTGCCATCCGGCCGTCCACATTCCCTGCTCTTCGCCGATAAACACTTGCCCCCGCTCGACGTCCGACAGTCCGGCCGTCCGTTCAAACCGATTCAGAAATACGACTTCCATTCGAGATTCCTCCTTGCCCGCTTCCGCGGCATATTGGCATGTTCCGGCACGAACGCCATGCGGAGACACAAAAAGCACCTCCCGCCGCATGGACGAAAGAGGTGCTTCCTCTCGAATGCCTGAACTATGTATGGCTATTATACTGAATATGGATCGAATTGGCAAGTTAACTTTTTTTGTCCGCCGCTGCCCCGTCCTGTCACAGGTTCTCCTTTTGCCGCGATCTCCGAAATTATGTTAAGGTTAAGTCATCTTCGGATATTTTAGACCGGTTATGGCAGGAAGGCAGGTACGCCCTTATGAACAGCGCGAGAACGTCCGCGACGGGGACGGACAAACGATACGCGGAAGCGGAAACTTTCATCAGACAGGCTTACGGGGAACTGGACAAGTCGCCCGCGGAAGCGGAAAGGCGCATTCGGGAAATCGGACGGCAGCTCGAAACGGAAGGCCGCTACAGCCACACGTTCGAGGAACTGTCGCACGGAGCGAAAATGGCGTGGCGCAACGCCAACCGCTGCATCGGCAGGCTGTTCTGGAACCGGATGCACGTCCTCGACGCCAGGGATTGCGAGACTTCCGACGACGTATACGCCGCGTTGCTGCGGCATATCGAATTCGCCACCAACGGCGGCGAAATCCGTCCGGCGATCACCGTGTTCGCGCCGGCAACCGGCGGAAGGGAACCGGTGCGCATCTGGAACCACCAGCTCATCCGCTACGCGGGCTACCGGACGGAGGACGGCATCATCGGCGACCCCGCTTCGGCAAGCTTTACGGATGTTTGCCGCAAGCTGGGCTGGCAGGGCGCAGGCACTCCGTTCGACGTGCTGCCTCTCGTCATCCAGACGGACGAACAGGAGCCGCGGCTGTATCCGATTCCCGAGCGGCTTGTGCTGGAAGTCCCCCTGTCCCATCCCGAACTCGACCTTTTCGGCGAAACCGCAGTCAAATGGTACGCCGTTCCGATCATATCGGATATGGCGCTTGAAATCGGAGGCGTTCGCTATCCCGCGGCCCCGTTCAACGGCTGGTACATGGGAACGGAAATCGGGGCCCGCAATTTGGCCGACGAGTTCCGCTACGATATGCTGCCTGCGGTCGCACGCAATATGGGGCTGGATACGAGCACCCATTCATCCCTTTGGAAGGATCGCGCCCTCGTCGAGCTGAATGCGGCCGTGCTTCATTCGTTTCGAAAAAGCGGCGTCAGCATCGTCGACCATCATACGGCCGCGCAGCAATTCAAAATGTTCGAGAAAAACGAGGCCCGGGCCGGCCGCGAAGTGACCGGCCGCTGGTCGTGGCTCATTCCGCCGATGTCTCCGGCGACGACCGACATTTTTCACGGCAGCTATGAGGACCGCACGGTTTTCCCGGGGTTTGTTTATCAGGACCGGCCATACGGGCAATAAAGAAAGGAGGCTTGTTTTTTGAAACCGAACGATTTCGACTTTATGTCCGACAGCACCGAGCAGACTTCGACGAGATTCGTAACCTTCATTACGCCGGGCATGCACCGGTTCGACCTGGCCATTACGACGACGAACCGGTTCTACGGCAAAAAGCTGGTTGTCGACATGCAATCGGGACGCAGCGCCGTGCTCGGCGCGGACGATTTGGAGGAAGAGGGCGTTCTGAACTCCGTCTTCAAGCTCGATGACGAGCAGGCGGCCGAGCTGTCCCAATTTTTAAGCCTCGTGCTGGGCGAGCCACACTTTACCGATTGAAAAGCTTTTTGCCGATCCCGCGTTATCTCGCTTTGTTTTTTTGCTTGTGAGCCGCTTCCTCCAGCCGCTGAAAGCGCCGCAAGTCGGCCTTCCGGATCGGCAGCGGCTCTTTGCGCAGCAATTTGACGATCGACCAGATCAAAAGCAAGAGCAGCACGGTAAAAGGCAGCGCCGCGATCAAGGAGGCGGTTTGCAGCGCTTCGAGCCCGCCCGCGTACAACAGCGTCGCCGCGATTCCCGCCATCAGCGCGCCGCAGACGATTTTGGCGGCGAGCGGCGGATTCAGGCTGCCGCGGGTCGTCATGCTCGCCAAAATAAACGTCGCGGAATCCGCCGACGTGACCAGGAAAGTCGCGATGAGCAAAATCGACAGAAAAGACAAAATCGCCGTAAACGGCATATGCCTGTAGAGCTCGAACAAAGCCGAGGTCAGATCCGCATTTACGGCCGCCGCAATGCCGGCGCCGCGATTCAAGTCGTGCCACAAGGCGGTCCCCCCGAACGCCGCCATCCACAGGCAGGCGATCAGCGGCGGGACGACCATGACGCCGATAATGAATTCGCGGATCGTCCTTCCTTTCGATACCCGGGCCACGAATCCGCCCACGAACGGCGACCAGGCGATCGCCCAAGCCCAGTAGAAAATCGTCCAATCCCGAATCCAGGTGCCTCCGGCATAAGGCTGCAACCGCAGGCTGTACTGGATGAAGTTGGCGATATAATCCCCGAGCGCCAGCGTGAACGTCTCCAGAATAAAGACGGTAGGGCCGGCAACGAAAATAAACAGCACGAGAGCCAATGCCGCTGCCAGATTCAAATTGCTGAGCACGCGAATGCCCTTATCCAGCCCCGTCGTCGACGAAAGCATATAGAGAACGAAAAGCGCCGCGATCATGAGCAGCTGTATGCCGACGGAATCCCCGATGCCCCATACGGCTTTCAGGCCTCCGTTCATTTGCAGGACGCCGAGGCCGACGGAAGTGGCGATTCCCATGACGGTGGCAATGACGGCCAAGCTGTCGATCGCGTTTTTCACGATCGGCCTGGAGCCCGTAACCGGTTCGGTCGCGGTCGAAATCAGACCGTTTTTTTGCTTTTTGAACTGCATGAAAGCGATGGCGAGACCGACGATGGCGGACACCGACCATTGGCTGATTCCCCAGTGAAAAAAGGAATAGCCCATCGCGATTCGCGCCGCTTCCTCCGTCAACGGCGGAACGCCCGCGAACGGCGTCGTAAAAAAGTGGCTCATCGGTTCGGCGACGCCGTAAAAGACGAGCCCCGCCCCGAAGCCCGCGGAAAACAGCATCCCGATCCAGGTAAAAAAGGGAAACTCGGGCTTTTCCTTGTCTCCGCCTAGACGAATCGACCCGTATTTGCTGATCGCCAGTCCGATCAAAAAAACGATAATCAAAAAGACGGCCAGCAAATAAAACCAGCCGAAGTTGTCCGTCGTAAACAGAAACAGCCGGTTCGCGATATCGCCGAACGTCGCCGGCGCGAACGCTCCGAACGCAACGAACAATAAAATGACGGCGACCGACACCGCGAACACCGGGTTTTTCCACAGTTTTTGTTCCATGCTGTCCCCCTCGAACACCGTTGTCCCCTAATTGTTTCCTTACGCTTGCTTGTTATGCAGCGGGAGAACAGCGACAAAAAGCGGCGCATGGATCCTATGTTCGGGGAGAAGCTAACGGAAACCCCTTCGAAAAGGAGACGTTACCGATGCCGCGTTCCCGCCCCGAAACCCGGCACCAGGTCCCGGACCTGGCGACCGTGGAATCGCAGCGCAACGACCTGACCGCCGAAGAATTTCCGGAAGGCCCGTACGGCAGCCCGGTTTCCGTCAAGCTTGGCAAAAGCACGCCGTGGCGGGAGGAGCAGCGTCCGCCGAATAGCTATACGTATGAAAACCGGGAGCTTCATGCCGGGATGGAGCGGGACTACCCCGGGGACCATCCGACGCACGCCGAGCGTCCCGAGCCCGAATCCGAATAACGAGCAAACAAAACGACCCTGCTTTTTCCGAGATTCCGTTTTCGGAAAAAGCGGGGTCGTTTTGAAGAGGCGAACCGCGTTACCCGATCCAGCGAAGGCGATCCCGGAACTCCAGCTCCTCGCACATCGCCAGCGCGCGTACCCGGTCGAGGTTCCAGACGCATTGCTCTAGCGGCAAGTCGACGGGCGCGTCGCAGCGGATCGTGGCAAGCTCCCGGGACAGATGAAGCATCTCCAGATCGTCCTCGATTTTGCGCCGGAGCGAGGCCGAAATATGCGGCAAATTTTCCAAAATGCCGTCAATGGACGCGTACTCGCGGATCAGCTTCATCGCCGTCTTTTCCCCGATGCCGCGCACCCCGGGATAGTTGTCGCTCGCATCGCCCATCAGCCCTTTCAAATCGACGATCTGGGCGGGCGTCATTTGCCGTTCTTCCATCAAAACCTCGGGCGTATAAACGATATAATTGCCGTGTCCTTTTTTCATGATCGCGACCCGGATGCGTTCGTCCGTCAATTGCAGCAGGTCGTGGTCGCCGGTCATGATCGTCACCAGCGCCTCGCCGCTGAACCGCCTGGCCAGCGTCCCGATGCAATCGTCGGCTTCGAAATCCCGGACGCCGACGTTCACGACGCCGAAGCTCTCCATCACGTCCCGGATCAGGCCGAACTGGGGAACCAAATCTTCCGGGGCCTCCGGGCGATTTCCCTTGTAGCCCGCGTATTGGCCCGTCCGAAACGTCGTGCTGCCCATATCCCAGCAGCAGACGATATGGGTGGGCGAAAAACGCTGCACCGCATCGCCGAAATACCGCAAATACCCGTGAATCGCATTGACCGGCGTGCCGTTTTGCGTCCTTTTGACCGATCCTCCGTAAGCGGTGGCGTAAAAGGCGCGAAACAGCACGGCCATGCCGTCGATAAGCAGCACGCGCCTCGTCTCGTCCGGCTCCGTCTCCCTGATCAGCGCCATCGGTTTCATCCTTCCCGTTCTAAGTTTTACCTTGGTTCATGTTCCCGCAAAAAGCGGCCGATCCGGCGGGCGGCGCAAACAAGCCGCTCTTCTTCCTCGACCAGCGCCAGCCTCGCATACCCTTCTCCCCGCGCGCCGAACGCATGGCCCGGCACCGAAGCTACGCCCGCGGCCGCGAGCAGCTCCCGGGAGAACGTCCTGGACGTCCACCCGGAGGGAAGCGGCGCCCAGACGAACATCGTCGCTTTCGGAAGAGGAATGGCCCACCCTTCTTCCCGAAGCGCCTCGACGAACCGGTCCCTCCTCCGCTCGTAGAGGGCGGCCACCGGCTCGGGAGCCGCCATGTCCCGCTCCATCGCGGCGACGGCGGCCTCCTGCACGGCGAGAAAAACGCCGAAATCGATATTGTCCTTCAGCGCCCGCAGCGATTCGAGAGCATCCCGATTGCCGACGGCAAAGCCGATGCGGCCTCCTGCCAGATGAAACGATTTCGAGAGCGAATGGAATTCGACCGCTACCTCCTTCGCGCCCGGCACTTCCAGCACGCTCGGCGGGCGGAAGCCGTCGAAGGCCATTTCGCTGTACGCATTGTCGTGAACGAGCAGCACGCCGCGCCGCCGGGCGACCTCGACCGCCCGCTCGAAAAACGCCAGATCGGCCGTAGCCGAAAGCGGGTTGCTCGGATAGTTGAGCAGCATGAACTTGATTTTGTCCCATGCGGCTTCGGGCACCGCGTCAAAGTCCGGCAAGTAGCCGTTTTCCTCGGTTAACGGCAGGCGGATCGCCTCCACGCCGGCCACGGCGAGCCCGGCCTGGTAGACGGGGTATCCGGGATCGGGCAGCAGGACGCAATCGCCGGGGTTCGTCACCGCCAGCGCAAGGTGGGCAAGGCCGTCCTGCGTCCCCATCAGCGACAGCAATTCCCCGCGAGGATCCAGCGAGACGCCGAACCGGCGCTCGAACCACGCGGCCGCCGTCTCGCGGAATTTCGCCGAGCCTTGCGTGCCCGGGTACCGGTACAGCTCGGACCGCAGGGCCGCCTTCGACAGCGCCTCCATGATCTCCGGGGAAGGAGGACGGTCCGGACTGCCGATGTCGAGCGCGATCACGTCCGTCCCTTGCCGGAGCGCCTCCGCCTTCCACTCCGCCACCTCGGCGAAAATCGCCGAACCGAGCCTGTCCAGCCGATCCGACCTCCATTTGTTCGTCATGTCCATCTTCCTTTCGAAGTTAACCCGGGTGAGGCAGTCCGGTCTCCTGAACCATCCACATCATATAAAGCAGCACGAGCGCGAGTCCTCCGTACATGAGCCCGTACCGCCAGCGCACGCGGCTCGGCACGTCGTAATAATTGCCGGGCTCGTGTCTCGTTCCTTCCACGCGAACCGTCAGCGTCAGCTTGCCGTGTTCGTCGGGCGGCTTGATTTGACGGATATGAACGTTTTTCACAATGCACGGCACGTTCACTTCCAGCTGCCCGCGAAACGACACCGGCTCCCACCAGAACTCCACGACGTGCTGGCCGTCCAAGCGGCAATACGCGGTAAAGGGAAGGTCCCGCCGGTGCGTTTCGCCCGAAAAATACCACGCAGGCAGCGCCGGGGCGACTTCCGCCTCGTAAACGCCTTCCGCGAAATGCGGTTCCCCTCCGTTGCGGTCGCGTTTGAATCGTCTGTACATTTCCCATAGAAACCAGAACCACACGAGCGCAAAAAGGAAACTGCCCGTATACCAGACGACGAACGGACCCAATACCGCCCCGACGACCCAAAGCCACCGGCTTACCGCGGATGCGATCCGGCCCCCGTCGAGCGGATGAATCGGCAGCAGATTGAGAAGGTTCAAAAAGAAACCGACGTAGGCGAGCGCATACCACACTTCCGCGCCGGTGACGTACCCGATGCCGTAGCAAACGAACGCCCCGACCGTCCCGAGCGCCGGACCGCCGATGGCGATGGCCGCTTCCGTTTCCGCATCCTTCGGGTTTCGTTTCATCATGATCAGCGCCCCGACGAACGGAATGAAAACCGGGGCGCTGACCGGCAAACCGCGGCGCTTCGCCGCCCAGACGTGGCCCATCTCATGCACGAAAATAAGCGCGACGAAGCCGAGCGCGAACGTCCACGGGTAGATGAGCGCGTAAGCCCCGACCGTGACGGCCATCGAGAGCAGAGGCTTGCCGAACTTCAGCAGCGCCAGCAGCACTCCTTTGCCTTTGGAGAGCAGCAGGAGCAATCCGGCCGCCCATGCCCACGATCCTTTCGCGGGAGCGCGTTTCTTGCTTTGCCCCTCTTCCGCTTGTGCCAACGCGATGCTCCTCTCCTTTACCGCCCCCAGACGGGGAAGATGTCCTGCTCGCGAAAGCCGACCGTCGCCTTGCGGCCGTCGGTCATGACCGGCCGCTTGATCAGCCTGCCGTTTCCGGACAGGAGACTGATTTTCTCATCGTCGGTCAGGTTCGGCAGCTTGTCCTTCAGCTTCTGCTCCTTATATACTTCGCCCGACGTGTTGAACCATTTGGCGACGGGCAGTCCGCTTTGCGCGATCAGCTTCCGCAATTCGTCTTCGGACGGCGGCTGTTCGAAAATGTCCGTAAGCTCCAGCTCATAGCCGTTTTCCTTCAGCCAATTGACCGCTTTGCGGCACGTGCCGCACTTCGGGTAGTGGTAAACGTGCAATTTTTTGCTCATCGCGATGCTCCTTGTGTCTCGTTTCCTCATCCGGGAGTCCGGACGGATGAACGGTCTCGTCGACCGTTCATCCGCCGAATGTTTCAGGTTCAGCCCCATAACGGGCATTTCCGGCCGTTGGTTGCGGCTCCGCGCCAAAGGCGCTTTCGGCGCTTAACGATGCCGGCCGCCGTTTTCGCCGGAAGCTTGCGAAGATCCCGGCCACGGAAGCTCCGGCAATTCCGCGAGCCGCGCCGCCAGCGCCTCCAGGTCCCGCGGCAGCGCGGCTTCGAGCGTCATCGCTTCCTTCGTGACCGGATGGCGAAAGCCGAGCAGCCGCGCGTGCAGCGCCTGCCGCTGCGCCGCGCGGTCCAGCAGGCGAGACAGCGCCGACCGTTCCCAGGCCGGGTCGGTATAATAACTGTCGCCGATGAGCGGGCAGCCGATCGAGGTCATATGGACCCGGATCTGGTGCGTTCGCCCCGTTCCGAGCCGGATCGCCAGCTCCGAGGCTCCGCAGGCGAAATGGCGGGCCAGCGCGTAGTACGTCAACGACGGCGCGCCGTCGTCGCGAATCGCCCGCCGATGCGGGTCTTCCGGGACGCGACCGATCGGCCCGCGCACTTCCCCCGCCTCCAGCGGCGGCTTTCCGTAAACGAAAGCCAGGTATTCTTTTTCCACCGTTCCTTCGATCATCTGTTCCGATAGCTGCTGGTGCGCGTACGGATGTTTGGCGACGATCACCAGTCCCGACGTGTGCTCGTCCAGGCGATGCACCGGGCGAAACCGGCACCGCTCGCCGCGCTCTCGCCAATAATGCATGACCCCGTTGGCCAGCGTGTTCATGTAATGTCCGGTCGTCGGATGAACGATTACGCCGGCCGGCTTGTTCAGCACGAGCAAATGCTCGTCCTCGAACACGATATCGAGCTCCATCGGCTGCGGCAAAATATCTTCCGACGTCTCCTCCGCCATCCGCACCTCGATTTTGTCCCCGGCCGCGATTTTATCGTGCGGGCGCGCCGGTTGCCCGTTGATCTTCAATCCGTCCTCGGACGTCTTCAGCCGGACGTACAGCTTCCGGGAAATGCCGAGCCGCAGCTTCAGCACGTCGCGCAGCGTCCTGCCCTCGTCGGCCGGAAGCGCGACGTGAACGATCGGCGGGTAATACCGGTCCGCCGATTCATGCATCGGCCGGCGGCCTCCGTCCGAACACGCGGGCTCCGCGTTCGTATTCCGTGTCCCGGACGCCGAGCAGCGCGTTCGCCGCGCGCGCCGCGGCGAAAAAATAATCGGAAAGCCGGTTCAAGTAGCGCAGCACCTCTTCCGGGCAGCTTTGCCCCGACGCCGACAGCGTCACCGCCCGGCGCTCCGCGCGCCGGCACACGGTCCGGCACGCATGCAGCGTCGCGGCCGGCGGGCTGCCGCCGGGCAATATAAACCGCTCGATCGCCGGCGCCGCGGCCGCGTGCCGGTCGATCCACGTCTCCAGCCGCTCCGTCATCGCGGCCGATACTTTCAGCTGCTCCGGCTTCGGCTGCGCATACGACAGGTCGGAGCCGCAGTCGAACAGCTCATGCTGGATGACGGCCAGCTCGTTCAGCATCTCCGCGCCCTTGCCGTCAGGCAGGGCCGCGAGCGCCGCGGCCGCCAGACCGACCAGCGCGTTCAGCTCGTCGATCGTCCCGAAAGCCTCCACCCGCGCATCGTCCTTTAAGACGCGCGAGCCGATAACGGACGTCGTTCCTTTGTCTCCCGTTCGGGTATATAGGTTCACTTTTGAAAAATCCCCCGCTTCGTGCGCAATCCTTTCAATTCCGCGGCCACGCCGGCCGTCAGCCGGTGCATGCCGTCGCAGGCGCTTGCCAGGCGCATGTTCGCCGCCGAGAGCCGGGTCGCATACCAGCGCTCCCACAGACCGCCGGCAAGTCCCGCGGCCGGTTCCTCCGTTACGACGATGCGTCTCCCGGCAAAAGCCAAAATCGCCTCGACGATTTCATCCAGCGCCGCATCCAGCTGCGCGGCCAGGTGGCCCGGATCCATCGCCGCCTCCTCCGCCCCGAAAGCCAATCTGCGGCGCAGCCAGCCGGCCAGCCCGTCGAAGACGACGACTCGCTGGTCGATCCGGAACGGATTCGAGCTCAGATTGATTTCCTGCAATTTGCGGGCCAAATCCGCGTCCGCATCAAGCGTCGCAAGGCGCAAAGAGGAGTCCGGTTTCGGCGAATCGCCGAGCCGCGCCGGCACGATCGCCGGGTCGTCGGGAAAGGCGGGACAAGTCAGCCATATCGCTTCCCGGCCCAGCGCTTCGGCGAGACGCCGGGCGAACGCCGTTTTCCCGCTGCCGACTCCCCCGGTGACGATCCACAGCATCCCGCTCCCCTCCTGTCGCGACCGTTCTTGTTTCACTATAGCACAAAAAGAAAAAGCCCGGAAACGCACCTCCGGGCTTAGCGGGCAATCAAGGCCTGTTTCATATATTCATTTATTTTAATATCCAGCAAGCGGCTGATTTCGATGACAGGTTCCGAGGTAAACGACATTTCCCGCAAAAACACCTCGGTCATGCTCCGCCTCAAAATGTCGATTTCGTCAGCCAAATTGCCGGAATTCGCGTAGGAATCGTAAACATACTCCGCCGTCTCCATGCTCTCTCCCCTTTCACTTGACGAGTCATCATCCAGCGGCTTGAAAAACAAGGGTAATTATAGCAGAACATGGGGAAAATTCATATCTAAATTAGAGAAATTGATCAAAAATCACATTTTGTTCAAAAACTCGCCAATTCTCTCCACCGATTCCGTCAACTGCGCGACCGAGGTCGCGTAAGAGCAGCGGATAAAGCCTTCCCCGCCTTTGCCGAACACGTGCCCGGGCACGACGGCGACTTTCGCTTCCTTCAGAAGACGTTCCGCAAACTCGTTGGAGCTCAGGCCCGACGACTGAATGGACGGAAACGCGTAAAACGCGCCCTGCGGCTCATGGCATTCCAGTCCGATTTCGCGGAAGCCGTTCACGACCAGCCTCCTGCGCTGATTGTAGGACTCGATCATGCGCTGCATTTCTTCGATGCCGTTTTTCAGCGCTTCGAGCGCCGCCACCTGGCTCATGATCGGGGCGCACATGACGGTATACTGATGAATCTTGAGCATGGCGCCGATAATGTCCGGGTGCCCGCACGCATAGCCGAGCCGCCAGCCGGTCATCGCGAACGCTTTGGAAAATCCGCTGACGACGATCGTCCGATCCCGCATGCCCGGCAGCTTCGAGAAGCTGACGTGCCGGTCGCCGTACGTCAATTCCGCATAAATTTCGTCCGAGATGACGATCAGATCGTGCTCTTCGACCACTTTGGCGATCGGCAGCATATCCTCGTACGTCATGATGGCGCCGGTCGGATTGCTCGGATAGCACAAAATAAGCAGCTTGGAGCGCGGCGTAATGGCGGCCCGCAAGTTCTCCGCGGTCAGCTTGAACCCGTCTTTGGCGAACGTCTCGATGCCGACGGCCACGCCGCCTCCGAGCTCGGTGATCGGATTGTAGGAAATATAGCAGGGCTCGGGCACGAGCATTTCGTCGCCGGGCTCGATCAGCGCCCGGATGGCCAGATCGATCGCTTCGCTGCCGCCCACGGTCACGAGAATTTCGTTCGCGGGATCATAGTCCATCTGGAACCTTCCGTGCAAATAGCCGCCGATCGCTTCCCGCAGCTCCGGCATGCCGGCGTTGGACGTATATTGCGTTTTTCCCTTCTCAAGCGAATACACCGCCGCATCCCGAAACCGCCAAGGCGTTACGAAGTCCGGTTCGCCGACGCCGAGCGAAATGATGCTGCTGTCCTTGCTGGCGCTCACCAGGTCGAAAAATCGGCGAATACCCGACGGCTGAATGGCGCGGGCGCCGGCCGACAAATACTCTTCCATTCGTTTGGTCCGGGTTGTGGGCATTTCCTCGTCTTTGATCATGGGACCTTCTTTCCCTCTTTCGGTTATAAGTTACGGTGAAATCGGCAATCGGTGATCGTCCTCGAATTCTTCGAAGATGATGCCGTCCTGCTTGTATTTTTTCAAAATAAAAAAGGTTTTCGTCGAGATGACCGATTCGATCGTGGACAGCTTGTTGGATACGAACGCCGCGACTTCCTTCAGGTTTTTGCCTTCGATTTCGACGAGCAGGTCGTACGCTCCGGACATGAGGTAGACGGATTTGACCTCGGGATACAAATAAATCCGTTCCGCGATGCTTTCAAAGCCGCGCCCCCGTTCCGGCGAGCACTCCACCTCGATCAAGGCGGTTACTTTTTCGTCGTCGACCTTGCTCCAATTGACGACGGTCGCATATTTGACGATGACATGATCGCTCTCCATCTCCGCGATGGCTTTGGACACTTCGGATTCGTCCGCACCCAGCATCGTGGCGATGACGGATGCGGACAAGCGCGCGTCTTCCTTGAGCAGATCCAGAATTTTCAGTTTTAATTCGTTCATTGGGATCCCTCCTGAATACCTTACATATTACATCAAATACAGGCTTGATGGAAAGGAGCAATTCGATGCGTTTCCCAAATAAAACTCCCCCTCGATCGGGATCGAAAGGGGGTTAAAGAAAACGGCTTATGCCGCTTTGCAAGTCCGATTTTTTGCTCGGCTTGGCGGTTTGGCGGACAATTGTCATCTGAACGGAGGGGGCTTGATGGAAAAACAGGGCGCGGCGGAGCTTCGGTGGATTTTATCCAATCAAAACCGGATTTTTCGTAACATTCCCGGGCTTGATTGGATTTTGTCCAATCCAGCTGGGCCATTTCGTCCATTCGGGCCGATATAACCGTTTCTCGTTGGATAAAATCCATTGTAGGCCGAGGTTTTCCCGTTTCCCGCTCCGTCCATTGGATAAAATCCAACATAGGCTTGCCATCGGACAAAAATATCCGGGCTCGGTCCGCGGGACCATGCACAATCAGCGAAGTATTTTGCGCGGACGAAACCGGAAATATGCGGCATCTCTCTACTCGAAAACGCCCATGCTTAAATAACGCTCCCCGGTATCCGGCGCAATGCACAGCACCCGCTTGCCCGCCCCGAGCCGGCGGGCGATTTGCAGGGCGGCATACACGGAAGCTCCCGAGGACGGCCCGAGCAGCAGGCCTTCGCGGCGAGCCAGCAGGCGCATCGTTTCCAGCGCGTCGTCGTCGGTCACTCGAACGATCTCGTCGTAGACCGACGTATTCAGAATGGCGGGCACGAAACCGGGGCTCGTCCCCACCAGCTTGTGCGGACCCGGCTGTCCTCCCGACAGCACCGGAGATCCCGCCGGCTCGACGACGGCGATATGCAGGCCGGGGATGCGGGCTTTAAGCGTCTCTCCCGTTCCGGTAACGGTGCCTCCCGTTCCCGCCGTCGCGACGAACGCGTCCAGCTTGCCTTCCGTCTGTTCGAAAATTTCGACGGCGGTCGTCGTCCGATGGATGTCCGGATTGGCCGGATTTTCGAATTGATTGGGCATGTAGCTTCCGGGGATGGACTCCAGCAGCTCTTTCGCCTTCGCGATCGCCCCCGGCATCCGCAGGCTTGCCGGCGTGAGCACGACTTCCGCGCCGTATCCGCGCAGCAAGGCGATTCGCTCCCGCGACATATTGTCCGGCATGACGAGAATGAGGCGATACCCCTTGGCCGCGGCGTTCATCGCCAAACCGATGCCCGTGTTGCCGCTCGTCGGCTCGATCACGACGGAGCCCGGCCCGATCCGCCCGCGCGCTTCCGCATCGGCGATAAGGGAAAACGCGGCGCGGTCTTTGACGCTGCCGCTCGGGTTCATTTTTTCCAGCTTGACCAGCACTTCGGCCTCTTCCGGGCCGATCAGCCGATGGAGCCGAACGGCGGGCGTATTCCCGATCAATTCGGTAACGGATCGGAAAACCCGGGTCATCGGGAGCGTTCCTTTCGGCGTTTCGCGTCGCTGAGCCGCCGGGCGAACGCCATCCGATCTTCCTCCGCCAGAGCGTAATGCATCGTAAAGCAGGACGGGCAGACATAAGCCTGCACCGCGAACGGCGCGCTCAATACCGCTTCGCTTCCGAAAGCTGCCGGGAACGTCCGCGGGCGGAACGATTCGGAACCGACCGTCATTTCCCCGGCATGGAGCATATACTCCTGGCACTGGGGACATTCGGGCACCGTTTCCTGGCCGTCCAGCAGCTTTTCGACCGCTTCCTCGTAATCGAGCAAATTTTCGGCCTTGCCTTCGTACCGCTTCAGCTCCTCGTCTTGATCCCAGTCCGGTTCCTCGTCGTAGGAAATGCCGATTTGCGATTCCGGCATCGCTTCCTCCGGTTCGTCCTCCTCGCCCAAAGCGACCCTGAGCGTCCGGTAACCGCCCAGCTCGTTATCGCAAACCGGACAGTATTTTTCCGGCTCCTGGCCTTCTTCCGTCAAAATTTCGCTTTGACACCACGGACAAATCACGACCGACATGTTATCCCTCCATCACCATATAGACGATGCCGAGCGCGAAAAAAACGAGCGCGCAGGCAAACAGCGAACCCCATAAATATTTCATTCCGCGAAACCTCCCGTTTTCGTCAGCCGTAAGCGACGACCGCCCCGATAATATAAGACAGCGAAACCGACAGCAACAGCGAGATCAAACCGACCGCGCGGTTGTCCTTGGCGATCTCGTCGTCGATCCGAAACACCGGAGTCAGAAACTCGAACAAAAAGTAGGCGGCCAGCAGCAGCACGAAACCGGCGCCCGCCCACAGCATGCTTTCGTAAATCGTGTCGTTGTTCTGGATCGAGAAACGAAACACGTTGCAGATGCCGAAAATTTTTCCGCCGGTGGCCAGCGCGGCGGATACGTTGCCCCTCGCGATTTCATTCCAACAGTTGTATTTCGTCACCAGCTCGAAGCAATAGAGGCAAACGAGAAGCATCAGGATGCCGACCGAAAAATAAGCCAGCATCGCCAGTATCGGATGGGACAATAACGCATCCACCGTGCTCGTCGTGTCTTCCATGCATATCCTCCCCTAACCCGCCGTCATTTCAGTTCGGCGACGGTCACTCCCGCTCCGCCTTCTCCGTAAGCTCCCAGCCGATAGGCTTTGACATGCTTGTGCTTGCGCAAAAATTCCTGGATGCCGGCGCGCAAGGCGCCGGTGCCCTTCCCATGAATCAAATAGACCTGGCCCAAGTTCGACAAAAACGCCTCGTCGAGATACCGGTCCGTCATGAGGATCGCTTCGTCGAGCGTCGTCCCTCTCAGATCCAGCTCGTGCCGGACATCGTCGCTCTTCGTCCGCTTGACGGTCGCCGCGTTCGTCTTGACCGTGTGAGCCGGGGAGGTCGGCTGCTTCGTTTGCGCGAGCTCCAGATCTCCGACGGGCACCTTCATTTTCATGATGCCGAGCTGCACGATCGCCTCGCCCGAGCCCGTCAGCTCCACGACGTGGCCTTTTTGCCCTCCGAGGCTGAACACCTTTACTTCATCGCCCGGCCCGATCGCCGCCGCTTTGCCGCCGGCCGCGCGCCGCGGCTTCTGCACCTGCTCGGGAACCGCCTCCTCCAGCCTGCGGCGGGCTTCGATCAGCTTGTGCTCCTTCACGGACGCGGCTTCCTCCATCGCCATCTTGCGCAAATCGGCGATGATTTCCTCCGCTTCGCGCTTCGCCTTGGCGACGGACTGTCTCGCCTCTTCCCGCGCTTCTTCCAACAGCTTCGCTTTCTGCTCCTGGAACTTGAACCGCTCGTCCTCGATCTGCCTGCGCAGCGTCTCCACTTCCCGCCGCAACCGTTCCGCGGCCTGACGCTCCGACTCCGCCCGCCTGCGGTCCTGTTCCAGCGAAGCGATCATCGTGTCGACCTTGAGCTCGTTGTCGCCCACTTCGCCGCGGGCGAAATCGATGATCGCCCGAGGCAACCCGAGCCGGCTGGCGATCGCGAGCGCGTTGCTTCGGCCGGGTACCCCGACGAGCAGACGGTATGTCGGCGCAAGCGTCGCCACGTCGAACTCCATGCTCGCATTGATCACGCCTTCGCGGTTGTAGGCGTAAGCCTTCAATTCGCTGTAGTGGGTCGTCGCGATAATCCGGCAGCCGATGCCGTGCAGATGCTCCAGAATCGCGATCGCGAGCGCCGAGCCCTCTGCCGGGTCCGTGCCGGCTCCCAGTTCGTCCAGCAGCACGAGGCTGTACGGCGTCACCCGATCCAGCATGCCGATCAGGTTCGTCATGTGGCTGGAAAACGTGCTCAAATTTTGCTCGATGCTCTGCTCGTCGCCGATGTCGGCGAAAATGCCGTCAAAGACGCATAAAACGCTTCCTTCATCGGCCGGGACGAACAGTCCGGACATCGCCATCAGGCTCAACAGTCCGACCGTTTTGAGCGAAACCGTTTTGCCGCCGGTATTGGGCCCGGTCACGATGATCGCGGAATAGTCCCCCCGAGTTCGACGTCGATCGGTACGACGGCTTTCTCGGGGATCAGCGGATGCCGGGCCCGCCTGAGGCTCAGCTTTCCTTCTCCGTTCATGGCGGGAAGGACCGCAAACTGCGACTCGGCGAGCGCCGCTTTGGCAAAAATAAAATCGACGTAGCCGAGCGATTCGTTGTCGGAGGCGAGCAGCTCCGCCTTTTCTCCGACGAGGGCGCTCAGCCGGCGAAGAATCCGCTCGATTTCCTTCTGTTCCTGCAGCTTGTGCTCCCGAAGCTTGTTGCCGAGCTGCAGCACCGCTTCCGGTTCGATAAACAGCGTCGCTCCGCTGCCGGACTGATCGTGCACGATGCCTCCGAAATGCGCGCGATATTCCTGCTTGACCGGAATGACGTAGCGGTCGCCCCGGATCGTCACCAGCGCTTCCTGGAGCATCTTCTGAACGGATGCCGAGCGAATGAGGCTGTCCAGCTTTTCCCGGATGCGGCTCTCTCCCGTCCGGATGTCCCGGCGCGCGGCCGCAAGCTCCGGGCTCGCGGAATCCAAAACGTCGCCCTGGTCGTCGATGCAGCGGCGAATTTCGTCCTCCAGCGGCTTCGCGTCGATAAGCGGCTCGACCAAGTCCTCCAGCAGCGGGATTTCGATTTCTTCCGCGCCCGCGGATACGTATTTGCGGACGCGGCGAATTCCCCGAATGAGCAACGCGATCTCCATCAGCTCGGACGGTCCCAGTGCGCCCCCCAGCTTGGCGCGCTGCAGCTGCGGCCGCACGTCGGTCACGCCGCCGAAAGGCGGAGCTCCCTTGAGCGCGGCCAAACGGAACGCTTCGTTCGTCACGGCGAGGCGACGGTTCACTTCCGCCAAATCCGCGGACGGACGCAGCTTTGCCGCTTCCTCCTTGCCGATCGACGTTGCCGCGAATTCGGTCAGCTTTTGCAAAATTTTATCGTATTCCAATGTATATAACGCCTTGTCGTTCACGGCGAGGTCCAACTCCTCTCAGCCCTTATTATAGCCGAAAGCGGCGCCGCTTGCGAAACCTTCCAACATAGACGCCCCCAGAAGAGGAAACACTAAGCGCACGACCGGTTAATCCGGCCATTCACTTGGCTTAAGGAGGCAAAGACATGAAATTTCTCGGGCATGTCGTTCGCTTTATCGTGTCCGCGCTCGTCCTCATGATCGTCGGCTTTCTCGTTCCCCAATTTTCGGTTGGCGGATTTTGGAGCGCGCTGCTGCTGGCCCTTGTCATCGCCGTCCTCGGATGGATTATCGAGGGGATTTTCGGCAAGCGCGTAACCCCGTTCGGCAGGGGCATCGTCGGGTTTTTGACGAGCGCGATCGTGATCTGGCTGGCGCAGTTCGTCGTGGGAAATGTGGACGTAACGCTGCTTGGCGCCTTGCTGGCCGCGCTGGTGATCGGCATCATCGATCTGTTCATCCCGGTCGGCAATCCGTTTCGCGCCGGGAAGAACCATTCCTGAAGAAAGTTGCGGTATGCGATCGGCTCCCCTCGACTGCGCCTTATCGGCTGCGGCTGCGGGGGCCGTCGCTTTTTATTGGGGCTTTCCGATATGGTATGATATTGCAGGAGGCGGGACAACTCCCGCCCTGGACAATGAGACCATACCGGAGGGGAAATCAATGCAAAAGAAATGGGCTGCGTTGCTGACTTCCGCCGCTCTTGCCCTCGCCTTGTCGGCGTGCGGCGGAGGCGGAAACGAGAGCGATTCGAACGCCGCGGAGGAAGCGGCGGCCAGCGCTTCGGAAACGTTGACGATCAAGGCGTCGAACTGGGCGTTCGACCAATCCGAATACGCCATTCCGAAAGATACGCAGGTGGAAATCGAACTCCTCAACGAGGAGGGCGCGCACGGAATCGAAATCGAAGGCGCGGACGTCAAGCTGGACGGCTCCAAAAAGTCCAAAGTGGTCACGCTGGAAGCCGGCACTTATACGATCAAGTGCAACATCATGTGCGGCACCGGTCATTTGAATATGACCGCCAAGCTCGTCGTTCAGTAAAAAGAACCCGGAAGGCCCGCGCAGGGGTCGACCTCGTTTCGCAATCCGCCTTTTGCGGCGAAACGGGTCGGCCCTTTCGTTTGCCGGGCCGCTCTCATGCAAAGCCTTGAACGACATCCATTATTGAAATGCTTTTTCGACGCCGGATTCGGCCCGCTTCTTTACTTCCTCTTTCAAATCGGAGGCGGAATCCTGCTTCAAGCCATTTTGCAAATATTTAAGGACGGCATCCTTGAGCGGCTTGTCATCCTTTTCTTCTTTTTTCATCAGTCTGGACAGCACCGTGTTTTCTTCCGGATCTTTGACCGATCCCGCGGTTGCCCGGGTTGCGTATTCGGCCGCTTGCTTTATGTTGCTTTGTTCGGAAAGCAGCACATCTTCATAAGAGTCCGGATGCTTGTATTTTAAAGTTTGCTGCCTGTCATGGGTCGGCATCATATGGCTGGCCGTCATGACTTCGTCGTAGCTGTGATGCCGCTTGTCCCCTACGAGCGCTCCGAGCATGGCAGCCCTTAAAACCTCCATCGTCGGATACTTGTCCGGTTCCTTGTCCACGATATTTTCCACCCGGCCGCCTTCCGCTTTCGTCAGCGCATCCTCGTAAAGATTCAAATAGCCGAGCGTATGCCCGCTGATCCCCCCGATGATCGGCTTGTGGTTCTTTTTCGCGGAATCGTACCAGTCCTGGTGCTTTTTCTGAAATTCGTCCAGAATTTTATCCTTGTTCAATTCTTCCTCCCCGGAAACATGGTTGAATACGTTGTAGTTGTTTCCCTTGAATTTTTTTCCAAGTTCATCATCATAACGTTTTCTCGCCTGTTCCGGGGTCTCCAGAATATTCCCCATTACGCCCGCGACGTTCAACGGGGCCAAATAACTGAGCAGTTCATACGACAATTGCTTATCGTGATCCTCCGGAAACTGCTGGTTGTATTGATATTGATCCTTGTGAGCGTCCGACCAGGGCAGCCTCATAATATCTCCGTAGATGATCTTTCTCGCCTCTTCGTCGGAAGCGTTCCATAACGCTTTTATATCCTTATTCTTGAAATTTTCCTCGATTTTCAGGAGACTTTTCCACTTTTGCGATTTCCCGGCCATCTCTTCCGCAATCGGACGCTTGAAAACGTCGGGAAGCTCCTCCCAATCTTTATTTGCCGCATATTTTCGCATCGGCTCCGACGATTTCAAAAGATTCTCCGTGTGCTGAAGCTCCTTCTCTGTTTGCCCGAGCCAAAACTTGTCGGAATCGTAATCGATTTTTTGCAGCGAATCGCTCGGATCCAACTGCTCCAGCCGGAGCTTCAGCGCGCTTTTTTTCTCCCTGAGAGCCTTCAGCCGATCCAGCTCCTGGCCGGTTTCTTCATTTTCATGCCGTTCCCTTCGATTTTGACGCAGCCTGGTTTTGACTTGATGCAGCTCCTCGATCGTTTGAATCTGCTTGTCCAGATTTTCGCGATACTTTTCGCGATCATTTTGTCGATATAAATCGGATTCCTCTTCAGACAGGTCCCTCTGCTTTTGCAGCAGCTCCGTTTCCTGTCTTACCAGCGGACCCTCCTCTTCCTTGCGGGCTGACGACGATTTTTCCAGCGATTCCTGAACGTCGGGAATCAACTCGGGCGCCTTCGACCACGGCAGCCTCGTCGTATAATCCCGTCTTTCCGGCTTTCCGGCATTGTCCCAAAATTCGCCCGCCTGCTTGTCTTGGCCATCTCCGAAAAACTCCTGAAATGGAGTTGAAAACATCTCGGCCTTGAACAGCTCCAGCCTTTCGGAAAAATTCCCTGATATCATGCTTTGAAAGTTTTTCGGCAGTTCGTCCCACGGCAGCTCGACGATTCCGGTTCCCAAATTCCGTTGATTCCGATGGGGAACCAGACCGTCTTTATGCGTTCGGTAGTCGAGAAGAGGCTTCGTCAGGCCGGCTTCCGGCGTGCTTGCCTTGTACTGCCTGTCCGGGTCTTTGGTCAGCGAGCTCATATGATAAATCCAGTATTCGAAATCGCCCGTCTCGTTATGGTCGTATTCTTCCGATCCGCCGAAATATGGCAGCTGCGTTTCCAACATTTTCAGCAATTTGACGTAACCGGTCGTCATCCGTTGCTTCTCTTTGCCGTCCTCCCCCTGGATGGAACTCGTGTCCAGCGTCCAATTGCTCTTGATTAATTTTTCCAGGGTGACTTTGTCGTCGTCAGAGGCGCCTAGCGTTTGATTGATTTGTTTTAAAATCCCGTCGATTCGATCCGCTTTTAAATTCGCGCTCTCCGGATCGATCGAGCCGATCTCAAGATTTCCGTGGATAATATCGACGATCCTCTTGATGCTGGCCGTAAAAAAAGAATCGTGCTCGATGGCCCTCTGAAGGTTTTCTTCATACAGCATATCAATATCCAAAATCAGATTGTCTCCGATATCGTCGTAAGTCGTATCCAGAAATTTGGGGTTGGAACTCGGTTCCTCCAACGCCTCTCTCTGCCCGCCCGCCAGAATCGCATCCGCATCCTTCAGCAGGTCTCTTCCGTTTGCCAATACGGGGCTTGCGTTTTTATTCCGGACAAGCTGTTTCACCTGGGAACGATTGCCCTCCGCCGCTTTAAGCTGCACGGCCCCTTCTGCGCCGGAACGCGCGGCCCTGCTTCCCATCTCGTCGGCTTCCTTCTCCAACCGGGCGTCATCGTTGATCGCCGCTCCCTTCAACTGAAGCGTCGGACGGACTCTTCCTTGCGCCTGCTGGACCACATGCCACGCCTCGTGCGGCAAATGCTCCTCCTGGCCGGGACCGATATGGATATCCGTCCCTTGGGTATAGGCCAACGCTCCGATTTGCGCCGGGGAAGGGGAATTATAATGCACCTTTACGCCATCCAAGCTCAGGCCCGACAAGCTTTCCACCCCGGCTTTCAGCCGTTCGGGCATTCCCGTCGCATTCGCCTCATTGCGCTGCAGTTGGCGCACGGCCTGGTTGCCGATGGCCCGCTGCATTTGCATGATTTCCGTTTCGCGCTCCGTCGAAAACGAACGCCCCTCGGCCAACGGAACGGTTGCGTCGGAATGGCCGGCGTTCCTCAAGGGAGACGGGATCGGCTGCCTGGAACCCGCAGCGTCGGAATCCCGTTTTTGCGGACTGCGCTTTTGATCGAAATGAGCCATACAGCACCCCCGGCTGGAATTCGGATCAGGAAATGGCAATTATAAATTACTTCAGAGTACAACATCGTTATTCGATTGTAAAGCAAAATTTGTAAATATGATGTTAATTAATTGTAAAATAATGTGACGTTTAGGGAGCGGTGAGGCTTCAGTGGATTTTGTCCAATCAAAACCGGTTTTTTCGCAAATCCATCGGGCTTGATTGGATTTTGTCCAATCGGGCGAGTTCGTTTCGTCCATTTCGGCCGGAATCGCCCATTCTCGTTGGAAAAAATCCACTGTAGATCGAATTTTTCTCTTTTCTCGGTCCGTCGATTGGACAAAATCCAACCCAGGCTCCCCGGTCGGCCGCGGCCCGGCGCCGCCCCGGAAAAAAGCGGAAGACCCTCCGCGAACGAACTTCGCATCGGGCCTTCCGCGTAATCCTCATTGTTCCTCCAACATGTCGATCCACTCGTTGAACTCGCTCTGCAGCTTGGCGTACTCTTCCTGCAGAGCCTCGAATTGTCCCCGCACCGAAGCGAGCTCCTCTTCGACGCGGGTTGCCCGTTCGCCGTATTCCCGGGCTTTCCGTTCCAGCTCGTCCCGCTCCGACGCAAGCTCGGCTTCGAGCGCTTCCATTGCCGCCGCCTGCGCGCGGGCCGCGTCCAGCTCCCGCAGCGCAAGCTGCGCCGTCTCGTTTTGCCGCTCGGCTTCCTGCTCCAGCTCGGCCACGCGGGTTTCCAGCTCCTGCGCCCAATCGAGCGCTTCGCGGACGCTTTGCTCGGCCTCTTCCTGCTGCGCCTTCAGCTTGCCGAGCGCTTCCTCCGCCGCTTCTTCCCGGGACAAGAGTTCCCGTTCGCTTCGGGCCAGCCGCTCCAGCTCGTTTTCCGCATGCTCGCGGGCAGCCTTTTCGGCCTCCAGCCGTTCCGCGGCTTTCGCTTCCAGCGAGATCAGCGCCTGCTCCCTTTCCTCCGCCGCAAGCCGCAGCTCCTCCACGAGGCGGCCGAGTCGGGCCGCCTCGTTCTCCAACTGCTGCCTGGAGGCTTGCCACTCTTTTTCCGAAGCTTGCCATTCGCTTCGCTCGGCATGCCAGCGTTCCCGTTCGCCGCGCATCGACTCGAGCTCGGCGGCATGCGCATTCCGCAGTCCGTCAAACTGCGACTGCAAAGCATCGAGCTGCGCTTGCAATTCCTCCGTCTGAACCTTCCATGCCTCGGTTTGCGATTTCCAGGCGTCCAGCTCGGATTCGAAACCGGCTTTCAGCTCGCTTACGCGGACGGAGTGCTCCGCAGCCAGTTTGGCCATTTCCTCTTTGTGCGACTGGATCGCTTTTTTCAATTGCTCGTCGTGCGCGGCCGCGCGCTCTTCCAACTCTTCGGCATGCATCAGCTTGAGAAGCTCGAGCTCCTCGTTTTTGGCCTCCGCCCATTTTTCGAGCTCTTCGGTCCTCGAAGCCCGCAGCGTGTCCAGCTCGGTCGAATGGAGCTCTTTGACGGCATGCAGCTCGTCCTGAATTTGGCCGAGCTCGGCGCGAAGCCGTTCCGTTTCGCCGGCATGCTGCGAACGAAGCCGCTCGAGTTCGGCCGCGTGACCGGAACGAAGCTGCTCCAGTTCCCCCGCTTGCTCGGCGTGAAAAAGCTCCAGCACTTCGTCCTGATCCGAACGAAGCCGCTCCAGCTCGCCGGAGAGCTCGCCGCGCACCTTCTCCAGCTCGGCCGCATGGTCGTCGGCCAGCTTTTGCCGCGTTTCGGCATGTTCGAGTTCGAGCGTTTCCAGAGCCAGGGCGTGATCCTGCTTGAGCCGCTCCGCAACCGCCTCGTGTTCCTGCTTCTGCCGTTCGATTTCCGCGGCTTGATCCTGCTTGAACCGCGCGATCGCGTGGGCTTGCTCCCGCTTGACCCGGTCGATCGCTTCGGCTTGTTCCCGCTTCGACCGCTCAAGTTCCGCGGCATGCTCTTGCTTCTGCCGTTCGACTTCCGCTTCATGCTCCCGCAGCAGCGATTCGACTTCCTCGGCATGCTCCTGCTTCAATCGCTCGACTTCCTCGGCATGCCCCTGTTTAAGCCGCTCCGTCTCGGCCGCGTGCTCCTGCCTGGTGCGCCCCGCCATGGCCCGGAAGTCGTTTTTCAGCTTCTCCAGTTCGGCCGCGTGCTGGGCTTTCGTCTGTTGAAGCTCGGCCGCATGCGCTTCCTGAACGCGCGCAAGCTCCGCGCGGTGCGACGCCTTCAGCTCCTGAAGCTGACCGGAATAGGCCGCTCGAAGCTTCCCCGATTCGTCCTTATGATTCGCTTCTGCCGTTTCCAACGCGGCGCGCAGCTCGGCCAGCTCCGCCTCCAGCCGTTCCCGAACCTCGGACTCTTCCGCCTGGCCGGCCGCGACCAGACGGGCCGCCGCCTCCTCGTGCTCCTGCCGCAGCGCGTTCAATTCGGCTTCCTTGGACCTGCGCATGGCTTCGAGTTCGGCTTCCCTGGACTCGCGCAAAGCCTCCAGCTCGGCCTCCTTCGACCTGCGGGCGGCCTCCAGCTCGCCGTCCTTGCTCTTGCGCAGCGCTTCCAAATCCGCCTCGTACCGGCTCCGCTCCCCGTCGAGCGTTTGCCGGACTTCATCCGCCTCCGCCCGCGTTTTGGCCAGTTCCTCCGCGAGCCGTTGCCGCTCCTTCTCTTCCTGAAGCAGCTTTTCGTTCTCCTGTCTGAGCTTTTCGATTTCCTGCTGGAACCGTTCGCTCTCCTGCTGCAGCCGAAGCCGCTCGTCCGCCACGTTGACGGCCGCAAGAACGCCCAGCTTGGACAAATCCATAAACGGCTTCGTGCCGGCGATTTTGAACATTTGCTCGCTGACCAGGGCGGCGACCCGCTTCATGTGGCCCGGGCTGGAATGGCCCGCCAAAGTATACTGCGTTCCGTATATTTCAACCGTTACCCGCGTACGATCGTCAGCATTCACGGTCTAGTCCTCCCAGTCCCATAAGAAAAATAGCAGCGAATCCATCGCTTCGCTTCCGTCAAATCCGCAACCTGCGGAACAAAACCCCTCTGACGGGCGTCCTGATGTATTCGCTGCGCTTTGGCCCGTTTCCTGCTTATTTCCGCAGTTCGGCCGCGAAAGATTGTTCCAATTTTGACAGCGCCCTGCCGTGGGCCGCCGTCACTTCTTCATCCGTCAGCGTGCGGTCCGGGTGCCGGTACACGAGCGCCAGGGCGACGCTCTTCTTGTCCTGGCCGAGCCGCTCGCCCGTGTACACGTCGAACACGCGAACGGACTCGAGCAGCTCGCCGGCCGCCTCGCGAACGCCGGACACGAGCGCGCCGGCCGCGACCGAGCGGTCGACGACGACCGCCAAATCACGCTCGACCGCCGGGAAGCGCGGAAGCGTCCGGTATTCGATCCGGTTTTCCGGCGCGTCGTAAATCGGCGCCAGCTCGATTTCCGCGACGAACGTATCGTCAAGATCCAGCTCCCGCTGCAGATCCGGATGCAGCTGGCCGACAAACCCGAGCGACAAGCTTCCGCCCGTCGTTTCAAGCTTCACCTCGGCGGTGCGGCCCGGGTGGAAATGCTCGGGGCCCGCCGCCTCGTAACGAATCGAATCCGCGAGGCCGAAACGCTCGAACGCGGCGTCGAGCAGCCCCTTCGCATCGTAAAAATCGTACTTCTCGGCCGCCCCGTTCCACGACGCGACGCGCCGGTTGCCCGACAGCGCGATCGCCAGGCGCGGCTTTTCCTTCGGAAGCGTCGTCAGCGTCTCTTCCGCCGAATGGTAGACGTTCGCGATTTCGAACAGGCCGACGTCCGGGCTTTTGCGCGCCTTGTTGTACTGGGCGGCGTCGAGCAGGCTCGGAATGATCGACGTCCGGAGCAGGCTGCGTTCCTCGCTCATCGGCATCGCCAGGGCGATCGGGCGCACGCCGTCGGCGGAACCGTTCAATTGCGGGAACAATGCCGCCCGCTGCGGCGACGTAATCGAATAGGAAATCGCCTCGTGAAGGCCGGCGCGCGTCAGCGCCAGCCTCAGCTCGCGGCGGATCGCCTGCGGTTTCGTCAGCCCTCCCGTCGTCGTCGGACCTTCGATCGGCGTCGCCGCAATGTTGTCGTACCCGTGCAGTCTGGCTGCTTCCTCGATGAGGTCGACGTCCCGTGAAATGCCCGGGCGCCGCGAAGGCACGGTCACGACCCATACGTCGTTCCCTTTGTCGGCCGCTTCGAATCCGAGGCGCGACCAGATCGTCTTCACTTCCAGCGAGGACAGCGAAGTGCCCAAGTACCGGTTGATGCGGTCAAGCGAAACTTCGATTTCGACCGGCTCGGCCGAAGCTTCCCCGGCTTCCGCGACCCCTTCCGTGACCAGGCCTTCGCCGTATTTGCCGATCAGCCCGGCGGCGCGGTCGAGCGCCGCGACGACGCGGGCGGGATCGACTCCCTTCTCGAACCGCGCGGACGCTTCGGAACGAAGCCCGAGCTGACGCGAAGCGGCCCGGACGGCGCCGCCGTCGAACCGCGCCGATTCCAGGACGATGTCGACCGTGTCGCTTGTCACCTCGGAGTCGAGGCCGCCCATGACGCCGGCGAGCGCGATCGGCTTCTCCGCGTCGGCGATGACGAGCATGCGCGGCTCGAGCTTGCGCTCCTGGCCGTCGAGCGTCACCAGCGTTTCGCCCTCGCGGGCCATGCGGACTTCGATGCGGCCCCCGGCTACCTTGGCCGCGTCGAACGCGTGCAGCGGCTGCCCGTACTCCAGCATGACATAGTTCGTAATGTCGACGATGTTGCTGATCGGGCGGACGCCGGCGGCGATGAGCCGGTTTTGCAGCCAGAGCGGAGACGGGCCGATCTTGACGCCCTTGATATAGCGAGCCGCATAATGCGGGCATTGCTCCTTGGCGGCGATCGTTACTTTTACGTAGTCGGACGTTTTCTCCGCCGCGGCGTACAGATCGCCCGAAGGATCGGGCAGCCGCAGAGGCCGGCCGGTCAGCGCCGAGGCTTCGTAGGCGACGCCCAGCATGCTGAGGCAATCGGAGCGGTTCGGCGTCAAATCCAGCTCCAGGACGTAATCGTCCAGTCCGAGCGCCTTCACGACGTCCTGGCCTACCTCAAGGTCGCCGGGCAGGACGAGAATGCCTTCCTGCTGCTCCTTCGGCAGCAGCTTGTCGTTGATGCCCAGCTCGCGCGCCGAGCAGATCATCCCTTGCGATTCGACGCCGCGCAGCTTGGCCCGCTTAATCTGCAGGCCTCCCGGCAGCTTCGCCCCGATCAGCGCGACCGGCACCTTCTGCCCGGCCGCGACGTTCGACGCTCCGCAAACGATTTGCAAGTCTTCGCCGGTCCCCGCGTCGACCGTGCAGACGCCGAGCTTGTCGGCGTCCGGATGCTTTTCCCGCGCTTTCACATAGCCGACCACGACGCCCGAGACGCCCAGGTTGCGCGCCGGAACCGAATCGATTTCGATGCCGCCGCTCGTCATCAGCTCCGCGAGCCGCGACGGCTCGATGCCTTCCAGATCGATATAGTCGTTTAACCAATTATAAGAAACGTTCATGTCGGGTCACCTCCGTCAAATTCGGTTGAACTGGCTCAAAAACCGCTGATCGCTGTAGTAGAAATGGCGAATGTCGTCGATCTCGTACTTGAGCAGCGCAACCCGCTCCACGCCCATGCCGAACGCGAAGCCGGAAACCTCTTTCGAATCGTAGCCGCCGTATTCCAGCACTTTCGGATGCACCATGCCGCAGCCGAGAATTTCGACCCAGCCGGTTTGCTTGCACATCCGGCAGCCGCTGCCGCCGCATTGCGCGCAGGTCACGTCCACTTCGGCGCTCGGTTCGGTGAACGGGAAAAAGCTCGGCCGCAGCCGGATTTGAACCTGCGAGCCGTACATCTTTTGCACGAATTGCAGCAGCGTGCCCTTGAGATCGCTCATGCGGATGTTCGGGCCGACGACCAGGCCTTCGATCTGGTGGAACATGAACGAATGGGTCGCGTCGTCGTCGTCGCGGCGGTACACCTTGCCCGGGCAAATGATTTTGAGCGGCGTCTTGCCTTCGGCCGCCTGCATCGCCCGGATTTGGATCGGGGACGTCTGCGTGCGGAGCAGGATCTCGTCGGTGATATAAAACGAATCCTGCATGTCGCGCGCCGGATGGTCTTTCGGCAAATTCAGCGCTTCGAAGTTGAAAAAGTCGGTTTCCACCTCGGGACCTTCCGCGATTTGATACCCCATGCCGATAAAAATATCCTCGATCTCCTGCGTCACCTTCGTGAGCGGATGCACGGAGCCGACGGAAGGCGCGCGGCCCGGCAGCGTGACGTCGATCGTCTCGGCCTGCAGGCGGCGAGCCGTCTCCTCCCGGTCGAACTGCTCCTGCTTCTCCGCGATGACGGCTTCCAGCGCCGCCCGGACCTCGTTGGCGACCTGACCGATCGCGGGACGTTCTTCGGCGCTCAAGGCGCCCATTCCCCGCAGCACTTCCGTCAGCTGCCCCTTTTTGCCCAAATAGTGCACGCGCAGGTCGTTCAGCTCGCCGGCGCCGTCCGCTTTCGACAGCTTCTCGAGCGCTTCCCGACGCAGCGCTTCCAATCGTTCCTTCATCCTGATCTCTCCTTGTTCGGAAAATAAAAAAGGCCCTTTCTCCCCTTGAAAGAAAAGGGACGAAAGAGCCGCGGTACCACCCTTATTGGAATATCCTCGTCCGGCATGAACCGTTGCGCGAAGCCGCCGGATTCCCGATCGTCATGGCTTCGCGAGCGCTCCTCCGGCGGCGCTTCGCCTTTCATGGCGATTCGCCGGGACATTCCCGCTTGGAGCGGCGTAACGGGCCGCTGCCGGTCGCTCTACTGCCGGCGCGGACGGCCGGGTTCAAGTCGACGCTCCGGAGTGAATTCCGCCGGCCTGATCCTCGGGAACGCTCTCAGTCTGCCGGCGTTCCCTCCCTGGGAGGATGTCTCTGACGTACTTGTCTCCATCGACGCGATGTTCGTTTTAATATCCTAGATTATAGGGCAAGCGGGGGCAAGAAGCAAGCATCGGAGAATTGCTTATTGCGGTTTGCGCAGCGTCGTCATGGAAAAGCCGCATCCCTGCAGCATCGTATCGATAAACCGGTTCAGCGCCGGATTGCCGGTATCCGGAATGCGGGAGCGAACGAGCCGGCTGCCGAACGCTTCGAACAGCTGCCCGGTCAAATGCTTGTTGAACCAGCCCAGCACGAGATCCGCGGCCGCCCGGGTCGCCGGCGTGTCGACCTGCGCGAACGCGGCGCAAAATTCCTCTCCCCAGAACTTGCTGTTCATAATATTGCCGATGTTGAGCAAGGGACGGATCGGGAACGGAAACGTCTGAACGACCTCGAACCGGGGCTCGAACCGGTCCAAAATGTCCTCCAGCGTCTCGACGCCGATGTGGCCTTCCATGTAGACGTATTTGCGCACGACGTCGTCCGGATTTTTCGGATCGCAGTTCAAATAGTCGATAAAGCCCGTTTCGATGCCGTGAAAGCCGTAGCCGCCGGGCTTCGTCACCCGATGCATTTCGGAAATGATGCGGTCCTTGCTCCGGAACTCGACATGGCCGAAAAAGTCCATCGTATATATAAAATCGAACTCGCCGTCCGCGTACGGCAGCCCTTGGACGACGTCGTACGCGACGGCGCGGTCGAACCCGTTCTGCTTTGCGATTTCGATGCAGCTCGAGCTCATGTCGACTCCGTAAAGCCTTACGTTCGGAAAGTCGCGCTTCACCCGCGCCCCGAACGTCCCGGACCCGCATCCGACCTCCAGCACCTTGATTTCCTCGGTTCCGGCGGCGGCAACGCAGCGCCCAAGCGCCTCCATCAGGCAGGACGACTTTTGGTAAACGAGCGAGTTTTTCGCTACCGGTCCTTCTTTCTCCACGATTCCGACCACGTTGCTGTAAGCGTATCTTTCCTCGTAGTAGACGGCCGGGTCCAATTCGAACAGGGCATAAGTAATTTCGTTTTTCGTCGCGGGAGCTCTTTGGCTCAAGGTTCATCCCCTCCATTTCGGTCACGCCGAACGCACAGGCATAAACCACTTTATTCCGGCGCGGGAGGAGACGAAACCCGAACGATGGCCTTATTCGATCAAACCTCCTTCATCGCCTTCAGACGCTTCATGACCGCATTGCCGCCTTGCCCGAAATATTCCTGAAGCTTGACGTACTCCGCATACAGCCGGTCGTAAATTCGCGCATGCTCCTCGGACGGCTTGAACGTTTCCTCCCGGACGCGGGCCATATGCCGCGCCGCCTCCGCGATCGAAGCGTGACCGCCCGCTTCCGTTCCGGCCGCCGCCGCGCCGTGCATCGCGGCGCCGAGCGCCGCCGTCTGCACCGAGTCGGCGATTTTGATCGGGCGGCCGGTCACGTCCGCGTAAATTTGCATCAGCAGGCGGTTCCGCTGCGGGAGCCCGCCGCAGGCGTACAGCTCGTCCGCGCCGATCCCGGCTGCCGCGAAAGCTTCGATGATGGCGCGCGTCCCGAAAGCGGTCGCCTCGAGCAAGGCGCGATACGTCTCCTCCGGCTTCGTTTGAAGCGTATAGCCGATCATCAGCCCCGTCAGATCCGCGTCCATCAGCACGGAGCGGTTTCCGTTCCACCAGTCGAGCGCCAGCAGCCCGCTTTCCCCCGGTCTCAGAAGGGAAGCTTTCCGCTCCAGCCACGCATGAACGCCAACGCCCTCCCGAGCCGCCTCCCGCTTCGCGTATTCGGGTACCGCTTCCCCCACGAACCAGGCAAAAATGTCGCCCACCGCCGACTGTCCCGCTTCGTATCCGTACAGCCCGGGAACGATGCCGTCCTCGGCAACCCCGCAAATTCCTTTCGCCGGCACTTCCTTGTCGCTTAGAAGCAAATGGCAGGTCGAAGTGCCCATCGTCATGACCAGCTTGCCGGGCGCGACGACGCCGCAGGCCGGCACCATGGCGTGCGCGTCGACGATTCCGACGGCGACGGCCGTGCCGGGAAGCAGCCCCGTCCATTCGGCGGCCAGCTCGCCGAGTTCGCCGGCTCTTCCGCCCAGCGGCGCGACCGGGCCTCTCAGTTTGGTTGCGGCGAGACGCTCCAGGCGGGGATCCAGCGCCCGCATGAAAGCCGAAGACGGATAGCCGTCCCGCTTATGCCACAAGGCTTTGTAACCGGCCGCGCAGGCGCTGCGGACAAGCCGGCCGGTCAGCTGCATGACCACCCAGTCCGCCGCTTCCATGAACAGGTCGGCCCGTTCGTAAATTTCGGGAGCTTCGTTTAAAATCTGCCAAACCTTGGGCAGCATCCATTCCGACGAGAGCTTGCCGCCGTATCTCGACAAAAAAAGCTCTCCCCGCTCGCGGGCGATGTCGTTGATCCGGCTGGCTTCCTCCTGCGCCGCGTGGTGCTTCCACAACTTGACCCAGGCGTGGGGGTGGTCCTTCCACTCGGTTCGCAAGCATAGCGGCACTCCCGCTTCGTCCAAAGGCATCATCGTGCAAGCCGTAAAATCGATGCCGACGCCGATGACCCGGTCCGGGCTTACCCCGGACAAGCGCAGCACTTCCGGGACTGAACGGCGCAGCACCTCGAGGTAATCGCCCGGATGCTGGAGCGCCCAGTCGCGCCCGAGCCGGATTCCCGATCCGGGAAGCGCCTCGTCGATGACCCCGTGAGGGTATGCCGTCACGTGAACGGCGACTTCTTCCCCGTTGGAGACATCGACGAGCAGCGCCCTTCCCGATTCGGTGCCGTAATCGACGCCGATGGCATAAAGCTTATCCATTCGTTCTGCCATCCTTTCCCGGCTTGCCGCCGGCAAACCGTTACGCATAAGACGTTTCTTCGTTCAACTGCCGCAGCATTCGTCCGAGCGCTTCCGCCTCCTCGGGGAGCAGGTCCAGTTGGGGAGCGCGCATCGCCCCGGCGTCGACGCCCCTCAGGCGCAACCCTTCCTTGAAGTAGGCCATGTTGCTGCCGCTTTTGAGCGCTTCGCAATACCGGACGGCAATCCGCTGCCATTTTCTCGCCTCGGCCAGATCGCCGCGCTCGTACGCCTCGTACACCGCGACGAACGGTTCCGGATATACGCAGGAGACGCCGGAGACGACCCCGTCGCAGCCGAGAGCGAGCGCCGCCAGAAATAACCGGTCCGCGCCCTGCATAACCGAGAAGTTCCCGCCGTTAACGTTCAAATACTCGCTCGTCCGGAGAAAATCGGGATAGCTGTACTTGATGCCGACGACGTTCGGGCAGCGGTCCGCGACGCGCTGCGCGACGCCGGCCGGCAGGTCGTTTGCCGCGCACTGGGGAATGTTGTACAGATAAACGGGGAAATCCGCCGGCACGCTGCTCGCGACGGTTACGAAGTAATGCTCCAGCTCGCGCTCGCTCGCGCCGAGGAAAATCGGCGTCACGACGCCGATGCCGTCGGCTCCGATCTCGTGCGCATGCCTGGCCAATTCGATCGCATCCGGCTGCGTCGCCGCTCCGACGTGAATGAAAGCCGTCGTTCGTCCGGCTGCCGTTCGGACGACCGTTTCGGCGACCTGCTTGCGCTCCTCGACCGACAAACGGATCATCTCGCCGGTCGTGCCGAGCGGGTACAGGCAATGCACGCCCTTTCCGATCAAAAATTCCGTCAGTCTCGCGACGGCGTCCAAATCGACTTCCCCTTCCTTCGTAAAGGGGGTCACCATCGCCGTCGTCACTCCGTATAATCGTTTCATCCGGGTCGCTCCTCGCAGTTTGAAATAGGGATTACGCCAGCCGATGGGGCGGCTCCTTGCCCGCGAATACGCACAGCAGCGCTTCCGAAACGGCGATGCCGACGCGCCGGTACGTTTCCGCGGTTTCCGCCGCCGTATGCGGCGTCGCAATCAGATTGTCAAGCGCAAGCAAAGGATTGTCGGCCGAAACCGGCTCCTGTTCGTAGACGTCGATCGCCGCTCCCGCGATCGATCGCGTCCGAAGCGCATGAAGCAGCGCCGCCTCGTCCACGAGCGCCCCGCGGGCGGTGTTGACGAAGTAAGCGGTCGGCTTCATCCGCTTGAATTGGGCATGGCTCATCATGTGCCGCGTTTCGGGCAGGCTCGGCAGATGCATGCTGACGACGTCGCTTGCGGCGAGCACCTCGTCCCCCTCGACCATGCGGACCCCAAGCTCCGCCGCTTTCGCCGCATCCGGGTATTTATCGTAAGCGATCAGCCGGACGTCGAACCCGCTCAGCTTTTTCGCCGTCAGGCGGGCGATATTGCCGAAGCCGAGCAGGCCGACCGTCTTGCCTTCCAGCTCTTCGCCGACGCGGCGGTCCCAATATCCCCGGCGCGCAGACTGATGCAGCGCGGGAATGCCGCGCATGGCGGACAGGATCAGCCCGACGGTCAGTTCCGCGACCGCGTTCGCGTTGCCGCCGGGCACGTTGCTGACCCGGATGCCGTACCGCTTCGCCTGGTCCAGGTCGATGTTGTCGACGCCCACGCCGAAGCGGGCGATTGCCGCAAGTCTCGGCGCGAGCTTGAACACCGCCTCGTTCCACGTATCGACGCCCGCGATGACGCCGTCGACATCGCCGACGAGCGGGACGAGCTCCTCGAACGTATGCGGCCGGCCCACCCGGTTTTCGACGATGTCGCAACCGGCTTCCTCCAGCAGCTTTTTCCCTTCCGGACACAGCAGCGAAAAATTCGTCGCCGTCACCAATACTTTTTTCCGGCCGTCCATGCTACTTCACTCCTCCGACGGTCATTCCGCTGACCATATATTTCGAGGTCATCAAATACATGATGACGACGGGAATCGAGGCGATCATCGAGCCGCCCATCAGCGGTCCCCACGCGAAGACGTCGCCGACGATCATGTCGGACAGGCCGAGCGTGATCGTCTTGTCCGCGCTGTCCGTAATGACGACGAGCGCGTACAAATACTCGCTCCAGCAAAGCGTAAACGCGAAAATGAACGTGGCGGCGATGCCGGGCGCGGATAACGGAAAAATGATGTTGAGCAGCGTCCGCGTCCGGCTGCACCCGTCGATCATCGCCGCCTCCTCGATTTCGTCGGGAATCGACTTGAAGTACGAAATGAGCATCCAGGTCGCGTAAGGAATCGTGATCGTCGGGTAGATCAGCAGCAGCCCGAACAGGGAGTCGTTCGCGCCGATCGACGAAATGAGCATGTACAGCGGAATGAACAGCACGGCGCGGGGCATGAGGTAGGCGTAAAGAATGCCGTTCGAGATGAGCCGTTTTCCGCGAAAGCGAAGCTTGGCGATCGCGTAGGCTGCCAGCACGCTGACGACGATCGAGAAGAAGGAAACGACGAGCGCGACGATCAGGCTGTTTTTGATGTTGACCAGGAAATTCTTTTCCGTAATCAGCTTTTCGTAAGCCGACCACGTAAACTCCTTCGGCCAGAACGACGGAACCATGTTGTAAATTTCGCCCTGCGATTTGAACGAGGTGTTGAGCATCCAGTACAGGGGGAACAGGGCGATGACGAGAAGCATCGCCAGTGCGACATAGGTGACGACAAGCTGGATCCGCGATTTGCGTTCCATGCGTATCCCCCTTTCAGCGCTCGGACAGCGAACGCTTCGTGATGAAATGAATGAGCAGAACGAGCGGAGGCAGCGTCAAAATCGAAATCGCGATCGCCTTCCCCAAATCCATGTTCAAAAATCCGATCGTATAGCTGAGCGTAGAAAGCAGCTGCGTGCCGTTCGACGGGCCTCCCCGCGTCAGGAGCCAGACGATTTCGAAATCGTTCAGCGTCCAGATCGTCGTGATGACGGCGGCCATGACGGTCACTTCCCTGATGGAAGGGAGCGTCATCGAGAAGAAACGCTTGACCGGCCCCGCCCCGTCGAGCATCGCCGCCTCGTACATTTCCTTGGATACCGTCTGCAGGCCCGCCAAAATCGCGATGCCGATAAACGGAATCCCCCGCCACACGTTCACGGCGATGACCGAAAGCATCGCCAGATCGGGGCTTGCGAGCCAGCCGACCGGCCGGCCGATCGCGCCGATTTTCATGAGCAGGAAATTGAGCACGCCGCCGACGTCGGAATAGATCCACTGCCACGTAAAGACCGAAACGATCGTCGGGATCGTCCACGGCAGGAACAGCAGGACGCGGAACAGGTTGCGGAAGACGATTTTTTCGTTCAGCACGAGCGCCATGATCATGCCGAACGCCGTCTTCGCGACGACGGCGACGAGCGTGAACACGACCGTGTTGCGGACCGCTTTCCAGAACAAGGGATCCTTGAACAGTTCGATATAATTGTCGAGACCGTTAAAGACGGCGGGGCTTCCGACCATTTTGTTCGTGAAGCTCAAGTACACCGCCCAGCCGAACGGAACGACCATGATCGCCGTCAAATAGATGAGCACCGGGCTCATGAGCGCGTATGCGAGCTTGTTGTCGTCCAACCTTCTCATGATGATTCACCGCCTGACTTTTACGGCTAAGGAGCCGTAATTCCGACTCCTTAGCCGCAGGAATGAATTATTGCTTTTCGTAAATTTCCGCGATTTTCTGGTGAAGGTCCTGCACCGCGATTTCCGGCGTGTAATTCGCTTCGAGCAGCAGCTTCTGGAACGTATCGTTGACGATTCGCAGGTTAAACACTTCGCCGGCCTGCGGGCTGTACTCGTCCGGATATCCGAGGAAATAAAATTCGTCCACGGATTCGACGAACGCCTTGTTCTTTTCCTCCTGCCATACCGGCTCCGATTTCAAGGCGGTGAGCACGGGGCCCGTAAGCGGCGCGCCCTTTTCCACCCACGTCTTGTACCAGTCGGGCTCCAGCATGAACGCGATGAACTTTTTCGCCAAATCCTTGTTCGCGGAATCTTTGAAAATGCCGAGATTGTTGCTGATGCCGGGAATGAACCGCCCCTTCGGACCGGCCGGATACATGGCGATGCCCGTCTTCTCGTACAGGTCCGGGTTTTCGTTCTTGATCGTGGCCAGCGTGCTTCCGACGTTGAAAATCATCGCGGCCTGACCGCTCAAATACGCTTTGTTGTTGCCGCTGTCGTCCCAGCCGACCGCGCTCGGCGGCGTGCTTCCGTCCGTCAGGAAAATATCGCGGATGAACTGCGTCGCCTGAACCGTCTCCGGCGAGTTGACGATCGCGCCGCCGTCCTTCGTGTCCACCGAACCGCCGTAGGACCAGATGATGCCCCGCGTCAAAAATTCGGCGTCGGAGTTGCCTTTGCCGTACCCAATGCCCGCGCCGTACACGCCCTTGCCCGGATCGGTCAGCGCCTTGGCCATCGAGCGGAATTCGTCCCACGTTTCCGGAGGACCGTCGAAGCCGGCCGCTTCCAGCATATCCTTGCGGTAGTACAGCACCTGGCTTTCCGTCCAGAACGGCACCCCGTACTGCTTGCCGTCGAACGTGATGGCCTTTTTCATGCTCGGCTGGATTTCGCCGTTCGCGGCTTCGATTTCCGTAATGAGTCCGCTTACATCTTCGAGCACGCCTTTTCCGTAAAACTGCCCGATTTCCTGATACCCGAAAAAGGAAACGTCCGGCACGGTTTTCGATTCGATCGCCGCGCTCCACTTCGGGTAAAAATCTTCGTATGCGATCAGCTCGACGTTCACGTCGACGTTGTTCTCTTCCCCGAATTGCTTCGCCCGTTCCTGAACCAGCTCGTTCTGGTCGTCGAACAGCTGCTTTTTCATCCAAAACGTCAGCGTCTGCTTTTTGCCGTCCTGCCCCGTCTCCGCTCCGCCGCTTTCGCCGCCGGAGCTGCATGCCGCAAGCGAGAAGACCAAGGCGAACGCGATGAGACCCGAAACCCACTTTTTCATGATGCAACCATCCTCCCTTATGTCTCAAGCCGATAAGTTCCGCCGCAAGAACGCTGGCGCCCGCGGCGTCCTTTACACTTCCATCATAGGCGCCGAGCCGTCGGGAGAAAATGGCGAGGTTTTAATCCGATGGCATAAAATTAGCGTTGCGGTAATCCTGCGGCGTGACCGAATAGTACTTTTTAAACACCTTGATGAAATAATTCGGATTCTGGTAGCCGAGCAGAAGCGCGATCTCGTAATTTTTCAAGGCCGGATCGGCCAGCAGCGAAACGGCCTTTTCCATCTTGAGCCGCAGCACGAAATCGCTGACGTTTTCGCCGGTTTCCAGCTTGAACAAGCGGGACACGTGAACCGGATGAACGCCCAAATGGTCGGCGATCGTTTGCAGGGTGACGTCCTCCACGAGCCGCTCCTGGATAAACTGTTTGATTTTCCCTACCGTGTCTTCCCGCTCGTGCCGCGGCTCGCTTTCGATGCACATTTTGAGCCGGCCGAACGCCCGCAGCATCCAGTCCCGAAGCGAGGACAGGGAACGGATCGGCGCGAGGCCCGCGGTGCCGGACAAATCCGGGCCGATCAGCTCCGCCAGGCTGCGCCCCTGCTTGTGCGCGAGCGAGCTGAACGAAGCGTACACGTAAAAATAAGCTTCGGTAAAATGCTCGAACGATTGGGACCAGTTCGCCCTCAGCTCGTCGCAAACGGACAACAGCTTCGCTTCGGCCTGATCCCAGTTGCCCGACTCCATCAAATGCTGAAGCAGCGGGGGCTCGTACAGCCTTTGCAGGGAGCGGACCGGAGCCGGCTCCGTCTCTTCTGACGCGTAGATGAACAATTCCGCCTGATTGCCGATCCGCTTGCGCAGCGCCAGCAGATTTTCGTCGTACAACCGCTTGACGTCCTGGGGAAACCGGCCCCAACCGCTGATGATGACCGAGACGGTGCCTTTCAAGTATCGGTTTACGTTCAGCTGCAGCTGCGAAGCGGCGAATTGCAGCTGTCGGAACGCTTCCTCCGCCCCGGATTCCGCTGCCGCTTCCAGCCGCCGCTCGTCGCTCAGCGTGGCCATGAACGTCAAATAGCCGTGTACGTCCTTGCAGCTCCAAAGCCGGAACCAGCCGTCGCAAACTTCCTCCGCCATGTTCTGGATCGCATATTCCATCAGGGACGAATGATAGAAATCCAGCTCCGCCAGCTTTCCCTCCAAACGCACGACCATCAGCGCGAACGGTTCGTCCGGGCGAACGTCGAGCCGCAGCGATTTCGTCTTCTCGGCGAGCTGGCCGTGCAAATATTCCCTTCCCTGCAGCAGCCCGTTCAGCAGTTCTCCCCGCAGCAGCGGCAGATGCTCCCGAAACGTCTTGGCGAACCGTTCGTGCGACCGGCTTTCGTCCCTTTCCCGCCGCAAGGCGTCCACCGCTTTTCCGACCGTCCGGACGACATCCTCGTCGCTCGCCGGCTTCAGCAAATATTCGAACGTGTCCTGGGCGATCGCTTTTTGCGCGTAGGCGAACTCGGCATGTCCCGAGAGCAGGATGCATTTGATTCGCTTCCAGCCGGCGCGGATTTTGGCGATCAGCTCGAGCCCGCTGATGCCGGGCATGCGAATATCGGTCATGACGATGTCGATCGCGTTCGTTTTCAATATCTCCAATGCCTCGCTGCCGGAATAAGCCTTGTACACGTTCGAAACGCCCGCCTTCGTCCAATCGATCGTATCGGCCAGGCTGTCCACGACGGTGTCCTCGTCATCGACGATGAGCAGCCGGTAAAGTTCGGTATCGTTCATCTATTCGGCCCTCCAAACAAGTTCTGCGCGAAATCCGTTTTTCGACGATTTCGAAAAATACAGGCCCGAGCCTTCCTCGTACAAGTGAAGAAGCCGCTGGTGGATGTTCCACAGCCCGCAGCCGGTCTCCGCTTCGAGCGGGGCGGAAATCCGCTTCTTCAGCTCGATCATCCGCTCCTCCGTCATTCCGGGGCCGTTGTCCTCCACGACGATGCGGTTTCCGTCCGGGCCCGTTTCCCCCTTGATCGTAACGACCCCGAACCGTTCGCTCGGTTCGATGCCGTGAATGACCGCGTTTTCGACGAGCGGCTGGATCAGCAGCTTCGGAATTTCCAGCTCCAGCATCTCCTCCGGGATGTCGATTTCGTACCGGAATCTCTGGATGCGCAGCAGTTGGATTTCCAAATAGTTGCGGACAAGCTTCGCTTCTTCGCGCACCGTGGCCGTCGTTTTTTCGGTCCGCGTCGTGTAGCGGTAATACTCGCCGAGATTCAGCGCCATCGCCACGACCGCGTCCTTTTCGCCGAGGCTTGCCATCCCCTTGATGTAAAACAGGCAGTTGTACAGGAAGTGGGGATTGATTTGCGATTGCAAATGCTTTAAGGTCGCTTCCTTCGACCGCAGCGTTTCCTTGTATACCTTGTCGATCAGGTCCCCGATTTTTTCGGCCATTTCGTTAAAGCTTCGGAACAAAAAATCGAATTCGTTGTTCGTCCGGGGGTGAAGCCGGATCGAGTAACGGCCGTCCCGGACGCGCTGCACGCCTTTGACGAGCAATTGAATCGGCCTTTGCACGTTCCGGTACAGCAGCAGCGTCGCCAACAGGCTGAGCGCCAGCAGCAGCACGATGGAGGAATAAAACAGATTCCGGCTCGTCACGATCGGCGAAAAAATCGTTTCGAGCGGCACGAGATCGACCATCGCCCAGTCCAGGCTGCCGGAATGGGCATGGTTGATCATGTATTTTTTCCCGTTCAGCGTCACGACCGCGTTGCCGCTTTCCTCGAGGTTCATGGATTCGAGGATGCCGACCGCCGGGTCGATCGTCGTGCGGTCAGCCGTGTAGCTGACGATCGGCGCTTCGCCTTTCCGGTACAGAAACGGCTCCGTCAGCTCCCCCTGCTTGTAGAGACTGAGCATGTTCCGGATGTTGTCCTCGGTAAACCGGACTTCGACGAAGACGTTCGGAATGCCCGCGGGCCTGATTTGCGAAAACAGCATTTGCTTCATGCTGAAGCTGACGGCGCTTCGGTACGTCCATTCCCCGGGGGGCGTTTCGCGGATCGTCCGTTCGTCGTACTTGACGGAATAATCGGTCGAGATGACTTCCTTCGAATCGGTCAAGTGCAAAATGAGCTGGTTGTTCCAGGCGTTCGTCGCGGTTTGCATGTTCAACATCTCGAAAATCCGCAACTGCCGCTGAAGCTGCAAAATCGGGTCGCTTTTCCCCCGCCCGTCCAAATACTCCCGCAAGGTGAAATCCCGTCCTGCCGACGCCGAATATTTCGTCAGCTGGTCGACCATCATGTCCATCTGGCTCATAAAAAAGGAGAGGCGGTTCAAATTGTTGTCCTCGACCGTCTGCCGGACGACGTCGACGCTGACTTGATAGGAGTAACCGTACAAGGCGACCGTGGGAAGGAGAAGCGAAATGACAAGCAGGAAAATTTTGCTGAAGATGTTCAGTTTCACTATAAGCTCCCCCTAAGATGTGCAAGTGAAAGTGCGGTGCGAGTATGCAAGTTTGCAGGCGTCGATCGCGGTCTTCGAACGGGCAGATTCATCTTAGCATTAAAGTCCAGATGATTGAAAGGGCTTTCAATATTGGGCCGCGGGTTGCCGCCGATCGATTGGCTGGTCCCGTTGCACCAGGCGCGTCGTCGTTGCATGTCCCGTTTCCGCCTCGCCCCGCCAAATTAACGGCCTCCTCACGCCGTTATTTGCTCGCGGTGCCGGATAATTCGCAAATAACGGTCCGGCTCAGCCGCTATTTCCGTTGGGGGCCGTTTTCCGCCTTGATTGACGGAACCGAGGGACGCTATTGGCGGAAGTTCGGCGCGAGTACGGGGATAAGATGGAAGTCAATCTGGCCCTTGACAAAACTAATCACATTAGTTATATTGAAATCGCAAAAACTAATAATATTAGTTTTTTTATGCAGCGGGTATCCCGCATTCCATTGCCGAAAGGGAGAGATTCAATGTTCGCAGGACATTTCGGAATCGCAGCCGCCGTCAAAGCAACGCAGCCCAGGCTTCCGCTTTGGTCTCTTATCGTCGCGACCCAATTGCTGGACATTCTTTTCATTCCGCTGAACTTGGCCGGCGTCGAGCGGACCGACACGTCGATCGGTACCGGATACGGCGAAACGATCTTCCATGCCGATTATACGCATTCTCTCGTCGGCGCTCTGCTGATCGCCGTCGTCGCCGGCTTTGCCGCGCGTCGCGCCTGGGGCGCAAAAGGCGGCTACGCCATTGCGTCCGTCGTCTTCAGCCACTGGCTGCTCGATTTGATCGTCCATCGGGCGGACATGCCGATTTTGCCGGGAAATGCGGGCCAATTGCCGCTGCTTGGCTTCGGACTGTGGAAATATGCGGGAATCAGCATGATCCTGGAAACGGCGATCCTTGCGATCGGATTCGCGATGTATGTGCGTTACGCCATGAAAGGGACGGGAAAAACAAGCCGGAAAAAGGCGACGGCGTCGGTCATTGCCATGGGGTTGTTCCTCGCGCTCACGATGATGATAAGCGTCTGACGGCAAGACGCGCCGCGACAACGATTCGGCGGCAAGGAAAGAGGCCGGCCGGATGGCCGGTCGGCCTCTTCCAACGGAGCGCCCCAAACGGAAGCGCCTCCCCGCCAAGCGCATATTGCGGCAAGCAAGCATTTGCCGCGAAGAGGGCAAGGCTCGCCCTACGCCTTCCGGCGAACGAGCGAGACGACAAGCGCCAGCAAGCCCGCGGCGAGGCCGGCGATCGCAAGGCCGAGCGTCAGCGGATCCCGCCCCGCGCCGTCGGACGCCTCATCGGCGGCGCCGGAAGAAGCGGCGCCGTGGCCGTGGCCGTCGGACTCGCCGGTCGACGGCGTCACCGCCGTCACGGAAGCCGGCGTGTCGGCGTCCTCGGCGCCGGTCCATTCGACGACGCTGCCGTCGGAGTACGTCTGGTAAGCTTTCCAGACGAGCTCCGCGGCGTCTGCCGCGACCCGGCCCTGGAAGCGGAACTCGCCAAACTCCGTCGCGCCCAGGCCGCTGCCGGACGTCGTCCAGACGACGGAAACGATTTTGCCGTCCGCGTTCGTCTCCGTCTCGTAGCTCCATTCGGGCTTCGGCTCGAACCGCAGCACTTCGACGCCGTCCGGAACGTCCAGCTTCACTTCGGTCGTAGCCGCGTCCTTCTCGGACGGGACGCGAATCGTAAACACCTGGTACGCGCCTTGCGCCACTTCGCCCGGCGATACCGTCACATGCGCGCTTGCCGCCTGGGCGAACCCGAAGGCGAGAAACAGCGCAAAAACGAGAGACAACCTTTTTTTCATGACAGGACCAATCCTTTCCGTTGATTGCGGATGAGACCAAGTATAAATCGTCCGCAACCCGACGGCATGACCCCAAAGGGCTACTCCGGCGAAAAAAAGATGGCGATCCGAAGGCGGCCCGCCGCTCTACCCGTCCACCAGCCCCCGTTCGTACGCATAACGGGTCAGCTGCACCCGGTTGTCCAAATGCAGCTTTTGCAAAATATTTTTGAGATGGTTTTTGACCGTATTTTCGGACAGGCCGAGACCGGCGGCGATTTCGCGATTCGTCCGGCCCCTGGCCACCTCCAGCAAAATTTCCTTCTCCCGCGGCGTCAGCCCCTCGCGCATGGCGGTTTCGCCGTCCGCGCCCGCTCTCCCCCGCGCCGGCGAAACCGGCGGCTGGGGCCTTGCGGCGAACTCCCGCAAAATCGACATCGCCAGATCCGGGTTCAGCGGCGCTTCGTCCAGGGCCACCGCACGCAAATATTCGCGCCAGGACGAAGGCTCCAGGTTTTTGAGCAAGTAGCCTTGGGCGCCCTTTTTCAGCGCTTCGAACAGGTGGGCCGGCTCGTCGGACACCGTCACCATGACGATTTTGACGTCGGGATAGGCGCCCTTGATCGCTTTCGCCGCCTCGAGCCCTCCCATCCCGGGCATGGAAATGTCCATCAGCACGAGCTCCGGCGTCGTCTCGTCCATCAGCTCGAGCGCCTCCTCGCCGCTGGCCGCTTCCCCGACGACGACAAAGTCGCGGTCGGACGCCACGATTTCCCGCATCCCTTGCCGCGCGTGAGGGTGGTCATCGACGAGCAGCACGCGAAACGGCTGATTCATCGCCTCTTCTCCCTTTCTTCGTCAATTCGATTACCGTACGGTCTCCACGCCGCTCCGCCGCCAGCGTCCAGCCCATCTTCCCCGCGCGATCGCGCACCATGCGCAGGCCGAACCGCCCCGGAGCCGCGAACGGGTCGCCCCCGAACCCGATGCCGTCGTCCTCGACGCGGCAGCGAAAGCCTCCGCCTTCGACCGGTTCGCCGACGACCGTCACGTTTTGCGCCCGCGCATGCTTGCGGACGTTCAGCAGCGCTTCCCGCAGGCAGGCGTGCAGCTCGACCTTTTCCTTGCCGGACAAGCTTTCGTCCGGAATCGTCCAGCGAAAATCCGCCTCGGCGTCGAGAACGCCCGCCGTCTCTCCGAGCAGCTCGCGCAAGGGGAGCACCCAGGCGGCGTCCGCCGCCGACGGCGGCAGCCGCAAATTGGCGATCGCCTGCCGCACGTCCTCGTGCATGACCCGGACCGTCTCGCGAATCTGTCCGGTAAGCTTGCGCACGGGCGGCTCGCACGCGGCTCGATCCAGCTGGTCGAGCTTGACCGCGAGCAGAAACAGCGACTGAGCGATGCCGTCGTGCAGCTGCCGCGCCAGCTGTTCCCGCTCTTCGAGCGCCGCCTTGGTCGCTTTCTCCCGCTGCAGCTCGCTCTGCGACTGCTCCATGCGCCGGAACAGCCCCGGCACGAGCGCCAGCGTCACCGCAAGCACGATGAACGGAGCCAGCAAGTTGCCGAGCTCCATCGACAAATAGGGCAGCAAAAACGCATGCCGCACGTACTCCCACAGCCCGATTGTCAGCGTGGGAATCCCGATGATCAGCCATTTGATCCGCTTGTCGCGCATGACGGCTCCCTCTTTCGCATCCGGCCGGCTGCCTCCGCCTTCCGGCCGGTTCAATAAATCCGAAACTCCGTTTCGCGCACGAGCTCGTTGCTTTCCGAATCCGTCACCCGCACCTGCGCCTTCCATTTTCCCGCAAAGGGCAAATACGAGCCTTGCGCGCGGTAGGTCGCTTTTTCATAGCCGGCAAAATCGTCCAGCTCCTCATCCTCGTACGCTTCGAGCGGAACGTCGATCGCGCCGACGTCGTCCCGCCCTTCGGGCATCAGGCGCAGCAGCGCTTGCTTGGGCAGTCCCAGCTCCTCCGGCAGCCATATTTTCAACGTAAACGCGTTTTCCCCAGGGGCGTTCGGCGCGATTCGCAGCGTCAGGTGCATCTCTTCGCCCATCTCGTGATAATGCAGCGGGGCGTTCGAGGGCAGCGGATTTTGATACGTCAGAATGCCGACGCACAGCACGATCGCTCCGAACAGGCCGATGTCGAGCTTCAGCAGTCCGCCGCCGGGAAGATTCCCTTTGCGCAGCCTGAGCCGGATCAAAAAGGCGGCGATGACAACAAGCGCGGACAGCGCCGTTTTGGCGATCAGCCATTTGCCCCAGGACGTGTAGAGCAAATAAGAAAGCGAAGGCAAATATTTCAAAACGCTAAGCGTCCCCGTGATCCAAAGCGCGACAAACGAAAGGAGCGCCCACCTGGAAAACAGCAGGGCAAACCGTCCCGCCTCCGTCCGCTCCTTGCTCCATACGAGAATAAGCAGCGCAAGTCCTCCGCCCCACAATGCGGCTCCAAGCAGGTGGACGAAATCGAGCCCGACCGAATACCCGATCGGCGAAAAAGCCGCCGCGTGGCCGCTCCAGGCCTCGGCGAACAGCGCAGCGGCCGCCCAGAAGAGGCGGGCGTACGCCCCGAGCGACCGAAGCAGCGTCGCCGCGACCGCGAGCAGCAGCTCGGCCAGGTACAGCCGGCCGATCGTCGTCTGAATCAGGATGCGGCCCCATTCGGACATCGGCTCGCCCTGCGCAAGTTCGCTTACATGCAGAACGGCGTAAGCGAGCGTCGCGCAAAGCGCGAATTTCCCCATGAAGCCGAGAGCCGCTTCGCGCCGCTCCCGCACGACCGGCGAAGCTCCGCGCGAAAGGCTCCACAGCGCCAGCCCGGCCGTCAGGAGCAGGCCCGCGTAATAGGCGATTCTCGTCGCGTAAAGAACGAATGCCCGGTCGCCCAGCATGTGCTCGCCGTGCCCGTCATGTCCGACCTGGGCGTGAGGATCCAGCCGGTCGGACGTCGTCGCGGCCGGCGGATTGCCGACGGTGAACACGTAGGCCCCGGAAACCGGATGGCCGTCGGCGGAAATGACGCTGTACGACACCGTATAATGGCCCTCTTCAAGCTTCGGAAGGCTGAGCCTCAAGCCTTTTCCCTGTTCGAAACGCTCCGGCTCCGCGTCCGTAACGGACTTCGAAGCGTCATCCAGCACGCGAAGCGAGTATCCGGTGCCGTCCAGCCGCTCGTTGAAGAGCAGCTCGACGGCCTCGGGTGCGGACGCGAGTTTCGCGTCTTGCGCGGGCGAAGCCTGTTCCAGCGTCGCATGCGCGAAAGCGGAAGGAGCCGACAGCCCGATGGCCCCGGCCCAAAAAACGATGAACGCGACAAAGCGCCGCAGCGCCGGCAAAGCGGCCGCATGCTTGCGCCCGTAAGCTGATGCAGTCGACACGAACGAAACCCCTCTTTCGAAAAATCCAAAAATTTCCGCAATCCTTGGACCCTGTCACCGTCCATCGTACCCGAACGCGTCCCTTCGTTCAACTGCCGGAAAAGAATTGTTGCATAAATATTCTTTCGAATGTATAGTTATTGACGACAACCGCATACCGGAAAAGATGGCGACGCAGCTTCCGGCGCTCGTGAAGAGCGCTTGAAGCGGTGAGCGGATGAAAAGGGAAGCCGGTGAGAGTCCGGCGCGGTCCCGCCACTGTAACGGGGGCAAAGGCGCGATATGCGCGCGGCCTTTGGAACCCGAAGCCAGGGATACCTGCCGTCTTTTCTCAAGCCAAGGAACCTACGGTCGATAGGGATGATCCGGCACATCTGATTTGACGTTCTGGACGTCTATTTCGGCATGCCCGTCCTTCCGAAGCTGGGAGGCGGGCATGCCTTTTTTGCTTGCGGCGCCCGGATGTCGGTTGATCAACATTTTGCGAGAGGTGTGGTTTGCGTATGTCTATCGTGGCAACCGCCGCGCTCGGGTATCCCCGAATCGGGGAAAACCGGGAATGGAAAAAAAGCCTGGAGCGCTTCTGGAGCGGAAAGTCGGGCGAAAACGAATTCAGGGAGGAGCAGGCGGAGCTTAGAATCCGCCGGCTGCTGCGGATGAAACGGTCGGGCGTCGCCGTTCTGCCGTCCGGGGACTATTCCCTGTACGACGGCATTCTCGATCATACGGTCGCCTTCGATCTCGTCCCGGAACGATTCCGGGATCTCGGCGCTCCCGGCTCGCTTGAAGTCTACTTCGCCGTCGCCCGCGGCGCGGAAGGAAAGCCCGCTTCCGAAATGACGAAGTGGTTCGACACCAACTATCACTATATCGTGCCCGAGCTGGGCGACCGCCGCGAGCCCCGGCTCGCGTTCAATCCCTGGCTCGACGCTTTCAACGAAGCGAAGGAAAAAGCCGGCCTTCTGACCCGTCCGGTTATCGTCGGCCCCTACACCTATGTCCGGCTGGCCAAAGGGGTGGCCGCCGGGGAATTCGCGGATCGGGTTCGCCGCCTCGTGCCGGTCTACTCGGAAGTTCTCGCCCAGCTGGCGGACGCCGGGGCCGTCTGGGTGCAAATGGACGAACCTTCGCTCGTCACGGACGTGCCGGAAGAGCATCTGCCGCTGATCGACGAGGTTTATGCGGCGCTTTCGTCCGTCCGGCCGAATTTGAAACTGATGCTGCAGACGTATTTCGCCGCGGCGGAGTTTCCGAAGCGGCTGCTCGCGCTGCCCGTCGGCGGCATCGGGCTCGATTTCGCGCGGGACGGAGGCGCGAATCTGGAGGCGCTCCGGCAGGAAGGCTGGCCCGCGGACAAAACGCTCGGTGCCGGCATCGTTGACGGACGCGGCATTTGGCGCGCCGATCCCGACCGCGCTCTCGCCCTGCTCGGCGAGCTGGCGGCGATCGTGTCCCCGGAGCGGCTCGTCGTGCAGACGTCGTGCAGCCTGCTGCACGCGCCCGTGACCGCCTCCGCGGAACGCAGCGGCGACCCGGTTGTGCGCGCCGCCTTCGCCTTTGCCGACGAGAAGCTGCGCGAGCTCGTCGATCTTGCCGACGCGCTCGGCTCGCGCCTGGCCGCCGGCGCCGACAGCGGCAGCGCCGCGCTGCCGGCGCGGCTGGAGGAGAGCCGCGCGGCTTTGGCCGCGCTGCGCGCTCATCCGGCGCGCGGCCGGGAAGCGGCCGGCGCGCGGGCGGATTCGGCGCCGGAGCGGGCGCCGTACGAGCGGCGCCGCGAGCTGCAGCAGGCGCGGTTCGGGCTGCCTCCGCTGCCGACGACGACGATCGGCAGCCTGCCGCAGACGGACGATATTCGCCGCGCCCGGCTGGAATGGCGGAAAGGAAAGCTGGCGGAAGGCGATTATCGCCGCCTGCTGAAGGAAAAAACCGGGCTGTGGATTCGCCGCCAGGAGGAGCTTGGCCTCGATGTCCTCGTGCACGGCGAATTCGAGCGGACGGACATGGTCGAGCACTTTGCCATGCTGCTGGACGGGTATCATTTTACCGACAACGGCTGGGTGCAATCGTACGGCTCCCGCTGCGTCAAGCCGCCCGTTATTTTCGGGGACGTGATGGACAAAGGCCCGATGACGCTGGAGGACACCGTCTACGCCCAATCGCTTTCTTCCCGTCCGGTGAAAGGCATGCTGACCGGCCCGATCACGATGCTCGCCTGGTCGTTCAGCCGCGAAGACCTGCCGCAAAGCCGGATCGCCGACCAGATCGCCAGGGCGCTGAACGCGGAAGTGCTCCGTCTCGAAGCCGCCGGCATCGGCATGATCCAGGTGGACGAGCCGGCGCTGCGGGAAATCGCCCCGCTGAAGCGACGCGAATGGACGGCCTACTTCGAATGGGCGGTCCGGGCTTTCCGCCGCAGCGTAGCCGGCGTGGCCGACGACACCCAAATTCATACGCATATGTGCTACTGCGATTTCCATGAAATTATCGACGCGATCCAGGCGATGGATGCGGACGTCATTTCGCTCGAAACGTCGCGCAGCCACGGCGCCCTGATCGAGGCGCTCCGCGGCGAGCCTTACGGCAACGGCATCGGGCTTGGCGTATACGACATCCACAGCCCGGTCGTGCCGGGCAGCGGCGACATGCTGGCCGTCATCCGCGCCGCCCTGGAGGTCGTGCCGGCCGACCGGCTGTGGATCAACCCGGACTGCGGCCTCAAGACGCGCAGCGAAAGCGAAACGCTCAAGGCGCTTCGCGAAATGACGGCCGCGGCCGAGCAGGCTCGCCGGGAGCTGCCCGCGACGTAAGCGCCGGCCGGGTTGGCCCGCCGGAGCCGCTCGTGACGCCAGCTGCCAGCCGTCTTGACCCGCCTGAAGCTTCCAGCGGCATAAGCTGCCGGACGCCTTAACTCGCCGGAATGCTCGCGACGCAAGCCGTCGGACATCTTGGCCCGTCGGGAGCTTCCCTCGACGTACTTAAATTGCCTGCCATCTTGGCTGGCCGGGAGCTGCCCGCGACGCAAGCTGCCGGACCAGTTGTCCCGCCTGAAGCTTTCAGCTGCCGGACGCCTCGGCCCGATGGGAGCTGCCCCGGCACCCATGCTGCCCTTGCGGCAGCCGGCGATGGTAGCGTGCAGCAATGCCGCGACGAAAAGGACCCCATTTCCGCCTGGATGCGGAATCGGGGTCTTTTCGTTCTTTTCGGGGCCACCCGTACGTTCGGGACGAAGTCCTCCCCACCGATGCCCGTCTCCGTTGGATTTTGTCCAACCGAGAGCCCCATTTTCACGACCCGCGCCGTCTTCGATGGATTTTGTCCAATCAAGCGACGCCCCTTTGCAAAATCTGCGCTAAATCCCCGTTCCTCGTTGGACAATATCCAACCTAGACAGCCCAATTCCCGAGTTTCGCTCTGCTGATTGGATGAAATCCAGCGTAGGCGATGCCGCGGCATTTGCCGACAGCATTATGCGTTCGCCTCTGGCCTCCTGGGGCCGCCTCCCGTTCGGGTCGGCATGGGCGGTTTGTACCCTGCGGGTGTCAGAAGCCTCTCCCGTCCTGGTATTTGTCCGCCCACGCGTCGAAATCCGCGAACGCCAGCCCGCGCGAATCGGGCCAAATGTAAGTCCAGCCCGCGCAATCCGGGCGGTCCGCGTCGCGCACCCATACCCGCTCGTAGTCGTTCGTTTCCTCGATCCCGTAAAATTCCTCGTACGCGTCGATCTCGGCCAAGGCGGCCCCGCTCAGCTCGCACCACAATCCGCGCACGAAGCGGTCTTCCCCGCCGGTCCCCGGCACCAACGCCGGATACGCCCCCGCATCGACCAGCCGTCCGCGCACGCGTCCCGGGAGGGGAGTCCCGCGCAAATAAGGCTCGAGAAGCCGATAACCCGCGAAGCCCGGCAGCAGCGTTCCGTATACGAACAAGCGGACGAGCGGCTCCTGCTCATCCAGGCCGGACCGTTCGATCCGTTTTTCCAAGCGCACGCCTCCTTCCCTATTTCCGCCGTATTTTACCGATGGTTCGTTATAAAGGGGACGTTGTCCGAATCCAATCTCTCGTTTGCAAAACGAACCTTGCAACGGCTACAATTTCGGTATGCCTGCGATTGGATTCAAATGGAGATTCGATTCAAATTGACCGACAAAACCGACAAAGGATGGGACCTATGGAAAGTTACGATTTGGCGTCATTGTCCGTCGCGCATTCGACCGGAAGCTGGGAGCTTGCTTTTTCCCAGGCTAAGCTGTTCGTCATTCAGGAATACGGCACCTTTCTTTGGTACATCGATGCGGAAGGCGTTTCCGACGAACGGCTGCTTGCGCATTTCGCCCAAACCGAGGATATCGGCGTTCGGGTCGAGGCGACGACGATCGGGGGACGCGTGTTGAAGGGCGACGCCTATTTCCATCCGAATCCGCAAAACAAAGCGGCCGCGATCCGCGGTCAAGGCGAACTTTCCGGCTATAACCCGAGCGCCGCGCGCTAAGCCGGGCTTGCCCCTGCCGGCATAACCCGAGCGCCGCGCGCTAAGCCGGGCTTGCCCCTGCCCGGCTATAATGAGCGCCGCGCGCTGAGCCGGCAACACCCCGATCCGACGCCCCAACCGAACATGGGGCACTCCATAGCGAAAACGGCCCTCCTTCCGGAGAGCCGTTTTCGCCTGCCGCGACGGCCGGATTACTTGGAATACACTTCCGGCGTCGTCATTTTATCGTAGAAATTGACGTATTCGTCGCGTTCGGCCGAAGCCCGGCACGCCATGGCGGAACGGGGATGCTCGTCCAGCGCGCCCGTCACCATGTACGGAATGAGGTAGCCCCATTCTTCCTTCTCGCGAAGCTTGACCATGTGGCGCTCGATCATGCCGAGCACGGGACGAAGGCTGTACTGGGGATTGTTCAGCTTCGCCAGCAGCAGCTCGGTCGGACAGTTGCCCGCCGCGCGGCCCATGCCGTACACGGAAGCGTCCAGCAGCTCGACGCCCATCTCCGCGGCGACAAGCGTGTTGGCGAACGCAAGCTGCATATTGTTGTGCGTATGGACGCCGAGGCGTTTCGTTTTCAGGTTGCGGCGGAACTTTTCCACCAAATAGCGGAAGTCGTCCGGATCGAGGCTGCCGTAAGAGTCGACGATGTAAACGACGTCGATCGGGCTGTCGGCGATCATCGCCAGCGATTCCGTCAGCTCGTTGTCCATCACGTTGGACAAGGCCATAATGTTGATCGTCGTTTCATATCCCCGATTATGGAACAAGGTGGCCAGCTCGATCGCCTTCGCCGTATCGCGCGCGTAGCAGGCGACGCGAATCAGGTCGAGCAGCGACTCGCTGCGGGGCAGCACGTCGTTTTCGTCGACGCGGCCGACATCGACCAGCGCGGAAAGCTTGGTGTTCTTTTTCTCGGGGATGACCTTGCGCAAAAAGTCGTCGTCCAAAAAGCGCCACGGACCGGCATTTTCCGCGCCTTTAAGCAGCTTGGGGGAATTTTTGTAGCCGATCTCCATGTATTCCACGCCGGCTTCGTTCAGCGAGTTGTACAAATCCTGAACGAATTCGACACTGAAATCCCAATTGTTGACCAGCCCGCCGTCGCGTATCGTGCAGTCGACGATCTGGCAATGATCCGTCTTGCGGTGTGCGGCCATATTGACAAAATCTCCTTTGCTTCGTGCTTGACTTGAGTCCGAAAGGAACTTGGTACCTAGTTTATAACGAAACGCGACCAATTAACAAGGGCTTTGTCCGACAGCCCGGGAAAAATCCGCGCAAGCGCGCCGAACCGCCGCGAGCCGTACGACGCTTTCCGTCCGTGCATTAAAAAGGCCCCTGCCGGCCGGGTATCCGATCGGGGGGGCCACATAAGCGTCAAGCAAAACGAAGCGTTACGCCTGCGCCTTGCCGGACAGCCACTCCGCTTCCTGGACGAGCTGGGCGACCGAACGATCTAGACGGGTCGTCGCTTCTTCGGCGATGTCCGCGCCGCCTTGGTCGTTCCAAACGACCTGGGTATCGAGAACGAAGACGCCCGTCAAAATGTTGCGCGCGCCGAGCACGGAAAAAACCGGCTTCATCGCGAAATCGATGGACAGAAGATGGGCGATCGTCCCGCCGACGGCGATCGGCAGCACGAGCTTGTTGTCCAGGCCCTTTTGCGGCAGCAGGTCGAGGAAAGCTTTAAGAATGCCCGTAAACGAAGCTTTGTAGACCGGCGTGGCGATAATCACGGCGTCGGCTTCCTCCACTTGCTTGTTGGCGGAGATAATCGCCTCGCTGTCGAAGCGCGCGTGGAGCAGATCTTCCGCGGGAAGATCGCGGACGTAAAGGACGGACACCTCGTTGCCCGACGCTTCCGTTTGGCTGCGAACCCGATCGACGACGGCGTGCAATCTGGACTTTTGAACCGGACTTCCGACGATAATGACAATTTTGGCCACTTTGATCACGTTCCTTTTCTCGCGAGACGTCAATTCCGATATAACCTCTAGGATTATATTGAATTATAACGTGCAAATATTCTGTCTTCAAGCTCAAGTTATCAAAAACATTTCGATAATGCAAATATTTCTGCCACGCGGTGTCGGGATGCATGCCGTTTCGTCCCTTTCGACGCTTGATGAGCATGAGACAAGTCCTGTATGATTTAGGAGTCGCCGGGAAGCCGGCCGACGGATTTGGAACCCCATTCGCTGCGAGAGGAACATCAACATGAATTCATATACGCTGAAAGTCGCGGGACTTGCGCGGGAACTTCCCGTAATTCCGATCACGGATAAGCTTTGCATCGCCAGCTTCGTCATTTTGGGAGATGCGGAGCTGGTCGAAAAGGCAGCCGAGGCGCTGGCCGGGAAGCTCCCGCCGGTCGATGCCATCGTGACCGCCGAAGCGAAAGGCATTCCGCTCGCCTACGAGCTTTCGAGAAGGCTCGGCCTCGGACGCTACGTCGTCGCCAGAAAAAGCGTCAAGCCTTACATGGCCGCCCCCCTGCTGCACAAAGTCGTTTCGATTACGACGCAGAAGGAGCAGGTACTGGCTTTGGACCGGGCAGACGCCGAGTTTTTGCGGGGCAAACGCGTCGCGATCGTCGACGACGTGATCAGCACGGGAGAATCGCTGCGCGCCCTGGAGGAGCTTGTCGGGCTGGCCGGCGGCATCGTCGAGGCGAAGGCGGCCATTTTGGCCGAAGGCGATGCGGCCGGCCGGGACGATATCGTTTTTCTGGAGAAGCTTCCTTTGTTTCCCCGTTGAACCGAAAGGACCGGGAGGAGCGATTGGGCGCGCTCCTGGCCCGGTCTTTTTCTAGCTGCGGATTTCGGCCCGGCAAGGACGAACGTTCAGCGAAAAAGACAGCGTCTTGTCCGGCCGCAGCAAGTATTGTTCGAGCGTCGGCGCGTAGCCGCAGCTGTGGTTGCCGAGGCCGCTTTGGGCGGCGTCGAGCTTGACGATCGTCTCGCCCAGCCTCGTCAGCAAATGAACGTGACTTGTCCGCATCAGGTCCTCGGTCGAATAGTGGTGCGCGCTGACGTTGAAGGGCCTGCCGCCGGATTCCGCGAAGCGCAGGCCGATTCCCGCGGCGTTCGTCACCGCAGCCCAGCGGACGTCGGCCTTGTTGCCGTTTTCCTGCGGCTTGACGTACGGCACGAACTGCTCCTGCACCGTTCCTCCGTAAACGCCGAGCTTCCCGCTTTCCTTGCGGTCGGCATAGCATTCGTGCGGCCCCCGGCCGAACCAGTCGAGCCGCTCGAAGCCGGCCGGCATCGACAGCTCGAAGCCGAAGCGGGGCAGCGGCGGAAGTCCTTCTCTCGGCTCGACGAGCGCCTCGAGCAGCAGCTCTCCGCCCGCCCGCACGGCAGCGGTCGTCCGCGCCCGGAACGCGACGCTTTCGCCCCTTGCGCCGATGACGGAATCGGCCGTGACGACCAGCTCGGAATCGCCCGTTTTTTTCACCGCTACATTCCGTACGTTGGTGATAAGGCGATCGTAGCCCGCCTTCGCCCATTCCTTGGCCATTCGCACGTCATTGTCGACCGGGGCCCGCCAGAAGTTCGGCTTCGGCCCCGAGGCGAGCATCGGGACTCCCTGAACGCGCCAATCGCAAAGCTGTCCCGTGCGCTTGTCGAACGTTATCGAAAAATCGCCGCCAAGCACGCGAACGTGCCGGCCGTCTTCTTCGACGCGAAGCGCCTCCCGCTTGCCGGACGCTTCTCCGGCGACGGTCGCCGTTATTACGCCGGAACGCGCCTCCTCCCGCTCCTTCGCGATGACGAACAGCGGCAAATCCGCCCACGCCGTTTCATGGCCCGCCTCCGCCCACGACGTCCCTTCGCGCAGAACGAAGCTCGCGTGAACCCAGTATTCGCCCGCTTCGGCGGGAAGCCGCTCCGGCAGCGGAATACGCACCGTCTCCGTCCCGCCCGGACCCGCGGAAAGAGCCGGAAGCTCGCCGTTCGCGATCGTTTCTCCGTCCCGCTTCAGCTCCCAAGCTCCCCGCAAATGGGAGAGCGTCAGCGTATCGTAACGGTTGCGGACCGTCCATTCGCCGGTTTCCGCGTTCCAGGCTTCCGTTTTGACGGGTTCGAGAACTTTTTTGTATTCCAGAAGGGAGGCTTTCGGCGCGCCGTCCGGAAACAGCAGGCCGTCCAGGCAGAAATTTCCGCTGTGCGGCTCTTCCCCGAAATCGCCCCCGTACGCGTAGTACGGTTCCCCGGTTTCCGTTTTTCGGCCGATCGCGAGGTCCGTCCATTCCCAGATCAGCCCGCCGAGCAGGCGCGGATACGCGTAGACGGCATCCCAGTACTCCCGCAAATTGCCGGTGGAATTTCCCATCGCATGTCCGTATTCGACCATTAAATAAGGACGGCTGTCCGGCTTGTTCGCTTCGGCGATCAGCATGTCGACGGACGGGTACATCGTGCTGACGATATCGACGATCGGCGCGTCGTACGCCCGCTCGTAATGGATCGGCCGGGTCGGATCGGCCTCGCGCACCCATGCCGCCATCGCGTCGTGATTCGGGCCGTAGCCCGACTCGTTGCCGAGCGACCAGACGATGACCGACGGAAAATTGCGATCCCGCTCCACCATTCGTCTGGCTCTGTCGATATAGGCGGCCGTCCAGTCCGGATGCTTGGACAGATAGCTTTCCGCCGCCCCTTTCGCAAACCCCGGCGTCTCCTGGTTGACGCGCTCGCCGGTAAACGCGAAGCCGTGCGTTTCCAAATCCGCCTCGTCGATGACGTAGAGCCCGTGCCGGTCGCACAGCTCCAGAAAGCGGGGATCGTTCGGGTAGTGGGACAGCCGGACCGTGTTGATATGATGCCTTTTCATGAGCACGACGTCCCGCTCCATCTGCTCGACGGATACCGCAAAGCCGCGCCAGGGATCGAATTCGTTGCGATTCACGCCCTTGACGACGATCGGCCGGCCGTTGACGAGCAGCTTTCCGTCCGCGATCCGGACCGTTCGGAAGCCGACGGCGATTCGTTTGACTTCCATTATGCGTCCGTCCGGATCCGTCAACGTCAGCAAAAGCGCGTACAAATAAGGCGTTTCCGCCGTCCAGAGGTTCGGTGCCGAGAGCTTTTCGCCGAGCGTCACGGTCCGTTCCTCTCCCGGAAGCGGAGCCGGAGATACGCTTAGCGTCCGGTCCAGCACCGGGCGGTCGTCCGCATCCAGCAGTTCGATCCGCAAACGGCAGGAAGGCTGCTCATGCCGCGAAAGATTGGCGACGGCCAGCGACACGCTCAGCTCCGCGTCGCCTCCCTTCTCGTTCGCGTCCGTCCTCACCTTCGCGTCCCGAATCGTAACCGGGGCCGGCGCCAGCAAGTACACATCCCGGAAAATGCCGCTCAGCCGCCATTTGTCCTGGCTTTCCAGGTAACTGCCGTCCGACCATTGATACACTTTGACCGCGAGAACGTTGTCCCCGGAAACGAGCCGGTCCGTAATCTCGAATTCGGCGGCCATATGGCTGCCCTGGCTATAGCCGGCAAGCTCGCCGTTCACCCAAACGTGAAAAGCGGAATCGACCCCTTCGAACACGAGCAGGACGCTGCGGCCTTCCCAGGCTTCGCCGAGGCGGAACGCGGTCCGGTAGCAGCCCGTCGGGTTGTCCGCCGGCACATGCGGCGGGTCGACCGGGAACGGATACGGACAGCTGCTGTAGTGCGGACGTCCGTACCCGTGCAGCTGCCAATTGCCCGGCACGGGCAGCGTCGCCCACTCGTCGTCCGCGTAATCCGGCGCTTCGAACCGCGCGGGAGCCTCTTCGGGGGACTCGCAGTACCGAAACTTCCAATCGCCGTTCAACAAACGGAAAAAAGGAGACGCCTCGCGCGGCTCCTTCAGGGCCGACTCGCGGCCGGCGTAAGGAATCATATAGGCATGGGGGCCTCCGCGTTTCGCGCGAGGACGTCCGGGTTCATCCAATCGGGCCTGCTCGCTTGCGCCGTCGGCGCTTCCTGCATGGCATTTTCCTCCTTTTGGGGCGCGGCTTCCGTGTATTCCGTCCGGGTTTGCGGCCCGGTTCAGGTTCTATTCCCCTCGCCGCACTTTTTCGAAAAAACGGTCTCCGCCGACCTGCCCGCCCTTCAGCACCAGCTCCAGGCCGTCGAACGCAGAGTCGTTCGAAAAAGCCCGGCACAGCGGAGCGCCCGGGGCGAGCGCGGACACGCATTCGAGCGCGTAGATGCCAAGCTCCCGGGTGACGTAGCCGGACGTGTCTCCGCCTGCGATGAGCACGCGCTTCAGTTCCGTTTCCGCCGCAAGCGTCCGGGTCAGCGAGCCCAGCTCCGCCCCGAGCACGCGGCTGCTGTCCTCGGCTCGCATGCCCTGGCCCTCGAGCGCCCGACGAAGCTCGGCGATGCTCGGGTCGCCGGGGCCGGAGGCGGAGTACAGCACGACGCTGCGGCCCGCGAGCAGCCGAGACTTCGCCTCCTCCAGCAGCCGCAGCCTCGCCGCTTCGGCGCTGTCCGGACGGATCAGCTCGTGCGCCGGCACCCGAATGCCGACAAAGCCGGCGTCCAGGGCTTGAGCGATCTGCTTCTCCGTTACCGGGGAGCAGCTGCCGGAGACGACAAGGAGCCGGTCGACGGAGCCGACGGCTTGTCGCTCCCGGTTTCCGGCCTGAACTCCGCCGTTCTTCGCATCCGCCGCGAGAGCTGCGGGCCCGCCAGGGCCCCCGTCTTCCCGCCAGCAGGCGCCGAGCGCATACTCGACGCCGGAAGAACCGACGACGAACAAGGCGTCCGAACGTTCGGCCTCCTCCAGGATCAGGCGTCCCGCCGTCCGCAGGCGCTCCTCGTCGAAGGCGTCGAACAGGACGATGTCCGGCGATTCGGCTTTAAGCCGCGCTTCGAGGCGGGCGCGCACGTCTTCGACGGCCCCGTCCAACGCCAAAATGTCCATCAGCGCCGTCCTCAGCTTCGTCTGCCCGGACAGATGAAGGCGCAAATCCGACTCCGCCATCGGCGTCACCGGGTGGCGGGACATCGTCGGATGGCGGTCAAGCCGGTACACGGCCTCGCCCGCCGCCGCGAAATGGTGGCCGAACAGCGTATATCGGCCCAAGTACGGCACGCCCGCAAGCAGCGGAACATAACGGCCGCCGAAAATATCGCGCCCGATCTCCGCCGCCTTGCCGATGCTGCCCGTGCCGGGCGACGAATCGAACGTGGAGCAGATTTTGTAATGCACGATCGCCGCGCCCGAGCGCTTCAGCGTTTCGAAAATCGGCCGCAATTCGCGCTCCATCTCGTCCGGCGACATCGACCGGCCGACGCCGGCCACGCCGAAGGCTTCCGCATCGGCAAACGGCCCGGCAAGCTGTTCCTCGGTCGGCGGCTCCAAAAACAACACCGATTTCAGCCCGGACCGGAACAGCGCCTCCAGCACGTCCGTCGACCCGGTAAAATCGTCGCCGTAATAGCAAATCGGCCGCCGGCGACGCTTGCTTTCCGCACCCGGCCCTGGATCCGGACCCGGCCCCGGGCGTATCGCTTCGTTTTCTTCCATGGCGCGATCAGCCCTTTCCGTATTTTTCTATCGCCCGCCGGAGGCTTGGATGGCTGCGCGCGTATTCGTCCAGCGGGATGCCCTTGACCGCCGCCTCCCAGCCGAGCTTCATGCTCTCGAAGCCGGCGGCCGGCCCGTCCGGATGCGCCAGCATGCCGCCGCCGGCGAGGTGCATGACGTCGACGCTGCCGGTCGCCTCGTAGGTCGCCGGGGCCGTGCCCGCCCACTGGGCGGAAGAGACGACGGGCATCGCGAGATAATCGCCGAACAGCGGAGTCGTGCACGCCGCGATCGAACGAAGCACCGATTCGTTGCTTTCGTAAAACTTGCTGTTCAGGCCGTTGACGTGCAGCTGGTCCGCGCCGGCGAGCCGGCACAGCTTTTGATACGCGGTAAACTCGAAGCCGAGCAAAGGCGCACGCGTCATCATCCCCCATTGATTGCGGTGGCCGTGAATCGGCACCTCGCTATAGCCGTTCAAATGGGCCAGCCCGGCCAGCCCGACGCTCAAAATGCTCACCATGACGCACGTTCCGCCGGAGCTTACGACCAAATCGTGATTCGCCCGCAGCTCGTCGATGTCCCCCGTAATGTTGAACGCGTACATCAGCTTCCGTCCGGTGGCGTCGGCCGCGCGCTCCACCGCCTCCATCACCGTTTTGACCTTTTGTTCCAGCGGAAAATACGGCGGATTGGCGTTCAGCTCGTCATCCTTGATAAAATCCATGCCGGCGAGCGCCAAATCGTAGACGAGCTTGCCCAACTCCTCCGGCGACAAGCCGACGCTCGGCTTTACGATCGTGCCGAGAATCGGACGATCGTAAACGCCCGTCAGCCGCCGCGTGCCTTCGATGCCGAATTTCGGTCCCGGATAACGGGACGCGAACGCCGCGGGCAGCTCCAAATCGACGAGCCGAAGGCCGGACAGCTCCTGCAGCTCGTACAAATTGCCCGCTACCGCCGACATCAGGTTCGGAATCGACGGGCCGAAATTGCGCAGCGGGAACGAGACCGTGATTTTTCCCCGCCGGTACTTCCCGTCATGCGCCTTCGGCAGCTTGGCGCCGGGCAGCGAAGGCGCGTCCGTCTCCTCCAGCGTCTCCACCGCTTCCACTCGGGCGGCATGCTTCTCCTTCAGCGCCTCCGTTTCGCCGGGCACCGCCGTAAACGTCCCGGTCGACTGCTCCCCGGCGATAATTTCCGCCGCCTTTTCCAGCGAAAAAGGCGTCTCCGCCAAATAAACCGCCTTTACGCGCTCCTCGCTCATTTTTTCGCTCCCCCTTTGACGCATCAACTTTTATCCTGAACGTGCACCGGATGCGCTACATCGGTCATTTATCGCCGCAGCCCGCCCATGTAGCGCACTAGGTGCATCACATCGGCTCATTCCGCACAGCTGGCCGCCCATGTAGCGCACGGGGTGCGCCACATCGGCTCGTTTCTCGCCGCAGCCCGCCCATGTAGCGCACGGGGTGCGCCACATCGGCTCATTCCCCGCCGCTGCTTGCCCATGTAGCGCACGGGGTGCGCCACATCGGCTCATTCCCCGCCGCTGCCCGCCCATGTAGCGCACGGGGTGCACCACATCGGCTCATTCCCCGCCGCTGCTTGCCCATGTAGCGCACGGGGTGCGCCACATCGGCTCATTCCCCGCCGCTGCCCGCCCATGTAGCGCACGGGGTGCACCACATCGGCTCATTCCCCGCCGCTGCTTGCCCATGTAGCGCACGGGGTGCACCACATCGGCTCATTCCCCGCCGCTGCTTGCCCATGTAGCGCACTAGGTGCGCCACATCGGCTCATTTCGCACAGCTCGCCGCCCATATAGCGCACGGGGTGCATCACATCGGCTCATTCCGCACAGCTGGCCGCCCATGTAGCGCACGGGGTGCGCCACATCGGCTCATTCCGCACAGCTGGCCGCCCATGTAGCGCACTAGGTGCGCCACATCGGCTCGTTTCTCGCCGCAGCCCGCCCATGTAGCGCACGGGGTGCGCCACATCGGCTCATTCCCCGCCGCTGCTTGCCCATGTAGCGCACGGGGTGCGCCACATCGGCTCATTCCCCGCCGCTGCCCGCCCATGTAGCGCACGGGGTGCGCCACATCGGCTCGTTTCTCGCCGCACCCCGCCATGTAGCGCACCGGGTGCGCCACATCGGCCTATTCCCGTATCGCCGTCACGCCATACAGGGGACTGGCTCCCCTTCTTGCGTTAACTCGGTCGCAAGGCGCCTGACCCGCGATCCGGTTGCTCCGCACCGAACCGATCAGCAAACCGGCGCCTGCCCGCCGCCGAGTTCGGCGCCGAAGCGCGGGGCGGCGCTGTCGGACGTCGCTTGCCGCTCCTCCTGTCCGCCGCCCCTTCCGTGCCGCCTTGCCCGGCAGGCTCCCCCCGGCTCAGCCGTTCCAGCGTCTCTTTCACCTGCTCGACGCCGAGCCGCGGACTGGACAGCACCGGCTTGCCCGTCGCCTCGGCCAGCGCCTTCTCCATCCGCGCCATCGAGCCTTGCGCGAGCACGATCGCATCCGCATCCTGCGCGACGCGCAGCGCGGTCTCGAGCAAAATGCGGTCGTGCTCCTCCGGGTTCCCGCCGGTCAGCGCTTCGAACGCTCCCGCCGCAAGCCCGTTCACGAGCGCGACCTCGCGCCCCGCTTCGGCCGCTTTCCTCTCGATCAGGCGCATCGTCGGCCGAAGCGTCGACGGCAGCGTGGCCAAAACGGCGACTCGGCCGTACGCCGAGGCCGCTTTGGCGGCCATCGCGTCGTCGATTTTGACGATCGGGATGCCGATCAGCTTGCGCGCGTCGTCGGCCGCTTCGCCGACCGACGAGCACGTATTCAAGATCACGTCGGCGCCCAGCTCCTCGCCGTGATGAAAATATTGCACCAGCCTGCGCGCAACCCCCGGGGGAACGCTCCCCGCCTTGACGACGTCCCCGATGAGGGAATCGTCGATAATGTTGACCAGCCGTACGTCCGGCAGCACCTCTTTGAAAACGGCCTTCAACGGATCGGCCAACCCCTGGCCCGTATAGACGGCAACAACGGTTTTCATCGCAAAACTCCTCCTTCTATGGATCTATCCGCGATTCTCTGGCGATTGAGCCGAATCGTCTTTTCGTTATCCGTACGGCAACTCGTATGAAAACCTGCAAATTATATCCGCTGATGCATCCGCCTGAATGCCCGATACCGCGTCAAGACAGCCCAAAAGCAGCGGGCCTAAGCCCGCCGCCCGGCATTACCATACGATTTCGTTTTCCAGCCGCCGGTAGTCGCCTTCGCGCATCGGCGCCGTGTCGTACACCTTGCGTCCGCTGTAAAACGGATGGTGCCGCCCTTCCGGAGAAATGCCGACGACGTCGTCGCCGCGCCATTGCGTCAAAAACGTTTGGCCGATCGCCGTTTCGACGGTCGTCCGCTCGTCCAGCGGGAACGTGACGGTAATCGTTTCTCCCGCGCAGGCCCGGCCCAGCAGCAGGAAGTGTTCCTTCACCCAGCTGCTCGGATCCATGCCGCGGCCTTCCGTCACGCTGCCTCCCCGTTCGCGAACGATCCGCACCTTCGCATAGCCGGCCCATTCGGGAATGCGGATTTGCAGCTCGGGAATGTCCCGATGAACGTGCAGCACGACTTTTCCTTCATGCGGCAAATAGCTGTCGACGTCGAGCCAGACGGAGCCGCGGTTCAGCAGAAAATTGACGCTGACCGTCCCCTTCGATTCCGTCACCGTGTTGCTCCAGCCCATGTACAGGCCGCGGGTGCCCGAGCCGAGACAGCAAATTTGCAAATCGTTCGTGTGGCCCGGCCGTGATTGACGTCGCAGCAAAAATCGTTCGGCGCGGAATAGCCCGCAAAGGCGCCGCGCGTGCGCTTCGCCACGTCGGTATAGCTGATTTTGCCCGGGATGTTGCCGGACTTGTCGTCCGTCTCCTGCACCCAATCGAGATCGAGCAGCTGCGACTCGGCCAGATGGTTGCGCAGAAACCGCTCGACCGTTCCCCAATATTTCGCGTAGCCGCTCTTCGCCAGCGTAATGCCCGTCGCGATGAGGTCGACGAGCGAGCACGTTTCGTGCTCGTACGCCTGCTCTTTCAAGTCGCCCGGCGTCCACCCGAACGCGGTGCACTTGGTCAGCGCCCAGGCGTAGCTTTTCTCGACCCAGGCGATCAGCTTCGCGTCGCCCGTAAACGCGCCGAAGCGCGCGATCGCGTCCAGCGTGCCGAGGCGCGTATGGAAGTGGCCGCTCCGGTACGCCAGCGCGTCGTTGAAGCTGCCGTCCTCGTTGAACACGCCGCTGCGCTCGACGATGAGCGCCGTAAAGAACCGGCACAGCTCGAAAGCGTCCGGATTGCCCGTCACCTCGTGATATTTGAGCAGCGGCATGATGAGGCGCCCGCAAAAAGCGGCCGGATCGGGCGCAAGCCTGAGCAGCACCGCGTTTTTGGACGGCCAGCCGTCCTCCTTGTATTCGGACGCCGGGTAGTACCACACTTCGCGCTCCTTGATCGCGATCCGCTTCAGCGCGGCGACGTGGCGGTCGGCCGCCTCCTTGACCTTCGGGTCCCCGCTCGCTATGTACCAGGTCGTCAGCGACAGGATGACGGCGCGCTGGTCGATCAGGTTGGCGTTTTGCTCCCAGTCGTGGTTCGGATTGTGCTGGCGGTAGCTGAGGCCGTCTTCCTTGAAAAACGAAAGCAGATTTTCGCGATATTTGGCCTCGATATCCTCGCCGAGCGTTTCGCCCGACATATGCCGGGCCAAAATCATGCCGTCGATCATCCGGCCGTGGGACGAGCCGAAGTCCCAGTCTCCGTGCGTCATGTTCGCGGGACTCGACATCAGGTTGGCCGCAAAAAAAGGATAACCGTGAAAATCCGGATCGGACATGCCCGCCATCGCGTTCAGCGCGTGTCCCGCCCGTTCCTCCAGCATCAGCGTATCGGGAATAAGCCGTTTGGCCATTTTCCATCTCTCCTCTTCCGTAGTGGATTTGCATCGCTTGCCTTGCTTCCTGATGTTACGGCGAAAAAGTTCCGGCGCGGGAGCCGCATCCGTTTCGCAAAAGGCCGCCAAATGGCGTTAAGGCCGCCGGGCCCTGCTTTGCGTCTACGTTTTGCCGCAACCGGCGGCGCTTCGGAACTCTCCGATCGTCTTGCCGGTTTTCTTTTTGAAAATCTGGCTGAAATACCGGTAGTCCTCGTACCCGACCTTATGGGCGATTTCATAGTTTTTGTAGGTCGGCACCTTCATGAGCTCCATCGATTTCCGGATGCGGATATCCGCCAAATAATCGACGAAGGTGCTGCCGGTCGTCTTTTTGAACAGCCGGCTCAAATAGTCCGGATTGACGAACCGGCTCTCCGCGATATGCTGCAGCGAAAGCGGCTGGTCGTAATGCGTCTCGATCAGCTTCAGCACCTCGCGGACGATCTGCTCGCCTTGCGTCTCGCCCCGCCGCCCCGCCGCCTTCAGCACGGCGGGAATGATCTCGCCCGAGAACACCGCCCGCACCGATTCGGGGTCGACCCGCAGCCGCAGCGCTTCCGCAAGCGCCAGCGGGTGTTTGCCGCAGACGCTCTCCAGGCTCGTCTCGGCGGCGCGAAGCTGCCGCTCCAGCGCGTGAACGAGCAAAATCGCCCCCCGCTGCAGCTGGTCGACCGTCGCCGTTTCGCCGCTGATCGAAGCGAACAGCAGGTCGAATTCGCGCTCGGCCTCCTCCTTGTTTCCCAGCTGCAGCGCGAGCAGAAACGCTTGTTCCCGCTTCTGCGGGTAGGGCTGCAAAGACGAACCCGGCGGATCGGCGGCCGCCGCGAACAGGATTTTCTCCCTTTCGCCAAGCTGTCGCCCGGCAAGGGCGGCTTGCGCCTGCGCGTAAGCCCGGCGCAGGCGGCTCGCCTCGGCCGGCCCGACCTCGCTTGCGCCGATGCTGCAGCCGGAGCCGCCCTGCCGCTTCAGCTCGGCCTGGATGTCCGCGAGCAGCCGCTTCAGCTCGGGAGCCGGCAGCTTGCCCGCGGCAACGGCGCCGACCGCTTCGGGGCGGCCGTCCGGCGCGGGCGACAGCGCGAGCTGCCAGTCGCCGCCGAAGTAGAACGCCCGCTCCCGGCCGAACTTCTCCCGCAGCGCCCGCAGCCAGGCGGCCCCCCCGCCGTCCGCCGGGTAGCGGTCGGCCTGCGCCGCGAAGACGACCGCTTCCTTGCCCGCCCAGGAGGACGGCACCTCCCCCTCTTCATCCGAAGCGGTGCTTTCCCGCCTTGCGGGCTCCGTCCGTTCCGGGCGGCCCTCCCCTCCGGACCGTTCCGCATTTTCGGGACGCCCGCCCTCTTTCGAACGCGCCTCGGCCTCCGCACGTCCGACACGGGGCGAAAACGCCGGATGCTCCGGCTCCCGCGCCAGCAGCAAATCGCGGAACCAGCCGTCGCCCCGCCGGCCCTCCTCGGCCGCAAGACGCTCGCCGTCCCGGCGGTCCAGCTCCTCCAGCGCCTTTTCCAGCACGCTCGCAAGCTCCTCCTTTTTGACGGGCTTGAGCAAATAATCGAAGGCGTGGTGACGGATCGCCTGCTTCGTGTATTCGAAATCCGAATAACCGCTGACGACGATCGTGACGAGGCCCGGCATGGCGCCGCCCAGCATGGCGAGCAGCTGCTTGCCGTCCAGCCCCGGCATCCGCATGTCGAGGAACATCAGATCGGGCTTTAGCTCGAGCGCCATTTCAAAGGCGTCCTGGCCGTCGGCCGCTTCGCCGGCAAGCCGCAGGCCGAGCCGATCCCACGGGATCGATTGAACGAGCCCGCGCCGCACCCATTTTTCATCGTCGACCACCATCACTTTGCGCATATCCGCACCTCCGCTCCGTTTGCCGCATCCGCCGGTTTTCGCCATGCCGACCTTCCGCGCCCCATGCCCGCCGCCTGTCCGCGCCTCCTCGCCTGCCGCCGCCGTCCGCGTCTCGCCTGCCGCCGTCCGGGTCGGCAGTTATCGCCCGCCTCAGCCTTTGACCGAGCCGGCCGTCAACCCGTCGATGATGTAGCGCTGCAGCAGCAGGTACACGATCAGCACCGGCAGCACGACGATGACCATGAACGCGAAAACGACGCCCCAGTTCGTGTTGTACAGCGAGACGAAATTGAAAATCTGGAGCACGATCGTCCATTTCGTGCTGTCCGTCACGAGATAAAACGGTCCGAAAAAGTCGTTCCACACCGAAACGATGACGACGATCGTGACCGTCACGAGCACGGTGACGAGCAGCGGCAGAATGATCCGGAAGTAAAGCCGGAAAAACCCCGCTCCCTCGATTTGCGCCGCCTCGTCCAGCTCGCGCGGGATCTGCTTCATGAAGCCGACGAGCAAAAAGACGGAGAACGGCAGCAGCACCGCCGTATAGTACATAATCATGCTGAAGTAGGTGCCCTTGATGCCCAACATGTCCATGAGCCGGATCGTCGGCACGATCGATACCGGCACGATCAGCCCGAGGATGAACATCATGTACAGGCCGCGCATGAGCCGGTCGTCGCGGCGCTGGATGACGAAGGCGGCCATCGAGGCGAACAGGTTGACGCAGACGACCGTCAGCCCCGCGAGCAGGAAGCTGTTTTTGAACCCGCGCAAAATGTTCCCCTGCTCGAACACTTTTTCGTAGTTTTCGAACAGCCACTCGGACGGCAGCCCCATCCCGAACAACGCCGACTCGCGGATGCCCTTGAACGAATTGACCAAAATCATGTAGAACGGAACGAGAATGACGAGAGCGCCCAAAACGACGACGAGGTGAAGCGCGAGCTTTTTTCCTCCTTGCCGCATCACATCTCCACCTCCCGTTTCTTGAGCGCCGTCAGCACCGGAATGCCGACGAGGGTGACGAGCGCGAAGAGCACCAGGTTGATCGCCGTCGAATAGCCCATCTGCCCCATGCTGAACGTGCTGCGGATGTACGTGTAGAACACTTCCGTCGTATACCCCGGCCCGCCGTCCGTCAGCACCATGACCATCTCGAACACCTTCATCGAGCCGATCAGCGACAGCAGGATGTTGACCGTCGTGGAGGACGCGATCAGCGGCAGCACGATGTTTTTAAGGCGATGCCAATAGCTCGCCCCGTCGATGGACGCGCTCTCGAGCAGGTCTTTCGGAATGAATTGCAGCCCGGCCAAATAGATGACCATCGTGAAGCCCGATACGCGCCACAGATCGGTGACGATAATGGAGAACAGCGCCCACTTCGGATCGTTCAGCCAGTCCTGGGCCATAAAGTCGAGGCCGATGCCGTTTAGAATCGTATTGACGATGCCGTGCTCGGGGTGATAAATGGCGCGGAACACGTAGCCGATGACGATCGGCGCGATGACGTACGGCATGAAAAACACCATGCGAAAAAAGTTCCGCATTTTGATCGACTCGTTCATGACGAGCGCGAGCGCGAGGCCGATTGCGTTTTGCAGGACGGTGACGGCCGCCGCGAAAATCAATGTATTGCTCAGCGCTTTTCCCAGTCTCGGTTCCTGGAAAAGAGCCGCGTAATTATCGAAGCCAATGAAGGTAACCGAATCGGCATTAATGTTCCAGTCCGTAAAGCTGTAATACACGCCGATCAATGTCGGGGCGATGAAAAACAGCAGAAAAACGGCAACTGCGGGGAAAGAAAAATAAAGCGGATATTTTCGCCTTTCCACGTCTCCCCCTCCTTCTCCCATGGTGGACGGGCCGTCCCGTTCGAACGCGCGAATCGCCTTCGAACGGGGGCAACCCGTTTTTTATCTAAGGCCGTCGGATCAGAAGCCTTCAAGCAGCTTCGCCTTGCCGTCTTTCTGATAGTTGGCGCTGAACTCCCCGATCGCCTTGTCGATGTCGCCGTCGAGGAAGAAGTTTTGCAGCGTCTTCGAGAAGTCGACGAACGACGCGGTGAGACGGTTCTGGATATTGACCTGGGATTTGCCGGCGTCGATAAACGCCTTGACGTCCTCCTGCACCGGATACAGCTCGCTGGTCGCGCCTTCGAAAATCGGAATGCCCGGTTTGTTCGCATAGAACAGATCGACGTTTTCCGGCTGCAGCATGAATTTCACGAGCTCGATCGCCGCGTCGCGGTTTTTCGCCTTTTCCGGCACCATCAGCTGGTTGGGAGGCGTAATCATCGCCGTGCCTTGGTCCGTTTCGGAAGGGAACGGGAAGAAGCCGAGGTTGTTCGCGACCCAGTCCTTGCCGAACTTTTGCTCCATTTGCGAAATGATCCCGTCCAGCATGAACGCCATCGCGACTTTGCCGTCGCCCATCTCGTTTTGCATTTCGTCGTACGTGCCGGCCATCACGTTTTTCTGATACAGGTCCAGCTCCTTCAGCTCTTTCTGCTTCGCGAACAGATCCTTCAGCTCCGGAATGTCCGTAAACTTCAGTTCGTTCCGGTTCAGCTTCGCGACGCCTTCTTCGCCGATCGCCGGATCGACTTGCGTCACCCAGCCCGTATAGTAGAACACTTGCGGCGGCCATGCGTCCTTGACGCCCTCGTAGAACGGCGTGAAGCCCGCGGCCTTGATTTTTTTCGCGATTTCGATCAGGTCCGCGTAGTTTTTCGGAACGTCCACGCCCGCCTGCTTGAACACTTCCTTGTTGTAAAACACGCCCATCATGCCGGTGGAGCCGTACGGAACGCCGTAAATTTTGTCGTTTTCCACCTGCGCCTGCTTGATCGAATCGATGACGTTGTCCCAAACGCCGGACTCGCCGGACCATTCGTGCAGCGTCTCTTCGGCTCTCAGCTTGACGTACTGCTTCGTGCCCGGCTGCATCAGGAACAAATCCGAAAAATCGCCCGTGGAAAACCGCGTTTTGATCAGGTTGTCGTAGTCGCCGCCGGGCAGCGCCTGCAGCTCGACCTTGTTGCCCGTTTGCTGCTCGTACGCCTCGAACACTTTCGTGAACGCCGTCGTATCCTCGGTGTTGGAAATGACGAACGTCAGCGTGACCGGGTCGCTGTTTTTGGCGCCTTCGGACGCCCCGGCCGATCCGGACGGGGACGCGCCGCCGCTGCCCTCGTTGTTTCCGCCTCCGCAGGCGGCAAGCAGAGTCATGAGCAGGCCGAGAACGAGCACAATCGATACCGTTTTCATCTTTTTCATTCGGTGGAACCTCCCTTTGGTAATCGCTTTCTGGTGACGCTTTCATTATAAGGGAAGCGCTTTCCGTTGCCCCATTCACGATTTTGACCCGATTTGTTGAACATTCCGACTTTTCTTCTCGATGCCCGTCCGGACGGCGAAGCCGGCGTCTTCCGCCGGGAGCCCGATCGTCACGAGCGTTCCCGTCCCTTTGCGGCTGTCGACCGCAAACGCCAGCCGGTCGCCGAACCTGATGGCGTAGCGGGAATAGACGTTGCGGATGCCGATGCCGCCTTCGGCTACGGAGACGACCTCCTCCTCCCGGTGCAGCGACTGCTTCAGCTTCGCCCGAAGCTCGGCGAGCCGGCCCTCGGACATGCCGACGCCGTCGTCGGATACGGAAAGAACGAACCGGTCCCCTTCCGCCGCGGCGGAGATGCGGATCGTGCCCTTTCCCCGCTTTCGCTCCAGACCGTGGAAGACGGCGTTTTCGACCAGCGGCTGCAGCGTCATTTTCAAAATCGGAAAATTGTACAGCCTCTCTTCGACATCCACTTCCCAGGCGATTTTATCCTCGAAACGGATGCTTTGGATTTTCATGTAAGCCTCGATTTGATCCAGCTCCTCCTGCAGCGTGACCACCTCGTCCCTGCCCCGCGTATTGTAGCGGAACATGTCGGCAAGCGCCTGCGCCATCTCCCCGATTTCCTCTACCTTGTGGTAGTCGGCCATCGCGCGGATGATGTCGAGCGTGTTGTACAAAAAGTGCGGATTGATCTGCGAGTACAGCATCGCCAGCTCCACCTCGCGCAGCTTGATCTGGTTGACGTATTTGTGTTCGATCAACTGCTGCAGTTCGTCCTGCATCGCGTTGAAGTTCGCGGCGATGAGCCCGATTTCGTCGTTGCGCTTCACGGGAGCCCGTTCGGAAAAATCGCCCCGTTTAATCCGGTTCACGTTTTTGTAAAGGGCGAGGATCGGCTGCGTAATCCGGCGGCCGAACAGCACGGAGATCATAAAAGTCAGCGCGAAGGCAAGCAGCGCCGTCGCGATTACGGTCGTTTTGATGTTGTCGAGCGGTCCGACGATATCCCGGCGCGGCGTGACGAGCACCACTTTCCAGCCGGTGGAGGTGGACGCGATATACGAAACGAATTGCTCGTCGGTTTCGCCTTCCGTCCAGAACTTTCCTTCGGCGCCGTCGAGACGGTTGAGCAGCCTTTCGTCCGGCATCCTGACCGCCGCGCCCGACGAGTCGTACACGAGCGCGTTCCGCTCGTCCAGCACGAGAATCCGGCTGCCGGCGGACAGGTCGTCGTTTTGGCCGATCGCGCGGAACAGATCGTCGCCGTACTCGACGCGAACGACGATAAAGCGCTCCGGACTGGAAAAGTCCCGAATGAGAATCGAAGACGAATACGCCGTGTCGGCGGCGTCCGTCGTGCCGTCGCCCGAGCTCGGTCCGTTGAAGTACACTTCCCCGTCCTTCGCCGCCGTGCGCAGAAACCAGTCCGAATTGCGCACCTGGACCGGCGTCCAAGGCTTGTAATCGTCGGAAGCGGCCAAAAGCTCTCCCGTGCGGTAGTAGATTTGAAACCGAATGAAGCCGCGAATCGGCGTGGCGTTGAAGCTTTTCAGAAACAGGTTTTCCAGCTTTTGCTGGTACCGGAATTTTTCTTGATCGGTCATTTCCGGATAGGCGTTGATGCCGTCGATATACTCCTGATCGTAATACGGAGCGAGCAGCAGATTGCGCTTGCTTCGAAAGTCGTTGTTCAGGTTGTTTTCGATTTGCCGGACGATTTGCAGGTTGGCCGACTCGACCCGGTCTTTGATCGTGGAAGAGGAAATGGAAAAGGAAACGGTTCCAACAATCGCGATCGAGAGCAAAATGGTGACGGAATAACTGAAAAGCAGGACCGTGCGGATACGGGAAAAGAAGTCGCGAATTTTGCCGGCGATCGGCTTGCCGCCTGTTTTCATCTTCTTTCCCCTCCCCGCTGCGATTCTGCCTGTCCGTTTCTTCGAATTATAAACCGCTTGAAGCCGCCTAACCAGTCCGTGTTGCTGCCAATTGTCCTTCCGCCCGCGACGTTAGCGCGCGAACGCGGCCGCCCCGATGACGCTTTCGAATACGTATTCGCCCGAACCGATCTCGAACGTCGCCGCCGCTTCGGTCTGCCAGGCGAGCGTCCAGCCTGTCGGCGAAGCCGCGGCGTTCGCCGGCTCGCCGTCGACGCGCGCTCCGCTGCCCGGCACGACGACCGTCGCGGTCGCGCCGGCCGGCACGCGAACGGCGAGCCGGAACGCTCCGTCCGGCGACAGCTTCCAGTCCGTCGAAACGACGCCGTACAGCGATTCGTATTCGGCCTTCGCCTCCGTCAGCCGGCCTCCCGGCTGCGGGCGAACGATCGCGTGGCGGAAGCCCGGCCGGTCCGGATCGGTTTCGATGCCGGCCATGTACCGGAACATCCATTCGCCGACGGAGCCGAGCGAGTAGTGGTTGAACGAGTTCATCGACGGCGTCTGGAAGCCGTTATGCTCGGTCCAGCCGTCCCAGCGTTCCCAGATCGTCGTCGCGCCGTGCTTGATCGAATACATCCACGACGGGAACGCCTCCTGGGTGAGCAGGGCGTAGGCGACGTCGAGCCGGCCGCTGTCCGTAAGCGCCGGGAGCAAATAGCCGACGCCGAGGAAGCCCGTCGACAGCCGGTCGCCTCTTCCGCGAATGTCGTCGACGAGGTGGCGGATCGCCGCGTCGCGCTGTTCGCCCTCCAGCAAGCCGAACTGCAGCGCCAGCACGTACACCGTCTGCGTCGCGCCGTGAATGCGCCCTTCGGCGTCGACGAAGGCGCGGCGGAACGCGGCGGCGATATCGCGGAACAGCCCGTCGTAATGCGCTTCGTCGCGTTTTTCGCCCAGGACGCCCGCAATGCGCGACAGCAGCTTCGCGCTGTAGGCGAAATAAGCGGTCGCCAGCACTTCGTTCGGCGTGTCGGCGTCGATCGACAGCCAGTCGCCGTAGTTGGCGTAGCTCGGACGCACGAGTTCGTCGCTGTTCGCCTTCAAATACTCGACCCAGCGGACCATCGCGCCGTAGTGCGTTTCGAGAATGCGGGTATCCCCGTACATCAGGTACAGCGTCCACGGAATGACGACGCCCGCGTCGCCCCAGCCCGCATTGTCCGGCGCGAACCAGTTGAGGCGCGTGTTCCACATTTTGTGGCGGATCCAGCCGGCATCCGGCGCAACGTCGGTGAACGCCCCGGAAGGCTGCTGCGCGTCGATCATATCCCACATGAATTTGGTGAAAAACCGCGAAACGTCCATATTATAGGAAGCGGTTCTCGCGAAAATCTGCGCGTCTCCGGTCCAGCCGAGCCGCTCGTCCCGCTGCGGGCAGTCCGTCGGCACCGACAGAAAGTTGCCGCGCTGGCCCCAGACGATGTTCGAGTAAAGCCGGTTGACCATCGCGTCGTTCGTTTCCAGCCGGCCCGTGCGCGGCGTGTCGGAATGAACGACTTTGCCGACGATCGTGTCGAGATCCGCTTCGCCGGGGTAGCCGATCAGCTCCACGTAGCGGAAGCCGTGGAACGTGAAGCGCGGCTCGTAGCGCTCTTCGCCCTCGCCTTTCAAAATATAGTGATCCTGCTGAACGGCGACCCGCAAGTTGTCCAAATACAGCGAGCCGTCCGGATTCAGCATTTCGGCGTGGCTGAGCGTGATTTTGGCGCCGCGCGCTCCCCGCACCTTCACTTCCGTCCAGCCGACCATGTTCTGCCCCATATCGTAAATGAACGTGCCCGCATCCGTGCGGCGGACGGAAATCGGGCGGCGCGTCTCGGTAATCCGGACGGGCGGCTCGATCGAAGCGGTCAGCAGGCCGTTGTAGCCCGGCCGAACGTCCGGCTGCTCCCAGCCGGAATCGTCGAAGCCGGGACGATCCCATCCCGCAAGCTCGAGGCGCGCGTCGTACGCTTCGCCCTTGATCATGTCCGAGTACAGGATCGGCCCGCGGGCCGTGCGCCAGGTCGAGTCCGTTTTCACGATTTGCTTCGTGCCGTCCTCAAGCTCGATGTGCAGCTGCAGCAGGAAAAAAGGCCGCTCGCCGTACACTTTGCTGCCGAGGAAGCCGACGGTTCCGCAGTACCAGCCGTCCCCCAGCACGGCTCCGACCGCATTTTCGCCTTCCCGGACGAGAGGGGTGACGTCATAGGTTTGCACCTGCACGCGCTTGTCGTAATCGGTAAAGCCCGGCGCGAACAGATCGCCGACCTTCTCTCCGTTCACGCGCAGCTCGTACAAGCCGAGCGCCGTCGCGTAGGCGGTCGCCCGCTTCACTTTTCCGGCGATTCCGAACGACTTGCGTACATGGGGAGAAGGCTGCATGACGACGTTCGCTTCCGTTTTGCGGCCGATCCAGCCCGCCTTCCATTCGCCGCGATCCAGCAGCCCCATCGTCCAATAGGCCGTTTCGCTCCAGCCGGACGGATTTCCTTCGCCGTCCCAAGCCTGCACTTTCCAGAAATATTGCCCCTCGGACTGAAGCGGCTTGCCGCCGTATACGACCTGGATGGAGCTGGCGGATACCACCTTGCCCGAATCCCACTGATCGCCCTCGTCGCGATCGAGCGCTTCCCGGCTCGAGGAGACGAGCACGCGGTAGGCGCTCTGCACCGTTCCCCGCTTTTCCGACTCCAGACGCCAAAACAGCCGGGGCTTCGATTCATCGAGCCCCAGCGGATTGACGACGTACTCCGTTTTCAAATGGACGACGCGAAAAGACATCGGCGTTTCCTCCGTTTTCGTTATATTGAGTCAAATCCCGGCACCCGCCGGACCGAAAAACCGGCTTGTCGGCTTCGCGTCCGGCCGGGCAGCGGCAGGATTCAAGCCTGCCCCGCGAACAAGGCCAGCTTGGCGTACATGTCCTCGAGGATGAACCGGGCATCCACCCGCTTGTAAACCCGGATTGTGCGGCTTCCGGGCCGCTGCTCGTAGGTCATGTCGCCGCGCACGTACGGCGCTTCCCGCCATTCGAAGTCGTACGGCTGATCGTCGATCAGCAGCGACACCGCCGGCGAGTCCCCGAGCGACCACATTTCGCCTTTCGGCCACTCCTGGCGGTGGGTCGGCAGCCGGTTGAACGCTTCCAGCTGCTCGAACAAATAGCGGCCGAGCTCGCCGTGCGGCCGGACTCTCGCCGCCAGCTCCGCGAGACTGACGCGGACCGACGAGTACACGTCGCGCGGCACCTGCCACAGCGGGATCGGCGAGCCGAAAACGACGTTCGCCGCAGGAATGTCGTTTTGCAGGTTGAACTCCCGCTCTCCCGCCGGGTAGGCGCCGCCTCCGATCCAGACGGCCGTCAGCCGCGAGGCGATGCCCGGCTCCTTCAAATAGGCCGCGGCCAGGTCGGTAAGCGGTCCGAGAAAAATAACGAACAGCGGCAGCGGATCGTCCTTCATCGCCTCCTCGACAATCAGATCCGCCCCTTCCGAAGGCACCGGCGTCGTTTCGTCCGGAAGCGCTTTCGTTGCGCCCCTGACGAGGCGGATCTTCTCTTGCGAATGCGTGAGCTCCAGCATTTTTTCGATTTCCGCGTACGACTCCTCCATCGATTCGTTCGTCCGGAGCGTCCCGAAATGCGCGGCGATGATGCCCTCGATCTTGAATCTCGGCGTCAGTATGGCGTGCGCGATGGCGAATTGGTCGTCCGCCTCGTTTTTCGCGTCGGTGTTCACGATCAGCCGAATGCGCTTCGCTTCCGGCACTTGATAAGGAAATTCCATAGGTTTCGCGCTCCTCCGTTCCGTAGTCGGCTGCGTTCCCGTTCACGTCCGGCAACCCGCCGGCCTCCGCATCCGTTTCATCCCGCCAGACGGCCCGGATGCTTCCCGGGAGCCCGGTCGGCCCCGTCAGCCGGTCCGGGCCGCTTCCTCCGCCGCGAGCACGGCCTTGACCGCCGCCCGCCAGCCCCGGTCGAGACGGTCCCGCGTCTTTCGATCCATCCCGGGCGAATACATTTTGTCTTTGCGATAAAAGGTAAAAAGCGTATCCCGATCCCACCATCCGAGGGCGAGTCCTCCCATGTAAGCGGAACCGAGCGCGGACAGCTCGGCCGCGTCCGAGCGGACGACGTCCGCTCCGAGCAAATCCGCCTGGAACTGCATGAGCAGCTCGTTCGCGGTGGCGCCGCCGTCGACGCGCAGCTCGGCCAGCGGCAGCCCGGTCTCCGCGGACAGGAGCCGAACCGCATCCGCCACCTGGAAGGCGATGCTTTCCAGCGCCGCCCGCAGCACATGGCGGCGGTCCGAGGCGCGGTTCAGGCCGATGACGGCCGCCCGGGCCCGGGCGTTCCAGTGCGGCGCGCCCAGGCCGACGAATGCGGGGACGAGGTAAACGCCGCCGGTGTCCTCGATTTCCGCGGCGGCCGCCTCCAATTCGGCATAATCGGCGAACAGTCCCAGCTGGTTGCGCACCCAATTCAGGCAATCGCCGGTCGAATGGATGACGCCTTCCAGCGCATACTCCACCTTGCCGCCGATGCCCCAGGCGATCGCCGTCACGAGCCCGCTGCCCGCGCGGACCGGCTCGTCGCCCGCGAACATGAGCACGGACGTGCCCGTGCCGTACGTGCCCTTGGCCATGCCCGGCTTCACGCACTGCTGGCCGAACAGCGCCGATTGCGAATCGCCGATGACGCCCGCGATCGGCAGCGGATTCGGAAACAGCTCCGGTTCGTCGGTCATGCCGTACACGGCGTCGCTGTCCTTTACCTCGGGCAGCAGCGACAGCGGAATGCCGAATGTCTCGGCCAGTTCTTCGTCCCACCGCAGCGTGCGGATATTGAACAGCTGGGTCCGGCTCGCATTCGTGTAATCGGTTGCATGCACCTTGCCGCCGGTCAGCTTCCACAGCAGCCAGCTGTCGACGGTTCCCGCGGCCAGCCGCTCCGGCGGGATGCCGGCCGCCGCATGATCGAGCAGCCAGCGCCATTTGCCCGACGAAAAATACGGATCGAGCGGCAGCCCGGTTTTCTCCGCGACAAGCGGCTCCAGCCCTTCCCGCTTCAGCCGCTCGCACCAGTCGCTCGATCTCCGGCACTGCCAGACGATCGCGTTTCCGACCGGAAGGCCCGTCTCCCGGTCCCAGACGAGCGCCGTTTCGCGCTGGTTCGTGATCGTCATCGCCTCGACGGCGTCCGCGTCGAGGCCGGCTTCGGCCATGACGTTCCGGATGGCGGCTTTAACGTTATCATACAACTCGAGCGGATCGTGTTCCACCCATCCGTCCCGCGGATAGATTTGCCGGTGGCCGAGCGAGCTGCGGTGCCGGATCCGCCCGCTGCGGTCGGTCAGGACGGCTTTCGTTCCGGTCGTGCTCTGGTCTACGGTGAGCAGGTAGCTCATTTCGCCTTCACGCCCGTTTGCCGCAGCAGCTCGCCGGCGAGCTGCTTCACGTTTTCCGCGGAAATCCCGTAATGACGGAACACCTCGGCCGTTTTGCCCGCGATCGCCGGTTCGTCCGGAATGCCCAAAATCCGCAGCGGAACCGGGCAAGCCTGCGACGTCACCTCGGCCACGGCGGCGCCGAGCCCGCCGTAAACGCTGTGCTCCTCCAGCGTAATGATCGCGCCCGTCTCCTCGGCCGCCGCGACGATCGCTTCCGTATCGAGCGGCTTGATCGTGTGCATGTTCAGCACCCGCGCCGAGATGCCGTCCTGCGCCAGCAGCGCCGCCGCATCGAGCGCCACGCGCACCGTTTCGCCGCAGGCGATCAAAGTCAGGTCGCCGCCGTCTTTCAGGCGGACGGCTTTGCCGATGACGAGCTCGCGGCCGTCGTCTTCATCGTATACGTCCTCGACCGGATTGCGGCCGATCCGCATATAGGCGCCTCCGGGATAATTGGCGAGCGCCCGCGTCATTTTCTTCGTTTCGTGGCGGTCCGCCGGCAGCAGGACGGCGAGTCCGGGAATGGCCCGCGTGACGGCGATATCCTGTACCGAATGATGCGACATGCCGAGCGCGCCGTACGAGACGCCGCCGCTGATGCCGACCAGCTTGACGTTCGTTCCCGAATAGGCGACGTCCACCTTGATCTGCTCGATGCTCCGCATGCTTAAGAAGCAGGCCGGAGACGTGACGAACGGCGTCTTGCCGCTGTGCGCGAGACCCGCCGCGATGCCGACGATATTTTGCTCCGCGATGCCCGTCTCCACGAACTGCTCCGGAAACTTCTTCGCGAACGGGGCCATCGCGGCCGATCCGCGGGAGTCGCTCGTCAGCACCATAATGTCGCGGTTGTCCTCCGCGATTTCCAGCAGCGCTTCGCACATCGCCTGGCGGTTCGGTATCGTATTAGGCATGCGTCTCGCTCCTCTCCTCTTCGTCCGCGAGCGCCGCAAGCGCGGCGTCGAGCTCCTCGTGCGCCTGCTTCAGCTGCTCGTCGCTCGGCACATGGTGATGCCACTCCGGCTTATTTTCGGCAAATGATACGCCTTTGCCCTTGACCGTATTCGCCAGCAGCAGCGTCGGCTTCCCCGCGATCTCGGGCACGCCCGCGAACGCCTTCAGCAGCGCGTCGTAGTCGTGGCCGTCCACGGAGACGACGTGCCAGCCGAACGCTTCCCATTTCCGGTCGAGCGGCTCCAGCGCCATGACGTCCTCCGTGCTGCCGCTGATTTGCAGCCGGTTGCGGTCGATGATGCCGACGAGATTGTCCAGCTTGTAGTGCGCGCCCGCCATCGCGGCTTCCCAGACCGAGCCCTCGGCCTGCTCGCCGTCGCCCATCAGGCAAAAGACGCGGTACGACTTTCCGTCCTTTTTGGCCGCGAGCGCCATCCCGACGGAGACGGCAAGGCCGTGGCCGAGCGCGCCGGTGTTCATTTCGACGCCCGGCACCTTGTTGTTCGGATGCCCGATCAGCCTCGTGCCGAACTGGCTGTACGTGGACAGCTCTTCTTTCGGAAAATAGCCGAGATCGGCCAAAATGCACCAGAGCGATTCGACGCAGTGCCCTTTGCTCGCCACGAAGCGGTCGCGTTCGGGCCATTTCGGATTTGTCGCGTCATGGTTCATCACTTCGTAATAAAGGGCGGTCAAAATGTCGGCGTTGCTGAGCGAGCCCCCGGTGTGGCCGCCCTTGGCCGCATGGATGATCGTCAGCAGGTCCTTGCGGATTTGCAGCGATTTGCGCTTCAATTCCCGTACCGTCGCCATCTTACACACTTCCTCTCAGCCAAGCGCGGATTTGATCTTCCGTCGGATCGACCGGATCGGGCGTGAGGCCCGGAATGTATTGGCAAGCTTCGTAAAGCGCCGGAATGACGTTGGCATGAATGCCGACCGAGTGGTGGACGTACGGGCCTTTGACGAGTTTTTCTTCCCACAGCGGCCAATCGTTCACTTCGACCCATACGTAAGAGCCGCGGGTGTAGGGACCTTGAATGCCTTTCGCCTTGCCGAGGAAAAGCTGGTACTCGCCGTTGTCTCCGTCGAACCGGGCGATCGTCATGCTGCCGCCGCGGATTTCGCCTTCGTGCGTGCCCGGAGCGTGGTCGTCGAACAGAAAGTGCCGGCGCATTTTCGGCTTGTTTTCGACGCTGAGCGAAACCGGGAAGTTGCCGCAATGGAACAGCAGCTCGCCGTTTTCGTTTTCCGGATGGCGAATCGTAATGTCGGCAAAAAAGGTCGGCGCCTCGTTCATCGCCGCCGCCTGCACCATGACGGACGTGATCGCCCCGTGAATGTCGGTTTCGCACGTGACCGGAATTTGCTCGTCGGTCAAAATCGCGTTGGCGAGGCACGGCATGATGCCGATCGCGTCCTGCAGCGCGGACCAGCACTGGATGGCGATCGCGGTGCTGCCGGAATCGACCGCCAGCTTCTTCATCGCGACTTTGAGCGCGGCCACCCGCTTGACGTCGTCTTCGGTCACCTCGGAAATGTCCAGCTTGTCGCGAATGTATTGGATCGCTTCCGCAAGTTCGGCGCCGCCGGACTTCTCGATCTTTTTCGCCGCGTTCGTTATATCGACCAGCGTAATCGGATGCAGTTCGATGCCGAACCGCTCCAGCAGCTCGCCTTCGTTGCAGATCATCGTCCAGAACGACGTCGGGCGCGGCCCGATTTGCAAAATCCGCAGGCTGCGGAATTGACGGACGACGTTGGCGGCCGCCACGAAGTTTTTGAAGCCGCGCTCGAACACCGGATCGTCGACCCGGCTATTGGTGACGTACGTAAACGGAACCTGAAAGCGGCGCAGCACCTTGCCAGTCGCGAACAGGCCGCATTGCGTGTCCCGCAGCCGCATGCCGTCCTCGAGCGGCGCCTCGTCGCGAGGCCCCCACAGCAGCACCGGCTTGCCGAGCGTTTTGGCGACCCGCGCCACCGTATCCTCGGTGCCGAAGTTGCAGTGCGGGAAAAACACCGCGTCGACCTTTTCCTTAAGCAGGTGCTCGGCGATTTGCTCCGCGCCGATCCGGTCGTCGTACAGCAGCCCTTCGGGATTCAAGCCCTCCAAGTCGACGATATCGATATCCATGCCGAATGAGTCCAGCTTCTGGCGGATTTGCACCTTGTACCTGAAGGCGTCTTCCGCGCTGAACGTAAACCGGCGCGTCGGCGCGTAACCCAATTTCAGCTTTTTCATGTCCCGGTCCCCCCTGGTATCGGCTTTCAAGTCTCGCTCAACTAAACAAATTAACTAAACAAACCACACTTTTCAACCAAATCCCTAAACAAAACAACTAAACCAGCCCAAACTTAGTTGAATAATGGCGGCTTCACCCTCATCCTAACACCGTAAAACCGCTCCGTCAATCATTATTTAGTTTAGTTTAGTAAATTTAAGCGTTTTATTTTAATCAATTTAGTTTATTGGATTGCGCAAACGGAAAGATTAATAGTAAACTAAACTTATTCCAGCTATCCAAACATTTAGCTCATAGATCGGAGAAATTAGAATGAAAATGGAAGACATCGCCAAGATTGCGCAGGTGTCGAAGTCCGCCGTTTCGCTGGCGCTTAGCGGAAAGCCCGGCATCGGCAGCGAAACGCGGGAACGCATTTTGCGTATTGCCCGGGAAATGGGCTACAGCGCCAAGCCCCGCAGCACGGCCGCGCCGGACAAAACGTCGAAAACGCTCGTATTTCTGGTGATCACCAATTTGGGGATCGTGCTCGAGGAGTATTACCAACAGCCGTTTTTCCGGGAATTGATCCATTTTGTCGAAGACCGCTGTCGTACGAAAGGCTACTCCGTCATCTTCTCTTCCGTGGACATGGAGCATTTCGAGCGGGACGTTCGGGCCGCGGCCGAGGATTACCGCCACAGTCCCGTTATTTTGCTGGGCACCAATTTAAGCCGCGAGCAGATCGCCGCCATTTCCGCCAAGCTGCCGCAGCTCGTCGTACTGGACACTTGCTTCGACACGCTGCCCGTTCATTTTATCGAAATCAACAATGCGATGGGCGCTTATCAAGCCGGCTCGCACCTGTGCGACATCGGCCATCTGGATATCGGCTATGTCGCCTCCAACGTGCGAATTCACAACTTCGAGGAGCGCAAAGCGGGCTTTATGGGCGCCTTGCGGGAACGCGGCGTCGAGATTGCGCCGGGCCGAATGTTTTCGGTGGCCCCAACCATCCTCTCGTCCCAGGAATCGATGCGCCAGCAGCTCGAGGCCTGCCTTCATTCGGAAGGCAAGCTGCCGACGGCCTTGTTTTGCGAGTGCGATTACATCGCGATCAGCGCGATGAAGACGCTCGCCGAGCTCGGCTATCGCGTTCCGGAGGATATTTCCGTCATCGGCTTCGACAACATCAGCGAATCCGTCATCGTCACGCCCGAGCTGACGACGATCCACGTCGAAAAGGAGAAAATGGCCCAGCTGGCCGTCGATCTGCTGACCGATTCGGCGGAGTGGAGCTCCGATGCCCGGATTAAAACCCGCGTCGACACCCGGTTCGTCGAACGGCTTTCCACCAGCGCGCCGGCCGTCGCGGCCACAGGGACGGGAGCTACGGGAACGACGGGAGCTACAGGAGCTACAGGGGCTACGGGGGCGGGGCAACAGGAGTGACGGGAGCTATGGGGGTGAAACGGAGCTGAACCGGTTTTTCCGCCTCCGGGCAGTAAGAAAACGGTTCGTTAGCGGGCGTGCGGAGGCTGAGAGGTACGTTAGCGGGCGGCCGGAGGCGGCGAGATGAGTCATTTTTACTCAACTGCGTGCGGCCTTATCCGTTTGGCGGGTTAAAATGAGTCGCCACGACTCAAACGGTTCGTTAGCGGGCGGCCGGAGGCGGCGAGATGAGTCATTTTTACTCAACTGCGTGCGGCCGTATCCGTTTGGCGGGTTATAATGAGTCGCCACGACTCAACCGAATCGTTAGTTGACGTGCGGAGGCGCAGCATGCGTGCCGAGCCGGCTTTCGGAGTGGATGAGAGAAATAGGGTCAGAAAAACGTACCGTCAGGGACAAGTGCCCTGACGGTTTTTGATTTGCGCGCCTGTTGCGAAGCTTCGTTGGATTCCATCCATTCAAAAACGGCTTTTTAGCGGCATCCGCCCGCTCTGTTGGAATTTTTGTCCCATCGGGCGAGGCCGGTTTGGACAATTCCGCGCGGTTTTTCCCGCTGCCCAGCGGTGGCGCTGCCCAGCGGTGGCGCTGCCCAGCGGTGGCGCCGCCCGCTCATCCGCTGCCGAGCGGCAGCGACGGTCTCCCGCTGCACGAGCGGCAGCGACGGTCTCCCGCTCTCCAAGCGGCGGCGATGGTCACTCGCTGTCCGGCGGCAGCGACGGTCTCCCGCTGCAAAACCTTTTTTTCGCGAGTCCGTATGCGTTGTCTGTTCCGTCCGTGACGTCTTCCCGGGTCAATCCTTCGCCATCCGCTCATGCAAAAAGTCGACCACGTGCGCGACCTTCATATCCGTTCCGGCGCCGTGCCGCTGCACCCCGAGCTTCATTTGCAGCAGACACCCAGGGTTGCTCGTCAGCAAATAATGAGCTTGCGTCGCGTTGGCATGCTCCATTTTGTGCTCCAAAATTCGATTGGCCATCTCCGGCTGCGTCAAGTTGTAAATGCCGGCCGAGCCGCAGCACCGGTCCGATTCGAACATTTCCACGAACTCCGCGCCCGGCACCTGCCGCATCAGCTTCCGGGGCGCGTCCGACGAGCGCATGACGTTGCGCAAATGGCACGAGTCCTGGTACGTAATGCGCACCGAGCAAGCTTCTGGTTCGTTGGCAGGCGATCCGGCCACGGACGTTTGCGCGTCCGCCCGCGCGTTCGAACGCGCATGTTCCTCCGCTTGCGCAAACGCGGGAATCCGGCCGTGCGAAACGAGCATGTCGCTGATGTCCTTCACCCGTTTCGCAAACCATTCCGCGTCTTCGCGATACGCGGGATCGTCGTGCAGCAGATGATCGTATTCGACCAAAATCGCGCCGCACCCGCCCGCGTTGGACACGATGTAATCGACGTTCGCCTCCTTGAACGCCCGGATGTTGCGGCGGGCCAGCTCGCGCGCGTCCTCCGCCTCGCCGCTGTGGGCGTGGAGGGCGCCGCAGCAGTTTTGCGTTTTCGGAATGACGACCTCGAAGCCCGCTTCCGTCAGCAGCTCCACCGTATGCACGTTCGTTTCCGTGAACAACGTATCCATCAGGCAGCCGCGGAACATGCCGACGGTGGCGATTTTCGTCCCCTTCGCCGGATGAAAATCCCCAATGAGCTCGACGACGCCGCGGCCGGACGCGCTCGGCAATATTTCTTCCATATCGGACAGCTGCTTCGGCAGCAGCTTCAACGCCCCGGTACCGCGCGCAAGCTTCTGCAGCCCGGACTTCTGATAGGCTTTCAGCGCGCCGCCGAGCAGCTTCATGCGGCCCTGCTTCGGAAACAGCTCCTTGAACACGAGGCGCCGTACGCCTTTGACCCAAACGCGATGGCTTTTCGTGTGGTCCTCGATCGCGTCGCGCGCCTGCTCGATCAGTTGCCCGTACTTCACGTCGGCCGGACACGCCGGTTCGCAGGCGCGGCAGCCAAGGCAATGGTTCATTTGCTCCTCGAACGCTTCGTCCGGGTCCATGAGGCCGTCGGCGACCGCCTTCATCAACGCGATCCGGCCGCGCGGCGATTCGGCTTCGATGCCCGTTTCGCGGAAGGTCGGGCAAGCCGGCAGACAAAATCCGCATCTCATGCAATTGGTCAATTGGTCCTCGTCCAGCCTGATTTTCAATTTGGCGGCGAGCGGACTCGCCGGAGGCTTGGCTTCCGGGCGACTGACCGCCGTCTGGGTCTCAGCCATGCTGGATCACCACCCTTTTCCGCGATGGCTTGGCGAACATTTTGCCGGGATTGAGCAGGCCCAGAGGGTCGAAAGCCGCCTTGATGCCCTTCAGCACTTCGATCCCCGGAGCGCCTACCTTCCATTCGAGAAACGGCGCCTTGACCATGCCGACGCCGTGCTCGCCGGTAATCGTGCCTCCCAGCGCGATCGCCGCTTCGAAAATTTCCGCGAACGCCTCCTCGACCCGGTGAACCTCGTCGCGATCGCGGGCGTCGGTCGTCGCCGTCGGATGCAAATTGCCGTCGCCGGCATGGCCGAACGTGCAGATGTTGACGTCGTACTTGCGGGCGATGCGGTTGATTTCAAGCACCATGTCGGCGATTTTGGAGCGCGGCACGGTGGCGTCTTCGAGAATCGTCGTCGGCCGCAGGCGGGCAAGCGCCGTAAACGCGCTGCGCCGCGCGGTCAGCAGCTTGAGCGCCTCCTCCGGCGACGAGGCCACGCTGACTCTCGCCGCTTTTTCCCCGATGCAGATGGCTTCGATCGTCGCGATATCCCGTTCGACCAGCTCCGGCTCGCCGTCCTGCTCGATCAGCAAAATCGCCGCCATGTCGAGCGGAAGGCCGAGCCCCGCGAAATCGTCCACGACCCGAATCGTCGGGTTGTCGAGAAATTCGAGCGTCGCGGGGATGATGCGGCTTTCGATAATTTTGGATACGGTGCGGGCCGCGTCGTACAGATCGTTGTACATCGCCAGCATCGTTTTTTTCGCTTTAGGCGGGGGAATCAGCTTCAGCGTCGCTTCGGTAACGATCGCGAGCGTCCCTTCCGAACCGACAAGCAGCTTCGTCAAATCGTACCCGGCGACGTCCTTCATCAGCTTGCCGCCCGTGCGGATGATGTCCCCGTTCGCCAGCACCGCTTCGAGTCCGATTACGTAATCCTTCGTCGTTCCGTATTTGAGGCCGCGCAAGCCGCCCGAATTTTCCGCGATATTGCCGCCGATCGTCGAAATCGCCATGCTGCTGGGATCCGGCGGGTAAAACAAGCCGAGGCTTTCGACATGCGCGCTGAACAGCTTCGTATTCAATCCCGGCTGAACGACGGCAACCAAATTTTCCAGATCGACCTCCAAAATCCGGTTCATCCGGTGCATGACCATGACGACGCCCCCCTGAACCGGAACGGTGCCGCCGCACAAATTCGTGCCCGACCCGCGGCTGACGACCGGAATGCGGTGCCTGTGCAGCACCTTCATCGTTTCGGACACCTGCCGGGTGTCGCGCGGATACACGACCGCGTCCGGCAGCGCCTGCTGCATCGGGGTACCGTCATACGAATGGGTGACGAGCGTCTGCATGTCGTCTCTAAAATCCTCGGCGCCTAAAACGGCGATCAATTCGCGTCTCGCTTGTTCGGGCAGCAAACCGGACACTTCCTCTCGATGGATGAAAATGGCGATGCATAGCTTAGACCCTAATCGAACAGGTGATCAGGTCATCTGATGACTTTTGTCGGATTGTAGTATACACTAAAATAGAAGAATTGGAAAGCGTTTAAGCGCGAAATTCGGCCTGCGGCGAACCGGCTTCCTGCCGGTCGCGCGACTGCCGGGCAAAGGAGCCATCATGAACGAAAACCGACCGTTAAAAAGCCACGAGTGGGTCATGAACGATTTGCGAAAACAGCTTGAGGAAGGAGCGCTCTCCCCCGGCGACCGGCTCGCGTCGGTCGTCGAGCTTGCGGAGCGATACGGGGTCGGCCGGTCGACCGTCCGCGAAGCGCTGAGCGCCCTGAAGGCGATGGGGATGCTCGATATCCGGCAAGGCGGCGGCACGTTCGTGAAAGCGACGTTGCCGGCCGCCGCGCCGCCGCACCCCGGCATGCTGCAGCCCGAAGCCTGGGCCGACCGGGCCCTCACTCTGCGGCATATTCTCGAAGTGCGGCGCGTGCTGGAAACCGGCTGCGCCGCGCTTGCCGCCGCGAGCCGGTCGGCGGACGATTTGGCCAGGCTGGCGGGGACGCTGGCGGAAATGGAAGCGCACATGGACGACGAGGCATTCAATGAGCAAGCGGACGTTCGGTTCCACGAGCAGATCGCCGCCGCCACCCATAATCCGCTGCTGATGCAGCTGATGGAGACGATGGCGGCACGTCTTCACGACAGCATGCGGGATACGCGGGCGTTGTGGTTTTACGCCGAGCGTTCGACCGCCGAGCGGCTGCTGGAGGAGCACCGCGCGATATATGAGGCGATCGCGGAAGGCGATGCGGGCGCGGCGACGCTGCGCATGCAACTGCACATCGCCAAAGTCGAGCAGGTGCTGGGGGAGAAGGGCGCGGGCGCTTAAAGGCGGGTTATGGCCTGTTGAAAATCGAAAAGCAAAAAGAAAAAAGCCCCGAAAAACGGGGCTTTGCCAACAATCCGAATCAAGCAAGCGCGGCCTTAATCTTTCGCCTGAAGGTTTTAGGTTGATGCAGCGCTCCTGCCGTCTTAATCGAAAATAAAGTCCTCGTCCGAAAGCGGCTCGACGTTCGTCGCGCGGACGTAGCCATTGCCTTTTTTGGAGAAAAAGTCGTGCTGCTTCGTCTTCGTGCTGAGGCCGTTCTGGACGATCGGGTTGATGTCCTCTTCCGGAAACGGCGGCTCGAAGCCGAGGTTCATGAACGCCTTGTTCGCGTTGTACCGCAGGAACGCCTTCACTTCCTCCTGCAGCCCGATTTGCGCGTACAGCTCGTCCGTGTACGCCTCTTCGTTCTGGTGGAGGAACTTGAACAAGCCGATCAGCGTCTCGTAAGCCGCCTGCTGCTCGTCCTCGTCCAGCTTCGCGTACACCTCTTGCGCGAGCACGCCGACGTACAGGCCGTGAATGCTCTCGTCGCGAAGAATCAGGTCGATGATTTCGCCGCAGCTCGTCATTTGACCCTGGCCCGCCAAATAAAGCGGATAGAAAAAGCCGCTGTAGAACAGGTAGCTTTCGAGCAGCACCGACGCGCCCATCGCCAGGAACAAGTCCTTCTGCGTATGGATGTTCTGATAGTACTGGGCGATCGTTTCCGCCTTCGTTTGCAAATGCTTGTTGTTCTCGACCCAGCGGAACACTTCGTCGATCTCTTCGTTCGTCGCAAGCGTCGTAAAAATGCTGCTGTACGACTTGGCGTGGATTTGCTCCATCATCCCCATGAACGACAGGACCGCCTTGCGCTGAAGCCCTTCGACGTGGTCGTTGATGCCCGGCATGCCGACGCCGCCTTGCAGCGTGTCGAGCAGCGTCAAACCGCCCAACACTTTGATGTATGTATCCTGTTCCGCCTCGCTCAGCTTGATCCACGTCATCTTGTCGTCGGACAGCGGAATTTCGTCGTCCGTCCAAAATTGCATGATGTTTTGCTTCCAGAACGTAATCGTATAATCGTCGTCGGGACGATTCCAGTTAACGGCTTTCATGAAAACTCTCCTCTCGCTGCCCCCTTCGGGGATAGAAAAGCCCGCTTCGCGGGCTTAACGGTTCTGACGCCGCCGGGACGCATGTTCAGAAGCTTGTCCCGCCCTGCTGAAGAGGAAGGGAAGCCCCGGCCGGCGGCGGCGCGGATAGGAATCGAATGCGGAATCGCGCGGATTTTACACGGCGCAGCTGACGCACTCTTCGACGCTCAGACGGTTCGTCCGCGTATAGTAGAGCGACTTCAGCCCTTTGCGCGCGGCGTAAATGTAGTAGCGGGCCAACTGCCGCGTCGTCACGTCGCTGTTGACGTGGAGCACGGTCGAGATGCCTTGGTCGACGTGCTCGGCGATTTCCGCGATCAGGTCGATGATTTTGAACTGGTTCATCTGATAGGCCGATTTATAATAGAAGAAATTCGACGCGTTCATGTAAGGCATCGGATAATACGTCGTCGAGTTGGCGTACGTGCGCGTTTCGATCGGCTCGACGATCGGCATGACGCTCGACGTCGCGTTCTGAATGTACGAAATGCTTTGCGTCGGCGCGATCGCCAAGCGATACGCGTGATACAGGCCGTGCTTCATGACGTTACCCTTCAAAACCGCCCAGTCGGCCGGCGCCGGAATGTCGATGCCGGCGAACAGCTGCCGCACCCTTTCCGTGCGCGGGCGGTAGTCCGTTTCCAAATACTTGTCGAAGTAGGTGCCTTTCGCATATTCGGACTTCTCGAAGCCGGCGAACGTGATGCCGGTCTTTTCGGCGATTTCGCAGCTCTTCTCGATCGAATGGAAGTTCATCATCATGAAGAACGTACGGGCGAAATCCCTCGCTTCTTCGCTTTCGTAGGCGATCAGGTTTTTCGCCAGGTAGCCGTGCAGGTTCATGGCGCCGAGTCCGACCGAGTGAAGCTCGGCGTTCGCTTTCGCCACGCCCGGCGCGTTCATGACCGTCGTCATGTCGCTGACGGCCGTAAGCCCCGCGATCCCCTCGTGCACCGATTCCTTGATTTTGCCGCTTTCCATCACGTTCACGATGTTAAGCGAAGCGAGGTTGCAGCTGATGTCCCGGCGGATAATGTCCTCTTCGCCGTAATCGGTAATTTCCGACGTCTCCTGCAGTTGGAAAATTTCCGTGCACAGGTTGGACATTTTGATCGAGCCGATATCTTTAAGCGCATGCGCTTTGTTGGCGTTCGTCTTGTTCATGATGTACGGGTAGCCCGATTCGAGCTGGATGGACGCGATCTTCGTCAGCATGTCGCGGGCGCTGAGCGGCGATTTTTTGATGACGCGGTCGTCCGCCAGCAGCTTGTCGTACATCTCGTCGAGGTCCATGTCGTCCAGATGCTGGCCGTATGCGCGATACACCGAATACGGAGCGAACACGTGCAGCGGCTTGTTTTGCTCCGCCAGCTCATACAGCTTGTTCGGCACGATCAGGCCGATCGACAGCGTCTGCAGGCGCGTTTTCTCGTCGGCGTTGATTTTTTTGGAATCGAGGAATTCCATGACGTCCCAGCCGAAAATGTTATAGTACGCGGCGCCGGAGCCTTTGCGCTGTCCCATCTGGTCGGCGTAGGAGAAGGCGTCCTCCATCAGCTTCAGCACGGGCATGATCCCTTTGGCGGCGCCTTCCACGCCCTTGATCGCTTCGCCGCGGCCGCGCAGCTTCGACAGGTTGACCGCAACGCCGCCGCCGATCTTCGACAGCTGCATGCAGGTAGCCAGCACGTAATTGATCGAATTGAGCGCATCGTCCATTTCCAGCAGGAAGCAGGACACCATTTCGCCGCGGCGGCTCTTGCCCGCGTTCAGGAACGTCGGGGTTGCCGGCTGCAGCCGCTGCTCCATCATCGAAGCGGCCAGCGTGCGGGCGGTCGCGAAATCGCCTCTGCCGAGGTGAAGCGCCACGATGGCGACGCGATCCGGGTAATGCTCCAGGTACGTCTTCTTGTCGTTGCTTCTTACCGCGTAGTCGGAATAAAACTTGGAGGCGGCCATATATGAAGGAAATTGAAAATGATAGCTGTGCGTCAGTTCGTATACTTGCAGGACGTCGTTTTCGGAGTAGTGTTGAAAAACGTCTTCGTAGTAGTCGTTCTCGATCATGTAGCTTACTTTGGCCAAATGGCCGTCAAAGCGAAGGGATTTCGTTTCGACTTCGGCCATGAACGCCTTGATGGCCTCCTGGTCCTTGTCCAGTTGGAAAAATCCGTCGGCGCCTCGTTGCATCAATAGGTTGTTCAGCTCAATATGCTTCAATATCATTCACTCCCCGCACAAAATGCTCGACGTCTCGCGTCGTGCCCGAAAGCTCGAACTTGGTGATGACCGGAACTCCGTACAGCGACGAAATCGTATCCGCGCTCTTCGCAAATCCGTCGCCCCAATTGCGGTTGCCGCTGGCGGAAACGCCTTTGAGCTGACGATGGTTGCGATTCAGAAACTTCATGACCCGCTCGGGAGCTTGTCCGAATCCCGTCGTATAGGTCACGAGCACAAACGGTTCTTCCACGCTCATGTTCTCGTCGATCTGGACGGAAGGCATATTGAGCTTGGCGATAAACCGGCGGACGTTCCCCGTCTTGGAATCGTAGGCAATCAACATCTAGTTCGAGCTCCTTTCATTTTCCGAAAATGAACGGCGCATCCGGTTGTTCCTTGCCGGACACGCCGCTCAACATATTGCGGGGCGCGAACCCCCCGTTTCCCGCTGCGCCGCGGGACCAAGACTCTATTTCCGCGTTCCTATTCCTGCAATGCCGATGAGAGACTATGTATTTCATTTAACCCATATCTAGATCGCTTAATCAAATTTAAATCAATATATTGTGTTTGTCAATAATCCGTCCCGAAAATAGTCATGTCGTCCTTCATCAAAAACGGTACTTTGGACGCTTTTCCAAGGCGCGGCGCGGCTTAGCCGCGCATGCGCCGGCGAAACTCTTTCGGCGAATGAGAGTTATAGCGGCGGAACAATTTATAAAATTGGGCCATGTTCCAGATTCCGACCTCGAAACCGATCTCCAAAATGCTGAGGTCGCTCGTCGCCAGCAGCCTTTCCGCTTTTTTGATCCGGTTGTAATTGACGTAATCGACGAACGGAACGCCCACGGCCTTTTTGAACGATTTGATAAAATGGTGGTAGCTCATGCCCATCAGGGCGCGGACGTCGTCCACCGTTATTTTTTCCCCGAGGTGGCCGTCCACGTAGTCGAGAACGGGACGAAAGCGCTCGAGCTCCAGATCGTTGGCGCGCTGAAGCAGCCCGCGGCTGTCGCGGCGGAGCAGCAGGAGCAGCAGCCGTTTCAGCGACGATCCGATCGCGAGCTCGTAGCCGATTTCCTTGCGCGCCGTTTCCGAAAAAATATCCGAGACAAGCTTGAACGCTTCTTCCTTCGCCTCCGGCTGCTCGTCGAAAATATAATTCATCTTTTCCAGGGCGGCGAACCGCTCGGAGAACCCGTTCAAGTAAGGAAGCATGCTCGGATCGAAATGGCGTTCCAGCTCCACCTGCAGCACCGTATAGCGCAGCGGAACGTCCGACCCGTTGCAGGTGCGGTGAAGCCCGGAAGAGCCGATCACCATCATATCGCCCGCCTCGAGCGTACGCGAGGCGGCGGGCGTCTGCACGCGCAGGCTGCCTTCCGAGATGGCCAAAAACTCGACTTCCTTGTGGTAATGCCAGGGCCACGTCTCCGGGACCGGGCGAATTCCGTCGGCGTCGCGAATTTCCCATACTTTTAAAAACAGCAGCGGATTTTGATAGACCACTTTTTCGTTGACGGCCTGTACGTCCGTATCGGGCCAAGGCTGGCGGTTCGACATGCGGACCCTACCTTTCGGCTGAAAAGTACATTTGCAAGTATACCACTTTTGAATAAAAAAGCGTTGAAATTCGGCATATCGAAAAAGCGGCGGGTTGCCTATACTGGGAAATAAGCGTTTACACGAACAACCGACGAGGAGAGAAGCGATATGACCGCCAAGCTTAAAGTAACCGTCTGGAACGAATTCAGACACGAGCAGCACAACGAAAAGGTGCGGAGCGTTTACCCCGGCGGCATTCACGCCGCGATCGGCGAAGGCCTCGCCGGGACGGCCGACGTCGCCTACGCCACGCTGGACCAGGACGAGGAGCACGGCTTGTCGGAAAGCCGCCTGGCCGAAACCGACGTTCTGATCTGGTGGGGCCATATGGCCCACGGCGACGTCAAGGACGAAATCGTGGAGCGCGTCAAGCGCCGCGTCCTGCAGGGAATGGGTCTGATCGTGCTGCACTCCGGGCATTTTTCGAAAATTTTCAAGACGCTCATGGGAACGTCGTGCGATTTGAAATGGCGCGAAGCGGACGAGAAGGAGCGGTTGTGGGTCGTATCGCCGGGCCATCCGATCGCGGAAGGAATCGGCGAATACATCGAGCTGCCGCAGGAGGAAATGTACGGCGAGCATTTCGACATTCCGCAGCCGGACGAGCTCGTATTCGTCAGCTGGTTCGAGGGCGGCGAAGTGTTCCGCAGCGGGTGCACGTTCCATCGCGGCCAGGGAAAAATTTTCTACTTCCGCCCCGGTCACGAAACGTACCCGACCTACTACAACGAGCAGGTTCGGACGGTCATCCGCAACGCCGTCAAGTGGGCCGCTCCGACGCGAAGGGACTATCCGACGTACGGCAACCACAAGCCGCTCGAAGCGATCGGGAACAAGGCGTAACGCCGCAAAAGGCAAGCCCGCAAGGCCGCGAAAGCGCGGCTTTGCGGGCTTGCTCTCTTTTTTGCGGATTGCCGCTGTGAGTTCGGCCTCGCTGCATCCGTTTCTCGTCCGGCTCCTTCTTCCCGCGTGCGCCCGGTTCCGCCGACGTTGCCGGCGGCGATTCGACCGCGAGGCTTCAAACGCCGGACCGTTTGGACTATAATTATCTTAGCACTAAACAAATCGCAGGAAAAGGTGGTTGCTATGCCCCTCCGGAAACTGGAACTAACGAAAAGCGTTATGGGGACTACGTCGACCTTCCACCCCGCGCTTATTTATGACGACAATGCGGCGGCTCTGGCGGATACGGGCCTGCCGGGCACCTTCGGCCAACTGCGGGAGCAAGTCGAGCTCGCCGGCGTGCCGCTGGACCGCTTGAGCCAAGTTATTTTGACGCATCAGGATATCGATCATATCGGCGGTTTGCCCGAGCTTGCGCACGGGCGGGAAAAGCCCCTCGAAGTAAGGGCGCACGCGGCGGATAAACCTTATATCGACGGGACGAAACCGCTGATCAAGCTGAACGCCCAGCGTCTCGCCGCCCTGACGCAAGGGCTGACGGACGGGGAGCTCGCCAGGTTCGAGCGGATGTTTTCCCCGGCGACCGCCCCCAACGTCAATCGGACGCTGGCGGACGGAGACACCCTGGACGTGGACGGAGGCGTTGTCGTCATTCATACGCCCGGCCATACGCCGGGGCATGTTTCCCTGTATCATCGCCGCACGAAGACGCTGATCGCCGGGGATGCGATGGTCGTGAGCGAAGGGCGGCTGATGGGACCGGCCCCGGCGATGACGCCGGACATGGACTCGGCGCTCCGGTCGCTGGGCAAGCTTGCGGCGTTCGACATCGAGCGCGTCCTGTGCTATCACGGCGGTTGGTTCGAAGGCAACGCGAACGACCGGATCGCGGAGCTTGCTTCCGGATCGTGAGGCGTCCCGGATCCAGGCCGTCGCCGTCCGCTTCTGCCGCCGTGGGTCCCGGGCCCGCCCTCCGGCTCGGCATCGCCCTCCTCGTCGCCTTCGCCGGAGGGCTGATCTGCTCGCTGGTCCGCCTGCCGGTTCCGTGGCTGCTCGGGCCAATGCTCGCGCTGCTTGCGGCCTCCAAGTTCATACGAATCCCGCTTCGCTGGTCCGGCTCGCTGCGAAACGCGGGCATGATCATCGTCGGCTATTCGATCGGCATGTCGTTTACGTATCCGCTGCTCGCCGAAATGGCGCGCCAACTGCCGGCCATGCTGCTCATGACCGTGCTGACCCTGCTTGTGTCCGTTCTTTTTGCCGTCGTTCTGTCCCGCATGGGCGGGCTTACGTTTCCGACCGCGCTGACCGGATGCATCCCCGGGGGCCTGTCGCAAATGATCGTGCTCGCGGAGGAAATGGACAACGCGGACTTGACCGCCGTGTCGCTGCTGCAGGTCACCCGGCTCATGATGATCGTCATTTGCGTGCCCCTGCTGGCGTTCAGTCCGCTGTTTCATTTCGGCGCGGGCAGCGCGGGCCCGGGCGCGCTTGAAGAGGCCGCAGCCGACGTCGCGAGCTGGAGCGGATTGTTTCCGAACCTCTTCGTTTTCGCCGTCGTCGCGGTCATTTCCGCCTGGGGCGGGCAGAAAATCAAGCTGCCCACCGCCATGATGCTCGGTCCCGTCATCGGCGTGGCGGCGCTGCATCTTTCCGGCTTCGAAGCTCCGGCTTTGCCGTCTGTCTTGCTGAACGCCGCCCAGTTCATGATCGGGGCTACGTGGGCTTGCTTCTGAGGCCGGACAGCCTGTCTCGCAAATCGCTGCGGACGCTCGCCCTCGCCGTCGCGACCGGCGCCATGCTGATCGCCATAGCCGGAGGTTTGGCCTGGCTGCTCGGCAAGCTCCATCCGCTCAGCCCGCAAACGAGCTTCCTGAGCCTTGTGCCCGGCGGACTCGATCAAATGAGCCTGATCGCGCACGAGATCGGGGCGGACATGACGATCGTGGCCGGTTACCAGCTGTTCCGCGTGCTGTTTATCTTTTTCGCCGTTGCTCCGCTGCTCGGGTGGTACTTGCGCCGGCTGCAGCGCAAGGAGCGCTTGAGGCCGGACCGGGCCGGGCCGGCGAAGGCGTGATCGGGCAAGCAAGGCGCGTCGGCCTCGCCGCGTGCGGCCGAGAGGCAACGTGGCGACCCTGCAAGGGGCGCGTTGAGAAGTAAGCTTCGTCGAACCCGCAGGGTCGAGGCTGACTCCTCGCGCCGTTATTCGGGTGCGAAGCCCGGAATCGGAGGCGCGAAGAGCGAATAACGGCCCGCACCGGCCGTTATTTCGCAAAATGTGGGCACGCCACCGATTTAACGGCCTCCTCGCGCCGTTATTGCGTGGAAACCGGTGTCCGGGGGGCATAGAGCGAAGCTCGGGGAGCGCCGGAAGCGGCTGCCAACCTGCGGCGCATCTTTCCAGGAAAGCGCTGCGCGCAAAGCAAAGCAAAGAAGGCCCGCAAGCCGCAGCCCCTCGGGACTCGCGCGAGCCTTCTTCTTTTTTTATACCTTGAAATGCCCGGTCATATCCCGAAGCGTTCCGGACACCCCGTTCAGTCCGTCCGACGAAGCGGCGAACTCGCGCAGGGAGGCATTCTGCTCCTCCACCATCGCCGACATCTGCTCCGCGAACGCCGACGTTTCCTCGGTCACCCGGCTGATTTCCTCCGCCGAACGGACGACGTGCCGGCTGCCCGCCGCGATTTGCTCGATCGCCGACGCCGCTTCGATCACCCGCTCCGCCAGCGAGCCCACGCTTTCCACGACCGATTTGACGCTGCCGCCCGCTTCCTTGAGCGACGACGTGCCGTTGTATACGGCCTGCGCGCTGCCCGCCATCAACTCCACGATTTGCCCCACGCCCTCGTTCAGCTCGTCGAGCGTCGCGGTGATTTGCCGCGCGGATTCCGCCGTCTCGTCGGAAAGCTTGCGAATTTCCGCCGACACGACCGTGAAGCCGCGCCCGTGCGCTCCCGCTCGCGCCGCCTCGATCGCCGCGTTGAGCGCGAGCAGGTTCGTTTGCTTCGACACTTCGGAAATGTAGACCGCGATGTCCTGGATCCGGCCGGCCCGCCGGGACAGATCGCCGACGCTGCCCTGGATCGTGCCGAAAATCGTTTCGATCCGCTCGATCTCCTGCTGGGAACGGTCGAGGCTGACGCTGCCGCTGTCGGCGTCCTCGCGCGTCGCGCGGGCAAGCTCCGACACGTCCTGCGTGCGGGCGGCGACCTGCTCCAGCCCTTTCATCGTCTCCGCCATAATGGCGGAGATTTCCTGCGTCCGGGCCACCTGGCTCTCCGCGCCCTCCGCCACGCGCCGCACCGCCTCGTTCACCTGGCCGTTGATGTCGAGCGCGCCGGCGGTTCCCGTCCGGATCGTCTCCGAAACGTCGGCCAGCTTGCCCGCTTGCTCGCGGATTTCCCGCATCATCGTTTGCAGGGAGGCCAGCAAGCCGTTCGTTTCCCGGCCCAGCTCCATCGTCTCGTCCGTCGCGCGGACCTGGATCCGCTTCGTCAGATCGCCGCCGGACCGGGCGATGTCGGCCACCGCCGCCGTCACCCGGCGGATGTTGACCGAGACGCTGCGGGAAACGATCCACGAAAAGGCGATCGTGAGCACCGTCAGCGCGCCGGCGAACGCGAACAGCAGCGTTTGCAGCTCGGACGTTTGCTTATGAAGCGAACCGACCCGCTGCTCCATCGCGTACTTGTCCGCCTGGCGCAGCCGGGACAGCTGCTCGCGCATGCCGTCCATCTGCTTTTGTCCGGCCGACTCCAAGGCGAACGCCCGGATATCCTCCAGACTTCGCGTGCCCGCCGGCACCTCCAGTTCCCGTTCCGCGATCGCGATCCACTGCTCGATGGACGCCGTCACGCTGTTCATCCGGCTAAGCTGGGCGTCTTCGCCCGCGAGCAGTCCCGCCAGCTGCTGCCCGTTCGCTTCCCATCTTGCGATCGCGGCCCGGACCGCCTCCTTGCTGCTCTCCTCGCCCGCGATCGCGTAGTCGCTCAAGCCCGCTTCCATGTCGGAGGCGTTTTTGTCGATTTGATAGCTCAGCTCCTGGATTTTCAGGTCGCGTTGGATCAACGTATCGATTTCCGTCTGCAGGCTTTCGATCGTCCGGGACACGACGAGGAGCGCCGAAGCGATAAACACCAGCAGCACGAGGTAACCGATCGTAATTTTGTAGCCGATTTTGAAGCGGAATTTTTTCATCCGTTTGCCTTCCTTTCCGGTCACGGTGCCGGATTAGCGGTTTTCCTTCACGTACCGGTTCCGCAGCGTGCCGATATGCTCGACGTACGCTTCGGTCACGTCCCCGTCCTTCAGCCAGACGGGCGGCTCGAACCCCATGCCGACTCCGGGCGGCGTGCCGGTGCTGATCACGTCCCCGGGCGAAAGCGTAATCGTCCGCGACAGGAACGAGACGAGATACGGAATATCGAAAATCAGAAAACCGGTGTCGGAATCCTGCATCGTCTTGCCGTTGAGCGCAAGCGACAGCCGCAGCTTGTGCGGATCGGGAATTTCGTCGCGCGTGGCGATGCAGGGCCCCATCGGCGCGAACGTGTCGATCGCCTTGCCCCGCGTCCATTGGCCTTCGGTCAGTTGCAGATCGCGGGCGCTGACGTCGTTGATGACGGTATAGCCGAAAACGTAGTCCATCGCGTCCTCCGCGGCAACGTTTTTGGCCGTGCGTCCGATGACGACGGCGAGCTCGACCTCGTAATCGCACTGCTCCACTTCGGCGGGAATGACGACGTCGTCCTCCGGCCCGACGATCGAGTTGGCGTATTTCGGGAAAAGGACCGGCACTTTCGGCACCGCCATGTTCGATTCGGCCGCGTGATCGCGGTAATTCAGCCCGATGAAAATCATTTTGTCGGGATTGTGAAGCGGCGCCTTTAGCCTCACCTCGTCAAGCGGCAGCGTTTCCTCCCGCTCGGCGAGCGCTTCAAGATGCAGCGCGTAATCCGGCGATTCCGCGCAGCGGGCGATCAAATGCTTCATGCTCGTACCTTCCGCGATCGGACGAACCCGGCCGTCGTCGGTAAAAGCTCCGAGCCATACGTTCTCTTCCGCGTCTCCGCGTTTGACGAATTGCACCCATTTCATCCGTTTTTCCTCCGTTTCATCCCCATGCGACCGGTTCGCCGGTCGCGGCCGACCGCACGATGGCTTTCGCCACCTCGATGCCGTGCGCCGCGTCCTCGAACGAGACGATGTCCGGCGTCCGGCCGAGCAGCGCGCATTGGCACAAGTAGTCCAGCTGCTCCTTCAGCGCCCCGAACACCCGGCCGCCCTGATTTTGATGCACCGACAAATCCGTCGTCGTTCTCCCCGCCGCTCCGAGCAGATGAACGCCCGCCGCATCCGTATCGAAGCGGGCGATGCCCTTGTCCCCGATCACTTCGGTATAATCGTGGATCGGGACGCCGGCGGCGTCGGGCGTCAGCCAATTGCTGTGCAGCACGGCCACGATGCCGTTTTCGAACGTCAGCTGCGCCCACAGCACCTCGGGCGCCTCCGCCCCGGACAAAAAACGTCCGGACGCGTATACCCGCTTGACCCGGCTGTCCGCGTACCAGATCGCCTGGTCGAGGTCGTGCACCGTCAGCTCGTACACGGTGTGCGTGCGCTTATAGGTGGAAAAGAGCGAGCTCCGGCGGGATCGCTTCATATATAAGGAAGCGACTTCTCCCAATTCTCCCGTGCGAATCATATGGCGAACCTGCGCGTACTTCGGCTCGAAGCGCAGCAGGTGGCCGGGCGCAAGCCACGTCCCGGCTTTCGCGGCCGCCTCGAGCATCGTTTGCGCCTCGTCCGGGTCGGTCGTCACCGGCTTTTCGACGAGAACGTGCTTTCCGGCTTCCAGCGCCAGCAGCGTCGGCCGCAAATGGTTGCGCTCGAACGTGACGACGCTGACGAGCTTGATCTCCTCATGCCGAAGCAGTTCCTCCGGAAGCTCGTACGCCTGCGGGACGCCGTGCCGTTCGACGGCCTCGCGCCGCCGCCGCGGATCGGCGTCGCATACGGCAACCACTTCGACGAAAGGCAGCGCCCGATAAGCCTCCAAATGGCAAGCGCCCCAATCTCCGAAACCGATGATGCCGACTTTGAGTTTTTCCATGTCCGACTCAGCCCCCGTTCACCGACAGAAAAATTTTGCCGTTTCGGACTTTGCCGGACGTCAAATCCCGGAACGCTTCGTCCCCTTGCGAAAGAGGACGCACCTCGGTCCAGCCCTCCTCGGTCACGCGACCTTGCGCGAGCAGGTCGACCGCGTCGCGGAAGTCCTGGGCCGTGTAGCAGAACGAACCGAGCACTTCGATTTCGCTGCGGATCAAATGATTGATTTTCAAATTCGTCTCGTCGATGCCGAGGCCGATGTTCATGACGGTTCCCGCGGGGTTGACCAGGCCGAGCGCCGCCGCCCGCGTCGGCTGGAAGCCGGCCGCGTCGATGACGACGTCGATCCCCTTCTCTCCCGCTAGCTTCGCGACGGATGCGGCCAGGTCGGACGACGCCGGATTGACGATTTCGTCCGCCGCGACGCCAAGCGCGATCGCAAGCCGCTCGTCCTGCGTGTCCGCGACGATGATGCGATCCGCGCCGAGCTGCCTCGCGACTTTGGCGCACAGCAGCCCGATGCCGCCCGCGCCGAAGACGAGCACGTTCGGAGCGAAGTGCCGCTGCATGGCGCGGCGGGTCGCCCGCAGCGAGCAGGCGAGCGGCTCGGCCAGCGCGGCCCGATAAGCGCCAAGCTCCTCCGGCACGGGCACGACGCCCGAAGCGGGCACCACGACCCGTTCGCCGAAGGCGCCCGGCCGGTGAATGCCGACGATGCTGCGGGACGCGCACAGCTGCGTGTGCCCTTTGCGGCAGGACGCGCAGACGCCGCACGAGGAGAGCGGGTTTACGACGACTTTCTGTCCCGCCGCGAGCCCCGTCACCCGGGCGCCGAACGATACGACGCGCCCGCAAAACTCGTGCCCCATGACGAGCGGCGGCACGCGCAGGCTGTTGTGGCCGAGGTAGCCTTCCAGCTCGGAGCCGCAGATGCCGACCGCCTCTACCTGGATCAACACTTCGTCTTCCTTGGGCGCCGTTTCCGGCAGTTCCGCATATTCCATCTTTTCCGGTTCGGTCCATACTAAAGCTTTCATCGCGTGCGCCTCCTCCTTGTTTTACAGACAGTCCGGAAGTTGGCCGATCAGCGTTTCCACGTCGGCCGAATCGTTGAAGGCGTGCACGGAAATGCGCACCCTGCCGTCTCCGCCCATGACGTAAATGCCCCGCTGCCTGAGCCTGGCGGCGACCGCTTCGGCCTCGTCGTGGCGGAAGGTGATATTGCCCGCGCGCCGCCCGGCGTCCGGGGGCGTCGTCACGTCCAGCTTGAGCGAAACGAGAAACGGAATGAGCACGTCGCCGAGCGCGGCGACGTGTCGCTCGACGTTGCCGATTCCGACGTCGAGCAGCAGCCGGGTCGAGCGCTCCAGCGCGTAAACCGTCGGATACGCCGGGTAGCCCAGCTCGAAGCGCCGCGCGTCCGGCTGGAAGGCGAACGTTTCGAACCGGTCGGAGCCGTCCGGATTGTCGGCCACGCTGCGCCAGCCGACGTAGGCCGGCATCATATGGGCCGTCCGCTTCGGGTTGACGGCCAGAATGCCGCCTCCGTGCACCGACAACAGCCATTTGTAGGAGCTGGCGACGACGAAATCCGCCATCGACGCGTCGACGGGAACGACGCCGAGCGACTGCGTCGCGTCGAGCAGCAGCAGGGCGTCGGTCTTCGCGATGCGCTCGTACAGCTTCCGGTAATCGAACCGAAAGCCGTTCAAGTAGCTGACGTGGCTCGTCATGACCAGCTTCGTGCGGCCGTCGACCCGGCTTAAAATATCGGCCTCGTCGACTTCCCAGTCGCGGTGCTGCACGACTCTGACCTCCACGCCGTCGCGTTTAAGCGCAAGCCAGGGGAGCACGCCGGACGGAAACTCGAGCACGTGAAGCACGACATTGTCCCCGGCGCGAGCGCCAGCGCCCGCGAAATCATGGAGATCGCCTCCGAGGAACTGGACATGAGCGCAATGTGCTCCGGCCGGCTGCCGAGCAGCTCGGCCAGATTCCGCTTGCAGCTCCGTTCCGTCTCCGCGTTGCGGTCCCGTCCGCCGGGCCCGAGACTGCGGACGGTCATATACTCCGTCACCGCCTTGAGCACTTCGCGGTGGGTCGGCGTTTCCGCTCCGCTGTAAAACCAGGAACAGCGCTCCAGGCCGATAAAATCGTTTTTGTCGATCAATGCTTTCATCGGGGTTTGTCCCTCCGTTATAGGTTGGGCGGCACATCCAGCCGCTCGAAGCACAGGTGCGCCCGCTCGATATGCGCAAACGCCCGGGAGAGCAGAAACGGCCCGTGGCCGGGGAACAGCCGGTCGGCGCGAAGCCCGTGAAGCTTCGCCACCGTAGCGGCGTATTCGTCGATGATGCAATCCCATACGTTCTGAATGACGACTTTGCCGCCGGCGAATACGGTGTCGCCCGCAAACAGGCTGCGCCGCTCCCCTTCGTCCCACAGCAGGCAGATGTGGCCTCTGGAATGGCCCGGACTGTCGAGGACGCGAAGCGCAAGATCGCCGACGGCCACGAGGTCGCCCTCCCGGACTTTGCGCGAGATCCGGCAAGCGGGAAAGGCAAAATCCGGCGGATAGACGCCTCCCCGCTGCGCATGCCGGAGGCTCGTCTTGTCCATGTCGCCGCTCTCCAGCCATGCGGCCGCATCCGCGGCGGCAACGACCTCCATCCCGTACGTCCGTTCGAAATAAGCCGCCCCGGCGGCGTGGTCCGCATGCGCATGGGTCAAAATCAGCGTTTTAATCCGGTCCATGCCGAAGCCGGCGGCGGCGATGTTGGCCTCGATCCGTTCCGGATCGACGCCTCCGCCGGCGTCGATGAGGGCGCATTGCTCCCCGCCGTCCAGCAAATAGACGTTGCAGTCGGTCGGGTCGCTCAGCTCCATGCCGAACTTTCCGCTCCCGACCAAATAAACCCGATCGGCGATTTTCACCGTCGCTCCCCCTTGCCGTCGCGTTCATTCCGGTATATAGGCTACGCATTCGATCTCCACCCGCATGCCGGGCGGAAACTTGCCGATCTCGACCGTGCTGCGGGCCGGCGGGTCCTGCTTGAAAAAGCTTGCGTATACCCGATCGTACTCCGCGAACGCGTCCAAGTCGTCCAGGAAAGCCGTCACTTTCAGCACGTGATCGAGGGAAGAGCCCGCTTCCCGCAAAATTTCCGCCATATATTCAAGCACCAGTTTCGTTTGGGCGGCCATATCGCCGGGGTGCTTGACGGTTTTGGACCCGAGCTCGAACGGACACGTTCCCGCCACGTACACCGTGTTGCCGAATTTGACCGCTTGCGAATAGCTGCCCGCCGGCTGCGGGGCTTTGTCGGTGCGGATGATTTCCTTGTTCATCGAAAAGCTCCTTTTTCATCAAAAAATTTCGGAAACGGCCTCCCGTTTCCCGCTCTTGGGCTTTAGCGGAACGTTCGCGCCAGCTCCATGTAAAACTCGGTCGCCCGCTCGACGTCGGACACGGCGACCCATTCCTCGCGGGAGTGGGCCTGGGCGATCGAGCCCGGTCCGTAGACGATGCTGGGGATGCCTTTGATTCCCTGCAGCTTGCTTGCATTGCTGCCGTACGTTTCTCCGAATACGCCGCTATTCAGGCCGAGCGCCGAAGCCGCGTCCCGCGCGCGCCGCACGAGCGGGTTGCCCGGCGGCGTATGGAGCGCCCAATCGAGCAGCAGCGGCTCGATCGCGCATTTGATTCCTTGCGCCGCGCACCATCCTTGCAGCTCCTCCTCGATATCCGCCAGCACCCGATGCGGATTTTCGCCGGGGACGATCCGGCGGTCCACCTCGATGACGCAGCTTTCGGGCACGATGTTGATTTGCTTTCCGCCGCGGATCGTCCCGATGGACAAGGTTGCCGGACCGCACAGGGCGTCGCTGAGGCGCCCGAGCTCCGGCGTCATTTTTTCCTGCAAATATTGAACGATTTTCGCCATCGACACGATGGCGTTTTCCCCCTCGTGAGGAACGGAGCTGTGCGCCGATTTGCCGAACGTCCGCACGGCGAAACGAACGCAGCCCTTGTGCGAGGCGACGATTTTCAGCTCGGTCGGCTCGCCGACGACCGCGGCCGATATCGGCATGTCCAGCTCCAGAAATTTAAGCAGTCCGGTAAACGCATGCTCCTCGTCGACGGACGCGCATAAGACGAGGTCGCACCTCAGCAGCTCGGGATAGCGCGCGCACTGCTCCATCGCGTACATCATCGCCGCAAGCGAACCCTTCGTATCGCAGGCTCCCCTGCCGAACAGCCGCCCGTCGCGGATGGCCGGCACGAGCGGCCGCTCCATGCTGCCGAGCGAAACGGTGTCCATATGGGCCTCGTACAACAGCACGGAATCGGGGTGTCCCGTCCTCAGCTCGACGATCAGGTTGTCCCTTCCTTCGGCGACCGGCTGCCTTCGCACCGGCAGGCCGATCCGCCGAAAAAAACGCTCGATATAACGGGAAAGCTCCATTTCGCCGTTCGCCCCGTCCCCGTAGTGCGGGTTGACGCTCTGAATGCGGACGAGGTCCTCCAAAATATCGATGACCGGATGCTTCATCGTCCGCTTCCGCCCTCCCCGCGCAAGGCCGCAAGAGGCCTTGCGGCGGCGATGCGCGGTCCCCACTCGAGCAGCCATTCCCACGGCAGGCTTTCTCCGCCGACCATATACGGCACGCCGTCGTCCGGGGCGAATTCGTCGGTTCCGAGCGCCGCGTGGAACGTCTTTTTGTATTCGTTGATGACCATCGGAACGTAATATTCGCCGATCGGCACGCCCGTCCAATCGTGCGCCTTCGTATCGAAATAGTGCAGCTTGATCAGGCGGTAATCTTCCTCAGCGTGCCGGAGCGCTTGCGTCGCGTACTCGCGCAGCCTGCCGGCGTCCGCCTGTCCCGAATCCCGCTCGTCCAGAAACCGGTTAAAGAACAGCCCGGCCCGGATAACCTCGCGCATGCGCCTTGCCATCACGAGCGTCGCTTCGGCATTTTCCCGCCGGATCCGGCTCAAGCCCTCCGCCGCGGCGATCGCCGCAAGCTCTTCGATCGCCCGTTCGGCCGCCTCCGCGCATTGCGCCAAATAAGCGGCGCCTTCGTCGCCGACGTACTTGTTCGGCATGAACGGAAACGACGGCAGCGTCGGGCAAATTTGCGTCTCGTGGATGCACGGAAGCGTCCGAATGACCCGCTCGTACCGCTCCCCGTCCGCCTCGCCGTGCAGGTGGCGCGAGGCAAACGCCAAAAAGGCGTCGCGGTCGAACCTCCAGCAATCCCAGCCGTACTGGGCCGTCGCCATAAAAAACAGCTCGTGCCCGTACCATTCGAAGCCGTAGCCGTTGATCGCCGAGCAGTTTGTGTTGACCGCCCCCTGAAACTGGGCGATGTCGTTCCACAAGTGCTGGAACGCATAGTTGCGCAGCGATTCCGGGAACGTATCGGGAATCAGGTACGGAATTCGGCCGAGGCTGGCGGCGAAGCCGCTGCCCTCGCAGTTGCGCGACCAGATGCGATCCGGCCCGAACACCCGCGCCCATTTCAAAAATTCCCGGTCGTCATCCTCCAGTCCCGGCGCCCAGAACAGCTTCACGTCCTCCGGCAGCTTGTCCCGCCAGGCGGCGAGGTACGCTTCGTCCTTGACGATCGGCGGCTCCCGCAGCCAGCGAATGCCGATCAGCGTCTCGGGCTTCAGAACCTTGCGGTATTCGGCAAGCAGCTCGGCCGTTACGGTATGCTTCGCGTCGTTCGGCGGCAAATGGCCGTACTTGCGTTTGCATTCCGCGCATTGGCAAAACCACTGCACCTCTTCGCTCTCCTCGAAGACGAGGCCGTCAAACCCGAGCTCCTCGATCCGCTTGACGCTGGCGAGAAGATAATCGCGTACGTCGACCCGCGACGTGCACATCGAATCGTAATTGTTCACGTGCCCCGCGGCGATCAGTTCGGGCGACAGCACGCTCCGGCTTTCCGGGTGAACGACGGGGTACCCGCCGCTGTACGAGTTCATGCCGATATACGCATAGATCTCGATGCCCCGGTCGTTCGCGTACCGGATCAGCTCCTGAAGGAACGGCTTGCGCAAATTCGGGTGGGTGAACGAAACCTCGACCCAATCGCCGATCTCCTCGGACCACGTTTCCATTCGCAAGCCGCGAAGCTCCGTCTCCGGATACGCCGGGAATTCGAACGGCCAAAAACCGTACATGACGACGTTCAGCGCGTTGATTTTATGCCGGAAGCACCAGTCGACGAACGTCTTCCAACGTTCTCCGTCCCATAGCTGCGTGCCGAACCCCGCCCGGGCGAATCCCGCGTACCACGTCAGCGTCGGCGAGATGATCCGGCGGCCGATATCGGGGCCGTCGGCAATGGAAAGCTCCGGAACGCTGCCGTCCCCGGAGCTTTCGGCAAGCTCGAGCAGCGTCGCCGCCCCGTGCAGCGCCCCTTGGAGGTGCAGCGCGTAGACCGTCGCGCCGGACGCGTCGACTTCGAGCTTGTAAGACTGTTCGGGGAAAGCCTGCCCCCGCAGCTCTTCTTCCGCCTGCGAAGGCATCGTTTCCGGACCTTTGAATCGGATCGCGCGGGAGGAAGACGCGTCCTCCGCCGCGGCCGGCGCCGCTCCGAGCTTGACCAGCTCGGAGCGGACGACGTCGGCGGCTTCCCGCAAGGAAGGGTCCGCATGCAGCGTGATCGGCCCGGGAACGAGCGGAAAGCGCCCGTTCCGGAAAACCGCATGCTTGGGGGTTGGCAGCAGCTCGGCCGGCTGCCGTTCGTAGGTAACCCGCATTCGTGTCCGCTCCTTTTTTAAACCGAGTATTCAAACTTTACTGGATGTATTGGTCCACGTTGTCTTTATTGATCGGAACGTAGTCGACCAGTTCCTTCTTTTCGAACTTCTCGCCTTCGATCAGCCCGACGGCGACTTCGATCGCCCGCTTGCCTTCCTCCGTCACGTTGTCGAGCACGGTCGCGGCCATACGTCCTTCCTTGACGGCCTTGAGCGCGTCGGCGATGCCGTCGATGCCGACGACGAGAATGTCGGTGCGGCCGGCCGCCTCAACCGCTTGCAGCGCGCCCATCGCCATTTCGTCGTTTTGGGCGGCGATGGCGTTCAGCTCCGGAAACCGCTGCAGCCAGTCTTCCGTAATGCTCATCGCTTCGTCGCGGTTCCAGTTGGCGGTTTGCTCGGTCACGAGCTTGACGTCCGGATATTTGTCGAACAGCGCTTTCTGGAGCCCGGCGCCGCGAGTAATTTCCGCGGAATGGCCGATCTGGCCTTGAAGCAGCGCGACGTTCCCTTTGCCGTCCAGCAATTCGGCCAAAATTTCGCCCATCATTACCCCGGACTGCTCGGGATCGGTGCCGACGAACACGTCGTAATTTTCGTTTTCGGTGAAGGTGATCGCTTCGACGAGCGGAATGCCCGCTTCCTTCACGCGGTCGACCGCCGGACTCGAGCCGACCATGTCGACGGCGTTCAAAATGATCGCGTCCACCTTTTGCGAGATCAGGTTGTCGACCTGGTTCAGCTGTTCCTCGATTTTGTCCTGGCTGTCCATGACGAGCAGCTCGACGTTCAGTTCGTCGGCTTTTTCCTGCATCGATTCGACGAGCGATTTGATGAATTCGTGCGACAGACCCTGAGCGGCTACGCCGATCCGGTACTCCTTGCCCGCGGCTTCCCCCGAAGCTCCGCCCTCCGCGCTCGGCGAGGCGGTATTGCCTCCTTCGTTCCCCCCGCATGCCGCCAGCACCGTCGATGCCAGCGCAAGAGTCCCCAACCACTTCCAGCTTTTCATTTTTGCCATCTCTCGTTTCTCCTCTCGTCTATTCGGTTTTATGAAATCAGACGCGAGCGCCGCTTGCCGCGGCGGGCTCGGCCTCCGATTCTGGAGGTTAAGCGCGCTTTGCCCGTTGATCCAGAATGACCGCTCCCGCGATGATGACGCCCTTGATGATTTGCTGCCAATAGGAGGATACGTCGAGCAAATTCAACCCGTTGTTGATGACGCCGATAATGAGGACGCCGACGATCGTGCCGAGCATCGAGCCCCGCCCGCCGAACAGGCTCGTCCCGCCGATGACGACGGCGGCGATCGCGTCCAGCTCGTAGCCCATGCCGCTGTTCGGCTGTCCGGAGCTGATCCGCGAAGCGAGCAGTACGCCGGCAAGGCCGGCCAGCAGGCCGTTGATGACGTACACCCAGATTTTGACCCGGCTGACCCGGATTCCGGAAATGTGGGCCGCGTTTTCATTGCCGCCGACGGCAAATATATAGCGCCCGAACTTCGTTTTGTAGAGGATGATGCTCATGATGACGGTTACGAGGATGAACAAAACGACCGGGAACGGGATGGGGCCGAGATAGCCTTGGCCGAGAAATTTAAAGGAAGGAGAATCGATGACGATGGGACGTCCGTTCGTATAAATGAGCGCAATGCCCCGGGCGATCGTCATCATGGCGAGCGTGGCGACGAAGGGCGCGACGTTGAGCTTGGCGCTCATCGTGCCGCTGACCCCGCCGAGCGCGCCGCTTGCCAGCATGCCCGCGAGCAAAGCCACGATCGCCAGATCGGGATTATAGCTTACGATGCTAGCGGCGATGACGGCCGATACGGCCATCATCGAGCCGATGGACAAGTCGATGCCTGCCGTCAAAATAACGAACGTCATGCCGACGGCCAATATGCCGTTGATGGAGACTTGCCTCAGCACGTTCATCAGGTTCGTAAAGGTAAGGAAGGCGTCGGAAACGATGCTGAGGACGATGACGGCAAGCAGCAGAATGCCGATGAGGCCGTATTTGCGGAGCATGTCGGCCGGAATTCCGCCTCCGCCGGGCGGGGGCTGGCGTTTTAAGGAAAGACCGTTAAGCAATCCGCTCACCTCCGATGGCGCAGGCGAGAATTTGCTCCTGCGTCGCTTGTCCGCCCTGGAACTCGCCCTTGATTCTGCCTTGCCCCATGACCAAAATCCGGTCGCTCATCCCGATCACTTCGGGCAATTCCGATGAAACCATAATGATGGCCAACCCCTCTTTCGCCAGACTTGACATCAGTTTGTAAATTTCCGCTTTCGCTCCGACATCGATGCCTCGCGTCGGCTCGTCGAGAATGAGCACCTTGGGCCTCGTCATCAGCCATTTGGCGATGACGACCTTCTGTTGGTTGCCGCCGCTCAAATTTTGCACGTCCTGGTCGATGTCGCGCATTTTGATGCGGATTTTGCCGGTCATCTCCTCGACGTTGCGAACTTCGTTTTTGGCCGACAGGAACGGGCTTCCTCCGGAAATCGGCATGCTGGCCAGCGTCATGTTCTCGCGGATCGACCGGCAGAGCACGAGCCCGAGCTCCTTGCGGTCCTCCGTCACCATCGCAAGACCTTGGCGAATGGCGTCGGTCGGGTGCTTGATCGCGACCGGCTTCCCTTCCAGCCGCACCTCTCCGCCGTCCAGCCGGTCGATGCCGAACATCGCCCGCATCACTTCGCTGCGACCCGCTCCCATCAGGCCGGCGATGCCGAGAATTTCGCCCGCTCGGACCTGGAACGAAATGTCCTCGAACGCGGAATGCCGCCTTAAGCCCACCGCCTCCAGCACGACGTCGCCCCGGGTTGCCGCCTCCTTCGGATAGATCGCGTCCAGGGGACGCCCGACCATCATGGAAATGAGCCGGTCGGCGTCGAGGTTCGCGATGTCCTCCGAGCCGACGTACTCGCCGTCCCGAAGCACGGTTACGCGGTCGGTCTTGGAGAAAATCTCCTCCATCCGGTGGGAAATGTAAACGATCGGGACGCCTTTTTGCTTCAGATTGTCCATCGTCCGAAAAAGCGTTTTCACTTCGCTCTCCGACAGGGCCGACGTCGGCTCGTCCATAATGATCAGCTTGGCCCGGTACGATACCGCTTTGATGATTTCCAGCATCTGCTTTTCGGCGACGCTCAGGCGCCCGACCGATTGACCCGGCTCCAGCGGAAAATCGAACTCGTCCAGCAGCTCCCGGGTTTGGCGATAGAGCTCCTTGCGATTCAGAAAAATCCCGCCGCGCACCGGCTCCCGCCCGAGAAAAATATTTTCCGCGACCGTCATTTCCGGAATCGGATTGAGCTCCTGATGAATCATCGCGATGCCGAGGCCGAGCGCCGTCTGCGGCGAATCGATTTTGACGGGGTGCCCGTCGAAGACGATTTCGCCTTCGTCGGGCTTCACCAGACCGGTCAATATTTTCATCAACGTCGACTTGCCCGCCCCGTTCTCGCCCATTAACGCATGCACTTCGCCCCGGCGAACTTCGAGGGATACCCGGTTTAACGCCTTCACGCCGAAAAAGGCTTTGGATATGCCCGTCATTTTTAAAACCGCGTCTCCCACTTATGCCCCTCCCTCTTCAACGAAATGGCAGGCTTCCCTTCCGATCCGCCAGGCGCCCGGAGGATCGGCGGAAGCGCGCCCGCTCAAAACCAGAGCGTCTCTCCGTCCTCCCAATGCTTGTCCTCGTCCAGCTCGATGAATTCGCGGTACGAGCGGTAAATGTGCTTGCGCATGATTTTTTCCGCATTGTCGGGATTCCGCTCCTTGAGCGCCTCGATCAGCTCGAGATGCTGCTCGACTTCTTTTTCTTTGGTCGAATTCGAGCCGAGAATCCGGTTCACGAGCGAAATCTGGAACGAGATCGATTCGTAGGTATGGATCAGCCGCGCGTGATTGGACAGCTTGATGATCGACTGGTGAATGAACAGCGAGTCGGGCAGCAGCGTTTCGACGGAATCGTCGTCCAGCTTCGCCTTCATTTCCGAGTAAAAGCTCTCCAGGTCGTCGATCGCCGCCTGCGGCGCGATCTGGGTCGCGATGCGGATGGCCAGCCCCTCGATGGCCGCCCGAAGCGAATAGATTTCGAACACGTCGCTCCGCTGCAGTTCGTTCACGACCGGCCCTTTGTTCGGCACGATCGTCACGACGCCTTCTCCGGCCAGGATGTGCATCGCCTCCCGGACCGGCGTCTGGCTGATGCCGAGCTCGCGGGCAAACTTCGTTTCGACGATTCGGTCTCCCGGATTCAACTCCCCGCTTAAAATCAGCTGCTTGAAATATTCGACCAGATCGTGGCTGATGTTCTGCTTGTCCATAAAGGGCGGCCTCGTAACGATAGGCTTCACTCCTTATCACCTTCCCGTATTGGTTTGCCGTTCGGCATCTTTAGGGATGTCATATTCTCTTACACCATATTCTATAATCTATATTATATATTATATATAATCTTGGCAAGACCGAATTTTTTATTTTTATTCCCGAAGCTCCGTTTTCTCGTTTTCGGGAACTTGTCTTCCGGTCAAGCGCTCCGCAAAGCGCAGCAAAGACGATGGGGCACCCGCATGTCGGGAGCCTTCATCGTCTTTGCCTTTGCGCTATCGCCTTAACCTGCGGTAAAGTCAAACCTGAAAACGGGATACGAGCCGGGTCAGCTCGGCGGACATTTCGTTAAGCTTGTCCGCCGACTCCGCCATAGCCCCAGGCGGAGCATCTGCTCCTCCGTCCCCGCCGCCATCCGGGCCGCTCCGTCGGCGGAAACTTTCGCGATTGCGGCCAACTGCTGCACGGAAGCCGCCACCTCTTCGGACCCCGCCGACATCTGTTCCGTAATGGCGGACATATCCTCGGTCTGCGCGGATACGTCGCGGATCGCATCGAAGATGCCGTCAAACACCTCGCTGCTCTCTCTCGTCACCTGCATGCCGCCGTTTACCTCCTCAAGGCCCTGCCGCATCAAATGAACCGCTTCGCCGATTTCATGCGCAATCTGCGACGTGATGCTGGCGATGTCCCCGGCGGCGCTGGCGGACTGGTCGGCCAGCTTGCGGACTTCTCCCGAGACGACGGCAAAGCCCTTGCCGGCTTCGCCTGCGCGGGCGGCTTCGATGGCCGCATTCAGCGCGAGGAGTTCGGTCTGGGACGCGATGTCCGAAATCCCTTTTACGATATTCCCGATCTGGCGCGAACGCTCGTCGAGCATCCGGACGATATCGGACGATTCGTTGACGCTCCGGCTGATGCCGGTCATTTGCCGGACGACTCGCTCGATCGCATTTTGGCCTTCGCCCGCGTTTTCCTTCATCCCGCCGGCAGCCTCCATAACCTGGCCCGCAAGCCGCGCGATGTCCTGGATGCCTTGCGCCATCTCCTCCATCACCCGCGCGCTTTCGCCGGCCGCCTGGTTTTGGGCCTGCGCTCCGCCCAGCACCTCGCGGATAATCGCTGCATTCCGCTCGTAGTCGTTTTTGTCGCTGCGCACCCGATCGGCCAGATCGCGGGAAGCGTCCGCTGCCAGCACCGCCTTTTCCTGTACGCCCTTTATGATGCTTCGCATTTCTCCGACCATTTCCGAAAACTTGACGTTCAGTTCCCCGAAATCGTCCTTCCGGTCGGTTCGCAGCGACACGTCCAGCCGGCCCTCGCTCACTTGTCCGATCGCCGCGAACAGCTCTCTGACCGGGGCGAGCGTGCGCCTCGTGAGGAAGAACTGGACGATCATCATGCCGAGCAGCGCGGCCGCCATCACAAGCAGCGACAACGTCTGAATCCGGCGGGCGTTCTCGCGGATGAGGGAGGCGCTCATATCGACTCCCAGTACGGCCGCGACGTTGCCTTCCTCGTCCAGCACAGGCTCGACGATGCTGATCCAGTCCCCGTATTGATCCTTGTAAATCGGGGTCTGCGACGCTTTCTTCGTCGCGACCACCGTATCGATCGCCTGTTGAACCGCCTCCGGATTTTCGTAGGTCGTCCCCGAAACGAGTCCCGCTTCCGCGATATGATCGGGCGTGGCGATTACTGTAACCTCTCCGTTCGCGTTGGTCGCGGCGGAAAAAAGATAAGCCTGGGCGACATTCGGATTGACCGCCGAAATGGTCGTCAGGCGCTCTGTCAGACGGCGTACCGGCTCGCGGTCCAAGCCGGGCTCCGCGATCGCCTTCGCAACGTCCTCCGCATTCAGCGGCAGCAGGGCCATGGCGGCAATCCCGTAGGCTTGCTCGTACAAATAGTCGGTCGTCATCCGCTTCTGCATCGCCACTCCCGACGCCGTCAGCACGGCGCCGACGATCGCGATGCTCAGGAAGGAAATCAGCAGGTTTTTTGCAAAAAAAGTTAAACGAATAGACTTCGCCATTTCGGACGTCCTCTCCCCGAATCCGATTCCGCTTGACCGCGTGTCTGACGGACGATCAAACGTCGCCCAGTACGGGCGGCACCTCTTTATAACCTTTGGACTTGACAAAGCCGTAGACGACTCCGATCGCCAGCCAGGCGAAGCCGATATACAGAGTCTTCGAATCGAAGCCGCTCCAGATGAAGGCGATGACCGAGAAGCCGATCAGCGGCGAGATCAGATACCGGAAGGCGTCGAAGCCGCTTCTTTGCTTTTTGCGAAAGAAAAAGTGCGTCACGACGGCAAGATTCAGCAGCATGTAAGTCGTCATGGCCCCGAAGTTGACGAGCCTGGCCAGGAAATCCAGCGAAAGAAACAAGGCGACGAGGATCGACACCGCCCCGACGAACAGGGTGGCATTGGCCGGGGTCTTGAACTTCGGATGAACCTTGGCCAGGAAACCGGAAAAAGGAAGCATTTTGTCCCGGCTCATCGAGAAGATGACGCGGGAGATGGCGGATTGGACGGTCAGCGCGTTGGCGATGCCGACCGAGACGACGCCGACGACGATAAAGGCGTAATACAGACCGTCGCCGCCTACCTCGCGCATGATGTCGAAATACCCCATTCCCGGGTCGAGATCGCCGTATTCGGGATGCGCCAGCGAGGCCATATAGGATTGCATGAGAAACAGCATGCCGATGAGCGCCAGCGAAGCGACGACGGACCGTCCGACCGTGCGGGTCGGATTTCGGGTTTCTTCGGACAGGGTGCTGATGCTGTCGAACCCGATAAACCCGAGCACCGCGATGGAAGCGGCCGTGGCGATAAGCTGCAGGTCGATTTTGCCCGGCTGATAAAACGGCGCGATGGAGAAATGGCCCATGCCGTTTCCGTCGATCAGGACGTATTTGAGCGCGCACAGGACAAAGATGGCGATCAGACCGAGCTGGCAGATCAGGAACAGATAGCTCGCCCATCGGGTCAGAGAGATGCCCCTGGCATTGACGATCGTGATAATGAGCGTAAAGACGAGGATCATCAACCCGTTCGGAACGCCGGGCAATGCGGCAGACAGCCAAAGATTGGAGAAAGCGATCAGCATTCCCGGGATAATCAGATAGTCCATAATAATAATCCAGCCGGTCAGAAACCCGATATGCGGATTCATTCCCCGCTGCACGAACGAGTACGCCGAGCCCGCGATCGGAAATTCCTTGCTCATGGAAGCGTAGCTCATCGCGGTAAAGATCATGGCGACGACGCCGACCAGATAGACGAGCGGAGCCATGCCGCCGCTGGCTATGGAGGCGGAGGCATATACCTGCGTCGGCGCGATCGGCAGCATCGTGATCAGGCCGAATACGACGAGATCCTTGAATGTTAGCGTTCGCTTCAACTCTTGGGCGTACCCGGTCGCCGAATCCCCTTCGGAAAGCCGGGACGAATCGGAAATCGGACGAATCGGAAGAGCGTTTTCCCTCGATTTGGATACTTCGGACATATACAGCGCCTCTCCTTCTCCTTCTATTTGTTGCCTGTCTCCCGTTCATGGTCGGTTCCCGCCGGGGGCAAGCCTGGTTATCGTCTGCCGAGCGCGTTCAGTTCTTCCCGCACGAAAATGCCTTTCGCGCTGCGAATCGCGGCGATCCGTTCTTCGGCAAGCCTGGCGGCCGCCTGATCGGTCGGGATTCCCAACTCCTTCGAAATGGAAAAAATGCGGGCGATGCCGAATCGAATCTCCTCGATCTTCCGGAAAGCGCGCTCCCGATTGTAGCCGTTCAGCTCGTCGGCGATGTTGATGACGCCGCCGGCATTGAGCACGTAATCCGGCGCATAAGCGATGCCAAGCTCGTACAGCATGCGGCCGTGGCGTTCTTCCTGCAATTGGTTGTTGGCAGACCCCGCGACGATTTTGGCTTTAAGCCGGGGAATCGTCTCATCGTTGATCGTGGCTCCGAGCGCGCAAGGCGCGTAGATATCGCATGCCGCATCGTAAATATCGGCCGGATCCACCGCCTTCGCCCCGAATTCCTCGACCGCCCGGCGAACCTGATGCTCGTTAATATCGCAGACGACGAGCCTCGCGCCCTCCTCGCGCAAATAGCGGCACAGGTGGTAGGCGACATTCCCGACGCCTTGAACCGCGACGACCTTGCCCTCAAGCCGGTCGGAGCCGAAAACCTCGTGCGCCGCGGCCTTCATCCCGTGGTAGACGCCGAACGCCGTAGCCGGCGAAGGATTGCCGGACGAGCCGAAGGTCGGCGAGACGCCGGTGACATAGCTCGTTTCCAGACGGATCGTGTCCATATCCTCGACCGTCGTTCCGACGTCCTCGGCCGTTATATACCGCCCTCCCAAACCTTGAATATAGCGGCCGAAAGCGCGGAACATCGCCTCGCTTTTGTCCCGGCGGGGATCCCCGATGATGACCGCCTTGCCGCCCCCTAGATCGAGTCCGGATACGGCATGCTTGTACGTCATCCCCTTCGCGAGGCGGAGCACGTCCTCAAGCGCTTCGTCCTCGCTCGCGTAATTCCACATCCTTGTGCCGCCGAGCGCAGGTCCCAGCGTCGTATCGTGAATGGCGATGATCGCCTTCAGTCCCGAACGCCTGTCCTGGCAGAACAGCACCTGCTCGTAATCGTCCAACTCCATGCGTTCGAAAATCATTGTTCAATCCCTCCTGTACAAGTTGAACCAACCGCGCCCGGCCAGCGCGGCCAGCGCCGCCATCGCGCAAGCGAACGCCGCGGTAGCGGCCGTCAGCCCGATCCATGACGTCGCATAGCCAAGACCGAGAACCGGAACGGCGACGCCGAGATACGTCATCGCGTAAAAAACGGAGACGAGATCGCCCCTCATGCCGTCGGGAGCCGCCGCATTGACGGCCGCCAGACTCGCGGCGTACAGCGGACCGTGACCGAGACCGACGCAAACGGTGGACAGCATCAGCATCCAAAGCGTCGGATGCGACAACGCGACGATGAGCAGCGCCAATCCGGCCGCGATGCAGCCGAAGCCGATCATGACCCCTCTCAGAGGAGACAGAAACCGCAGAAGGGGCTGGCTCGCCGCCGAAACGCCCATCGCCAGGGCGGCCGCGACGCCTGCGGCCGACAGGCTGGACCTTCCCGTCCATGCCTCCATCGAAGATGGAATCACCGACATGTACAAGCTGATCACTCCCCAGGCGATGAAGGACGTCAGCGCCGCCGGATAGAAGGCGGGCTTCGCCTGCGCCGGAACCGCGGGCCAGCGCAGGCGATTCGCTTTCTGCCCGGCACCGTCCGGGCCGATGCGGACGAACAGCAAACCGGCAAAGCCGGGCAATGTCAGCAGAATATGAACGAAATAAGGCAGCTGCGTCGGCAGAGGACCGTATTGCGCCAAAGCGCCGCCCAAGACCGGTCCGAGCGCGTTGCCCGCCGTGACCGCGATCGCCGCCGCATAGGCCGCCTTGCTGCGGCTTCGCTCCCGGTGCAAAATCGTCATCGCCGCAATCGCCACGCCATTGAACATGCCGGCCGACAACCCTTGAAACAACCGCGCGACCAGCAACGGCGGCAGACCGTCCGCCAGCGCCAGGAAGAGCGAGCCCAGCATCGCGGAGATCAGGCCGCCGATCAGAATGCCGCGCGATCCGAGCCGGTCCGATAACTGGCCGAACAGCACGATGGAGGGGATAACCGCAAAGGCGTAGGCCGCATAGACGAGCGTTACCGTCCCGGGCGTCAGCGCCCACATCTGCTTGTATACCGCATACAGCGGAGAAGCCACATTAATTCCTAAAATCGCGACGAACAAGCTGTAGGCGACAATCCAATAAGCGGCGGAGCCGCTTCGTGCCGCCTTTGCCCGGATTCGCACGACATCCTTCAGCCCTTCCAGCCCCGCAAGCAACGAGTCCAACCGTTCTTGCTCGCCGCAGCAGGCGTCGAGCTTCAGGCGCGCATGACCGGGATTGCGCGAGCGCACGACGATCACGCGCTCGATGTTGCAGCCGAACGAAGCGATCACTTGCGAGATGGCCGCCAACGCCCCCGGCCGGTTGCGTACGATCGCGCGAATCGTGAGCGTTGCCATGTGTATCCCCTCCTGTACATCGATCCGGGCGGCAGGCCCCGGCCCTTTTTCAACCGCAGCCTGTATCGGCCCCGCTTCGGGAACCGCTGTGCTCCGACAGGCCCACGCCGTCGCCGGGCGCGCCGCCTTCGGGTTCGCCGGCGTCTTTTTCTTCCGCGCCGAGCACCGAGATGAGCTTGCGCAGCCGTTCGCGAAGCAGCCGGCAGTCGCGCGCCGACAGCTTCACGCCCAGATCCAGTCTAAAGACGCCCGGTTCGGCCGCGGGCTGCAATTCCATGCTTACGAGCGCGATGCCGCTGCGGTTCAGCACTCCGACGATTCGCAGCAAAGCGTCCGGGGAGTTGCGGAACACCACTCTGAGCGCGCGGGCGGCCGCCTGTTCATCCGGGAGACGGTATCCGGTCATATGCTCACTCCGTCGTCAGGGCAACGTACTTCAGCACCGTGTATTCCTCAAGCCCCTGACGGCCGCCTTCCCTGCCGATGCCGCTCTCCTTCACCCCGCCGAACGGAGCCTGCGGGTAGGCGAGCGAAGTTCCGTTAACGCCGATGTTGCCTGTTTTCAATACCCGAATCATGCGGTGAATGCGCGCGAAATTCTGCGTATATACATAAGCAGCAAGTCCGTAGTCGGTGTCGTTGGCGGCCGCCACGACCTCCTCCTCCGTTCGAAACGCCAGCACCGGCGCGACCGGACCGAAGATCTCCTCGCGCGCGATGTCCATCTCTCCCGTGACCCCGGCAATCAGCGTAGGCGCATAGAAGTAGCCGTCCGCATACGGTTCCGCCTGCAGCCGGCGGCCGCCCGCCAGCAATTCGCCGCCCTTGGCGACGGCGTCGCCGACAAGACGCTCGACCTTGGCGAGCGCAGCGCCGCTGATCAGCGGACCTACATCCGCGCCTTCGGACAAGCCCGGGCCCGTCCGAAGACGGCGCACGCGGGAGAGCAGGGCGGCGACGAAGGCATCGCGGATGTCCTCGTGAACATAAATCCGATTGATGCCGTTGCATACCTGACCGCAGTTTTCGAACTTGTTCGCGACAATGTCGGCAGCCGCTTTTTCCGGATCGGCATCCGGGAAGACGATGACCGGCGAGTTGCCGCCCAGCTCCAGCGACACCTTTTTAACCGTCCGGGCGGCCTGCTCCATGAGCAGCTTCCCGATGCGGGTCGACCCGGTAAACGAAATTTTTCGGATCGCCGGATGGGCCATCAAACGGGCGCCGATGCGGGCCGCTTCGCCCGTGACCAGATTGGCCGCTCCGGCCGGGATGCCGGTCGCCATCAAATGGTCGAACAAGGCGATGGCGGTAAGCGGCGTCGTCTCGGCCGGCTTTAAGACGAGGGTGCAGCCGGCCGCCAGAGCGGGAGCGACCTTGCGAGCCACGGTCGCCGCCGGGAAATTCATCGGCGTGATCAGGCCGACGACGCCGGCCGCCTCCCGGTATACGAGCAGTTGCTGCCCCTCGTTGGAGGCGGGGATAATTTCGCCGTAAGCCCGCTTTCCTTCTTCCGCATACCAGCGGATGATCGCCGCCGCGCCCGCGATCTCGCCGCGCGACTCGACGAGCGGCTTGCCTTGCTCGAGGGTCAGCAAGCTGGCGAGCTCCTCCGAATGGTCGAGCAGGCGCTGCGCCCATTCGTTCAGATAACCCGCTCGAACGCCCGCCGGCAGCCGCGACCACGAATCGAATGCCTGCCCGGCGCTTTCTATCGCGCGATCGACGGCTTCGTCCTCCAGATCGGGCACCCGGGCGATCGTCCTTCCGGTTGCCGGATTTTCCACTTCCATTGCCGCCGTGCCTTGAACCCGTTCTCCGCCGATCCAGTTGCAACTGTATCGATCCAGCTCTATTGGCGTTTTCATTCGTGCTCCTCCTTCGCCGGCCGCGGCGTCTGCGCGCGATCGGCCCGCGTCCTTCTGCGGCTTAAATGAATTCGAAATACTTCTTGCGCTCCCAGTCCGTGACCGCCTTGGAGAAATCGTCGATCTCGAGCTTCGCGGCTTGCAGATAATGATTGACGACCGCGTCGCCGAGCAGCGACCTGGCCGCCTCGCTTCGTTCGAGATTGTCGCGGGCCTCCATCAGGCTGGACGGGAGAAGCGGAACCGCCTGGGTTCCCGCGTTGCCCTTGACCGGCGCCGGAATGTCGATCCGGTTTTTGATGCCGTACAGGCCGGAGGCGAGCATGGCCGTCAGCACGAGATAATGATTCGCGTCGGCTCCGGGCACGCGGTTCTCGAATCGGGCCGATCGGCCTTTGCCGTCGAAGCGGAAGGACGTGCTGCGATTGTCGATGCCCCAGCTTATCGTGTTGGGCGCGCCAGAACCGAAGTCCGCAAGACGCTTATACGAATTGATATAAGGGGCGTAAAACAGCATCATTTCCGGCGCGAGCGCCATCATGCCGCCCAGGAAATAACGGCCCGTTTCCGATAGTCCGCATTCCCCCTCGGGATCGGACAGCAGGTTGGTTTCGCCTTCCGAATCCCACAGGCTGATATGGGTATGGCCGCTGCTGCCGGAATCTCCGGCGTCCTGCTTCGCCATAAACGTCGCCATCAGCCCGTTCAGCGCCGCCATCTCCTTGATTCCGTTTTTGTATATGGCCGTCCGGTCCGCCATCTCCAGCGCCTCCGCATACCGGACGTTCAACTCGATTTGTCCCTTGCCCCATTCGCCCTTCAACGCCTCGATCGGCACGCCCGCCGCCTCCAGGTTCTCGACGAGCATGCCGAGAAACCCGTGATCGACCGTCAGCCGGTAAATGGAATAGTCGATCGGATATTCGAACAACGGCTTCAGGTCCGTAAAGTTTTTGGCGCGGACGGTCTCCGAAGTTTCCTTGAATACGTAAAATTCGATCTCCGATGCCGCAAAGGCTTTTATGCCCATCGAGGCCGCCTCGGCAATTTGTTTTTTCAACATATTGCGCGGCGCTACGGCAACCTCCGAACCGTCCTTTTCATACGTGTCCGAAAGCACGAACGCCGTTTTGGGCGACCACGGATACGGCCGCAGCGTCGTCAGATCCGGCACCGTCTTTATATCGTGCACCCCGGTATCCCAGTTGCAATAGTCGAATGCGCCGAAGTTAAGGCTCACATCCCAGGCAAAATTCAAGGCGCACGTATGGATGCCGTCTTTGGCCTCCTCGAGAAAATAAGAGACGGGCACTCTTTTGCCGAACAGCTTCCCCTGCATATCGACCGCCGCGATCACCACCGAGCGAATCTCCCCGCCTTCCGCCATTCGCGCCAGCTGCGCCAAATCCAATCTGCTCATGTTCGGTTCTCCCTCTTTTCTGTTGCGTGTGCGGTTAATGAATCGTCCAGCCGCCGTCTACAAACACGGTCGTGCCCGTTACATATTCGGATTCGGGCTGCGCCAGAAACAGCACGGCATTGGCGATATCGTCGGGCACCGCGATCCGACCCGCCGGAATGCGTTCAAGCACCCAGGCCTTAACGTCCGGATTCTCCAGTCCCTTCGCCGTGAACGGCGTTTCGACGACGCCTGGCGCAACGGCGTTGACCGTAATTCCGTAACGGGCCAGTTCGAGCGCCATCGCCTTTGTCAAAAGGTTCAGGCCGCCTTTGGAGGAATTGTAGTGCGGCTGGCAGTGTCCGCTGCTCGAAACGATGCGATGGGCCTCAACGGAGGTGATATTGACGATTCTGCCTTTGACGCCCGCCTCGATCATCGCCTTGGCGGCCGCCTGGGAGCAGAGGAACGGCGCCTTCAGATTGACGTTGTGAACCTTGTCCCACTCCTCCTCGGAGAGTTCCAGAAATTCCGTAAACGCGACGATGCCGGCATTGTTGACCAAAATATCGAGTCCGCCGAACGTTTCGACCGTCGTCCGGATCATCCGCTCCACATCGGCTTTTCGAGTCACGTCGGCCAGGACGACTGCCGCATTCGCCGGTTCGGGCGCAAGCTCCGCCGTCTGCCGCGCGCCCTCTTCCGAGATATCCGCGATGACGACTTTCGCTCCTTCCTTCAGAAAACGCAGCGCAATCGAACGTCCGTTGCCGGATCCCGCTCCCGTGACAATGACGACCTTATCCTTGAATTTCATGCCTATCATCCTTTGCTTGTTTAATGAATTGCTTCAGAATTTGCTTGTAGCGGCCAAGGGACGGAATGTCCGCATATTCGCCGGGGCCGTGGTGATGGGCGCCCGCCGGTCCGAACTCGACGGCCGGAATGCCATGCAGAGCGTAAAACCGGGTATCGGCAGAGCCGTCTTGTCCGAAAAAGGAAGTTCCGGCGATGGCCTGCAGTTTTCGGACGAGCTTGTGCTCCGCCGTCGTGTCGACCGGGTAGCCGTGAAAATGGACCTTGATCTCGGCGTCGGGCAGCGCCTGCCGGATCATCCGAAGCAGGTCGTCCGCCTTCTGGCCGGGCAAATAACGGATATCGACGCCGAACGTACAGCGGTCCGGCACCTGATTGAACACCGTACCTGCCTGAATTTTGGCGAGATTGAGCGACGGACGTTCGAAGTAAGGCGTGCTCTCTTCGAATATTCGCATCGAAGCGATTTTCTCGTAGTGCCGCAGCGCTTCGAGTATCGCGTTTTTGCCGAGCCAAGGCCGGCTTCCGTGGGCGGCGACGCCCGTCGCCTCGACGACGAGCTGGAGAATGCCTTTGGCTTGCAGCGCGATGTTCAGATCCGTCGGCTCCCCGCAGATGGCGATATCTCCTACCTCTCCCTGCTCGACCAGATAGCCCGTCCCCCTCTCGCCCCCGCTCTCTTCGTCGGGCACGAGCGCAAGCTTGACGGTGCAATCCGGCACGTCCTTCGCCAGTTCCGTCATCAGCACCATCATGCTGGCGACGGCTCCCAGCATGTCATAGCTGCCCCGGCCGTACAGTCTGCCGTTTTCCACGCGAGGCGCGAAGTCGTCGGGCTCTCCGGGCACGACGTCCAGGTGGCCGTTCAGCATGATGACGGGCAACCCCGATCCGACGGAGGCCACTACGCTTTTCAGGCCTTGATTCTCGTAAACTTTAACGTTCACACCCCCTTGTTCCAACCAGTCCGCGCAATAATCGGCGCATGCGTTGATCCGCTCGGGCGTCGTCGTTTCGAACCGGATCAGATGGCTGGCCAGAGCGGCGATTCGCTCTTCGTCCAGTCCGAGTGGCATTGTCATATTCAGCTGATGTCACCTCTCGTCTTTAAAAATGCCTGCACCATTATTCAAGCAAGAATCGTGCCAACGCATTGAAACGCAATCTTTTTTGTCAAAAAACGCGGATTATCGCGCTTCATTCCCGCCCCGCAACCTTTCTTCCAAAATAACGGGCTCTTTCCGTCCCGCTTCGCCCCTTCGCCTTCCTCCCATTAATCCCGTTTTATCTCATTTATCCTGTTTGTCCCGTTTATTAAGGGAACAAAAAAATGCCTTTTGAAGATTCAAAGGCATCTTTGGCTTCCGCCGTCATTATCGACTGTTCAGCAGCTCGTACCCTTTTCTGGTCAAACGGCAGCCCCCCCGGCCGATGCGAACCTCCACCAGCCCCCGCCGGTTCAGAACGCCGATCCAATGCCGCATTTGACTTTCGGCAATCAGCAAGCCTTCGCTCTCCGCAAGCTTGATGAGGTTCCGTCTTCCCGCAGGGCGGCCTGCCAATTGCGCTTTCAGGATCAACTCGAGAATCGCGCGTTCGAGTCGGCCTTCCTCCATGTAAGCGGCCGGAACCGCCCTCGCGTCCGGGGCCGGACGCGCGACCGTCCCGATGGGCGCAGCGTCTCCGGCAGGCTGTTCGATGGCGAACGGAAGCTCCTCTACGGAAAATTCTCCCTCGCTCATAATCATCATGTATTCGATCGTATTCTCCAGTTCTCTAATATTTCCCGGCCACTCGTAACAGGCCAGCGCCGCCATGAAGCCGGGGCCCGGCTCGCGGTCGACGCCCCTTCTTTCCAGAAAGAAGCGGACGAGCGGCGGAATATCCGCCTTTCTCTCGCGGAGCGGCGGAATCTCGATATGAAGCACTTTCAGACGATAATACAAATCCTCCCGAAACCGGCCTTCCTTGACCATCTGATATAAATCGCGATTGGTGGCCGCGATAATCCGCACGTCGACTGGAAGCACCTTCGTCCCGCCCACCTTCATAATTTCCTTCTGCTGCAGCACGCGAAGCAGCCTTGTCTGGAGAGCGGGGCTGATGTCTCCGATCTCGTCGAGGAAAATCGTTCCCCGGTGCGCCTGCTCGAACAGCCCCGGCTTGCCTCCCCGCCGCGCGCCCGTGAACGCGCCGTCTTCATAGCCGAACAGCTCCGACTCCAGCAGATTCTCGGAGAGCGCGCTGCAATTGACCGCGATAAAGGGAAAAGAGGCGCGCGGGGAATGATTGTGAATCGAGTGGGCGAACAATTCCTTTCCCGTTCCGTTTTCGCCGAGAATCAGCACGCTAAGCTCGCTTTCCGCCATCTTCCGGGCTCTTGCGATGATGCGGAGCATTTGTTCGGAAGAAGTCACGATGTCGCGGAACGAAAATTTGGCCGCGTGTCCCTTGTCCCGCAGCTGGGTGCGCAGCTTGAGCTCCAGCTCCTCGACCTTCTGGGCGATCTTGAAGATGAGGACGCTCTCCGAATGGCCTCCTCGTCCGAGAATGCGCATATTGTTGACAATGACGGCCTGCTTGCCCACCGTGAGCAGCCGATCCTTCAGTTCCTCGGGAGAATCCAGCAACGCGCGGTCAAGGCCGTGGCCGCCAAACAGTTCGCCGATCGTTCGGCCGGCCCACGACGGTGCCGGTTCCCCGAAGATTTCCTCCGCCGTCCGGTTGACGAACGTGATCGAGCCTCCCTCGTCGTACGTCACCACCCCGTCCTGCACCATATTCAGCGTTTCCTCGAACAAATTTTTGGCGTCGATCAGCCGGTGCATCGTTTGCTGCAAGCCTTGGCTGAGCGATACGATCCGCTCTCCGTACTCGTCCAGCAGCTTGCGGGTCTCGTGATTCAGCAGATTGAAGCGGGTCAGAATTTCGACAATCGTGCTGACGTCCACCACGCGCGGCCCGATATCGATCGTTTCCTTGACCGAGTCCGGGATAAGATGCGCTTCGCCCGGCGTAATGGCAGCGGAGACATCGTAAATGTCCGGCACGCCAGGGTAGTAGGGCAGCAGGTCCACTTGCCTGAGACCGGACTCGTAAAGCAGCGAGATCGTTTCGACGACCGAGTCGCGCTCGTCGTTGACGACCAAGTAACGGTTGCCCGGCGGCAGCTTGCGGATCAATTCCCATCCCGCTCGGGTCAGCGTGCGCTTGATGATCAGCACGTCGGTGAGCTTGGCGCCGCTGTGCAAGGGAGGGTGACGGGTAAAAAGGATATGCGAGCTGAACAGGACGAGATCCATCTCTTCGCCCTCGTGCCAGTCCGTAACCGGATACGGATAAAAAGTCATATAGGCGCCCAACAGCTCGTCCAGCTGCCTGCAAAGCATGGACCCCGTTTCCCGCGTCCCCGCGATCACCGCGATGCGGATGTTTTCCAACTTCTCACCCTCCTCTCAAATGCTGCCTCTGGGAGGTCTTGCCGATGCCAAGCTCCTCCCGGTATTTGGCGACCGTCCTCCGCGCGACCGCGATGCCCTCCGCGGCAAGAAGATCGGACAGGGCCTGGTCGGACAACGGCTTATTTCGGTCTTCGCAGCCGATCAGCCGCTTGATTTTCCCTTTGACCGCATCCTGCGACGATTCGCCGGAGATGCTGCGCAGGCTGGACGAGAAAAAGCTCTTAAGCGCCAGCACCCCCGGTCGGTCAAAACGTATTTGCTTTGAACGGCCCGGCTCACCGTCGACTCGTGCAGCTCCAACGAACGCGCGATATCCTGAAGAGACAGCGGCCTCAGATGACCGGGGCCCCGGCCCAGAAATTCCTCCTGCCGCACGACAATCTCTCCGATGACGCGAAGAAGGGTTTGTTCCCGCTGTTCGATGCTCCCGATAAATTGCGCGGCGGCCCGTCGGCACTCCTGCAGATAGGTTCGTACCGAACGGGAAACGCCGTTCGTCCGCAGCATGGAGGCGTAGCCGTCCGCGATGACGAGCCGGGGATAAGCCCCGGCATGGAGATAAACGGCATATCCCGTCTGCCGCCGAACAATGACGGCGTCGGGAACGATATAAGACGTCCGCTCCCGCGCAAACCGGGCTCCGGGGCGGGGATCCAGCCCCGGACGAGGCGAATCGCATCCCGGAGCCGTTCGGCCGGCGCCTTCAATTTCGCGGCGATTTTCCCGATATTTCCCTCGCTCAGATCCGTCAGGCAGCTCTCGACAAGCCGCTCGGCCAATTCATTCCTTTGTTCCAGCCGTCCGAGCTGAAGAAGCAGGCAGTCGCGAAGTCCGTACGCCCCGACGCCCGCCGGCTCGAAGCTTCGCACTGCGACGAGCGCCTTCTCCACTTCGGTCTCCGGCATCCGGAGCGCATGCGCCATGTCCGCCACCGTCATCGTCAAATAGCCGGCATCCGTCAAATTTCCGATAATAAAAGCGGCGGCCCGATACAGGACGGAACGCCGATCGACCGAAAAATTCAGTTGTTCCGTCAGCACGGCCTCCAGACTGTCGCCCGGGCCCGCCTGCGCTCCCCACTCCTCGAAGCCGGCGGTTCGCGTCCTCCCCCCCGGATCCCGGCGGTCAAAATAGCCGTCAAAGCCCGAAAGGTCGTTCCCGCCGGCCGCTTCTTCCAGCATCGGATTGTTCCAAAGTTGTTCGTAAATCAGCGATGTCAACTCTTCTGACGAACATTGAAGGACTTGGAGGCTTTGTCTCATCCCGGCGCTCAAAGACAGCTTCATCGCCTGCGACTGGACTAGGTTTGCGCCTGTCATCAAGATTGCCACCCTCTGGATTCGTTATATGCGTTATGTTTAGTAACAAAGATATAACGCGTCATCGGAACTGTCAACAAACATTCAATGCCTATACGCAAAAAAACGCCCTCTGCTTGGCATGATTAGCCAGGCAAAGGGCGTTCTTTCGTTGCGGAAAATGGGGCCCGCTAAGGACGGACTGTTGCAGCGCGCCGCTCTTACAGCGTCTTCTGACCGGGCTTCCAGTTGACCGGGCACAGGCCGCCGGATTGCAGCGCCTGCAAAATGCGCAGCGTCTCGTCGACGCTGCGGCCGACGTTCATGTCGGTGACGACCTGGTAGCGCAGCACGCCTTCCGGATCGACGATGAACAGACCGCGGTGCGCGGCGCCGGACGCGTCGTCGAGAATGCCGTAGGCATGGGCGACTTCCTTCGTGAAGTCGGACGCGATCGGGAAGCGGATGTCGCCGATGCCGCCGGCGTCGCGCGGCGTCTGGATCCAGGCGCGGTGCGTATGCACGCTGTCGACCGAAGCGCCGACGATTTCGCAGTTCAGCTCTTTGAATTGGTCGTAAGCGTCGCTGAAGCCGACGATTTCGGTCGGGCAAACGAACGTGAAGTCATACGGCCAGAAGAAGAAGACGAGCCATTTGCCGCGGTAATCTTCCAGGGAGACCGTTTCTTCGAGCGTCTCCATGTTTTTGGTCGAAAGCAGCTTGAACGAAGGGGCGGGCGTGCCGACTTTGGCGAACGGATATTGTACGGTATGCAAGGTCATGATGTCATCCTCCTAAGATGAAAGTGTATAGTTGCAATCAAGGCCGACTGGTCCTCAGGCTTTCAGTTCTTCCAGCGCGCGGGTCAGTTCGGTTTGGTTGAAGCCCAAAATTTTGCGCTCGCCGATGACGGTGACCGGCACCGACCGCATGCCCGAATTCCACAGTTCTTCGGCATACTTCTCGTCGAGGTCGATGTTGCGCTCCTCGAAGGCGACGTTTTGCTCGGCCAAAAACGACTTTACTTTTTTGCAATAGACGCAGTGCGTGCTCGTGTAAATGATAACGGTCGGGTTCGACATGGCGGGTTCCTCCTTTTAGTTAACGGCTGCGGCTTGCGCCTCGGCTTCCGCGGTTTCCAAAAAACGTTCGCAATCGAGGGCGGCCATGCAGCCGGTTCCGGCGGCGCTGATCGCCTGGCGGTACTTGTTGTCCTGGACGTCGCCGCAAGCGAACACGCCCGGAATATTCGTTTCCGTCGAGCCCGGCTTGACGACCAGATAGCCGACCTCGTCGGTTTCCAGTTGACCGTCCAGAAATTTCGTGTTCGGGTTGTGGCCGATCGCGACGAAGACGCCTTCGGCTTCGATCAGCTCTTCCTCTCCCGTCTCGTTGTTGCGAACCTTCAGGCCTTTCACGCCGGTTTCGCTCGCCACGACCTCAAGCGGGGTGCGGTTCAAGCTCCAGCTGATCTTCTCGTTTTGGCGCGCCCGGTCCTGCATGATCTTCGAGGCGCGCAGTTCGTTGCGGCGGTTCACCAGCACGACTTCCGAAGCGAAGCGCGTCAGGAAATTCGCTTCCTCCATCGCGGAGTCTCCCCCGCCGACGACGATGATTTTTTTGCCCCGGTAGAAAAATCCGTCGCATGTCGCGCACGTGCTGACGCCGCGGCCGACGTTGTCCCTCTCGCCGGGAATGCCCAGGTACTTGGCCGACGCGCCGGTGGAAACGATGATGCTTTCCGCCTGCAGCTCGCCCATTCCTTCGACGGTTACGGCGAACGGACGTTTGGACAGGTCCGTTTTCGTCACCCATCCGCGGATGAACTCGGCGCCGAACCGTTCGGCCTGCTTGCGCATGTTGTCCATCAGCTCCGGCCCCATGATCCCTTCCGGGAAGCCGGGGAAGTTTTCAACCTCCGTCGTCGTCGTCAGCTGGCCGCCAGGCTCGGGCCCTTCGATGACGAGCGGGTTCAAATTCGCTCTTGCCAAGTAGATTGCCGCCGTCAGCCCCGCAGGGCCCGTGCCGATAATAATCGTTTTCCGCATGAACTCCACTCCTTATTATATTTAGATTAAGTATAAGCGATGTCTACAAAAATAGCATATCATCCGCCGGTCGACCTTTCATGAAGATGGAATGAAGACATCATGAAGGTTTCATGAAACGGCGCCGGGCGGCGATATGCCTTCTGTTTTTTCAGTCGGCGATGCGGTATCCGATGCCCCTGACCGTCAAAATGTAGCCGGGATTGCGGGGATCGTCGCCGAGCTTTTTGCGCAAGCTTTTAATATGGACGTCGATCGAATTACTGCCCCCGAAATAGGTTTCGCCCCAGATCGATTCCATCAGCCCCTGCCGCGACATAACCCCGTCGGCCGAAAGAAGCGCCTTGAGCAAATCGTACTCCATGCGCGTGAGCTCGATTTTTTGGCTGCCTTTGTGCACGGTCATTTTTTTCAGGTCCATCCGGATGTCCCGAAACGCGAGCATATCCGCCAGCTCCGTGCTGGACACCGGCTCGCGGCTTTCGACCAAAATCTGAATGCGTTCGACCGCCGTCTCGAGCGGACCGGGCCACGGGTGGACATACGCGGCGTTCGGGGGAGCCTCCGACCGGTCCCCGACCAAGTACAGGACCGATCCGGCCGGCGGCGGCGCCTCGTTTCCGTCCGTCTCGAGCGGTGCCACCGTGCGGTCGACGATCATCAGGTCGGGATGAAGGCTCGCAAGCAGCGGCTCCCGCTCATGGTGAAACACGAGCACGTCGTAGCATTTTTCCGTCAGTTCCGAAACGAGCCCCTGCAGCCTTCCGGGAAACGGACTGATGATGACGATCCGCCGCGTCGTTTCGCAGTATGCTCCATAGGGCCCGTTTACTTGTTCGGTCTCGAGGTTTTGCATTCCGCGCACACTCCCTTGAACAAAAATTGCTCCTCGGTTATGTCGTAGCCCGTCTCGACCTCGATTCGCTTCAGCCATTCCGCGGGCGTTTCCGTCATCACCTCGTCCACCCGCCCGCAGGACGTGCACACGATATGATGGTGGTCTTCCGTCCGGGCATCGTAACGGCTCGCGTCGCCCTGAAGCTTCAGTTCGCGAATGAGCCCTTCGTCGGTCAAAAAGCGGAGCGAATTGTATACGGTGGCATAGGCGACGCTTCGGCCGTCCGCTTTGAGCCGGTCGATAATGTCCGCGGCCGTCGGATGGTCGTGCGAGTCGTTGATGATATCGAGCACAAGCTTGCGCGGCGCAGTCAATCCTTTTCTCGTCATGGACTGCCCCTCCTTTGATAATTATACTTAGTCTAAAATTATATCAAAAAAGGGGGTTTGTCAAACGTTTGGGCAGATTTTCCAATTTACGCTCACGCTCCGTCACGTCTGCTTCCGGCCCCGATCTTGGCGACCCCGACTCTGCCGGAAAAAAACGCCGCGCCCCCGCCCATGTCCGCCAGCCGGTCCGGCGTCAGCGCATTGACGGCGCGCTTGCCGTCCGGGCCGTCCGCCCACAAGCCGAGGCTTACGGCCACGCCCCGCAAAACGTCGCGCCCGACCGAAGCCGTCAGCTCGCATTCGCCCCGGGCGTTCCATACGCGCACCGCATCCCCGTCGGCAATGCCGAGCTCGGCCGCGTCCAGTTCGTTCAAAACGAGCTTCGGCGATTTCTCCATTTGCGCGTGCTTCGCGTTATTGGAAAACGTCGAGTTCAAAAAGTTGTGGTTCGGTCCCGGAATAAACAGGAACGGCAGCTCTCCGTCGTCCGCGAGCGGAACGAACGTAGGCAGCGGCGGCAGCCCTTTGCGCTCCATCGCCTTCGAATACAGCTCGATTTTGCCGCTCGGCGTCCGCAGCTTGCCGGGAAGGGGCGGTCTCGCCTTAACCTTGACGAACGGCTTCTCCCGCAGCAGCTCCAGCGTAATGCCGTCATAGGCGGGGTTGAACGGCGCGTTCAGCGCCTGTCGGATCAGATCGTCCTCCGTATCCCGGAAGGCCTCGTCCTCGAACCCCATCGCTTCGGCCAGCAGGCGGAACGTCTCGACGTTCGATTTGCTTTCGCCGTACGGCGCGATTACCGGCTCCTGAATTTGCACATAATGATGCCAATAGGAATGATAAAAATCGGTATTTTCCAGCGACGACGTCGCCGGCAGCACGATGTCCGCGTACGCGGCCGTCTCCGTCAAAAACAGATCGTGCACGACGGTGAAGAGGTCCTCCCGCCTGAGCCCCTCGCGCACCTTGTTCGTGTCCGGGGCGACGATCGCCGGATTCGAATTGTACACGTACAGCGAGCGAATCGGCGGGTCGAGCTCGAGCAGCGCGCTGCCGATCCGGTTCATGTTGACCGAGCGCGGCTTCGTCCGGCGCAAATCCGGGCGCGTCAGCGCCTTGTCGTTGTGGGCGACGTGCCCGCCGTTGCCTTTGATCGCTCCTCCGCCCAGGTCGAGCCAGGAGCCGGTAACCGCGGGCAGGCAAGCGATCGTCCGGACGCACATGCCGCCGTTGTCGTGGTGCTGCGGGCCGTTGCCGATGCGGATGAAGGCCGGCTTCGTCCCGCCGTAAAGCCTCGCCAGCCGCACGATGTCTTCCGGGGGGACGCCGGTAATGGCCGAAACCGCAAGCGGATCGTACTGCCGTACGTGCTCGCGCAGCTCTTCGTGCCCGACGGTATATTCGCGCAAAAAGGCTTCGTTCGCAAGCCCTTCCGCGAACAGCACGTGCATCATGCCGAGGGCGAGCGCGGCGTCGGTGCCGGGCCGGATCGGAACGAACCAGTCGGCCCAGCGCGCGGTGCGGTTGCGATGAACGTCGATGGCGACGACGGTCGCGCCGTTTTTGCGGGCTTTTTCCGCGATCGTTACCTGGTGCATGTTCGTCGAGACCGCATTGATGCCCCACATGACGATGAGCTTCGCGTGAACGGTATCCTCCGGGTCCGTGCCGTAGCTTCCGCCCATCGTGTAGCGGTAGCCTTCCGTGCCGGCCGATTCGCAAATCGTCCGCTCCAGCTCCGACGACCCGAGCCGGTGGAAAAACCGCCGGTCCATCCCTTCGGTTCCGATCCGCCCCATATTGCCGTAGAAGCTGTAGGGCAAAATGGCCTCCGGCCCGGACTCCGCGATCAACTCCTTCCAGCGCCCGGCGATCGTCTTCAGCGCTTCGTCCCAACCGACTCGCTCGAATTTCCCCTCGCCCTTCGGCCCCGTCCGCTTAAGCGGGTAGGCGAGCCGCTTCGGATCGTAAATCCGCTCCGTCAAATGGCGGACTTTGTTGCAGATCGCGCCCAACGTGACCGGATGGGACGGATCGCCTTCGATTTTGACGATGCGGCCGTCCTTTTTGTGAACGAGCAGTCCGCATTGATCCGGACAGTCGAGGGAACAGACGGACGGAAAGACGCCGTCGGGCATCTCCGTCCATCGCAGGCTTGCGCGCCGTTGCATAAATCTACCTCCCTGTTTTGCATCTCGCCAAGGGCCTTTTCCGTATGGTTCAGCATATGTCTAGGATAACCCCTGCGGCGATGCAAAACAATAAAGAGAATGGAGGCTTCCCTCAACCCTGCGGCCTTCGCGCGACGCTGCCCCGAATCCAGGCGGCCAGGCAAAGAAGCAGGCCGATCGCGATAAACGCGAAATCGAACACGATGTGGCTCGACCCCAAATAGCGGTCGAAATCGACTTCGCTCGACGGCCCCCAAACGCTCAAAACGAGGGTGAAAAACCCGATCGGGAAGGCGATCGCCTTGTAATCTTCGATCCCCAGCCACTGCGCCGTCCCCAGCACCGCGGCGTACTGATAGGTGGCCAACTGCAGGAACGTTCCCGGAAGCCAAACGGCCAGCAGCAGGGCGTCGACATGCTGGAAAAATTCGCCGATCGCGATATAGCGGACGACCTCGATGAACGGGTAATTCAGCGTGCCCGCATGCTTTCCGAACAGAAAAACCGACACGAGGCCGGAGACGACGAGCGTAAGCATCAGCGAAAACCAGGTCAGCAAAGTATAGGTTTTCGCCTGCCGCTGATTCGAAATCAGCGGGTAGTACAGCCCCAGCATGATGTATCCGGCGAACCAGCTCGTCGGAACGAGCGCGCCCTTGACGGAAGGAAGAGGTCCTTGCCCCATGATCGGCAAAACGTTCGTCACCTCCCACTCGGGAATGGTCAGCACGATCAGGAAGCCGAACACGAGCACCGTGACCGGCAGAAACAGCTGCGCGAGCCTCCCCAGCGCCTCCACTCCCCCTCTGACCGCATAAGCCGCAAGAAGCATGATCCCGCCCGCCGGGACGAGCGGAGGCGTTCGATCCAGAAAAACGGCGGAAATGAAATCGCCGTATATCCGCAAAATGACGGAAGTCAGGTAGACACAGTAAAAAATGACGGCCGCCCCCGCCGCCTTTCCCCCGACCGTGCCCAGCAGCCGCTTGCCGTATTGAACGACCGTCTCCTTCGGAAACATGCGGGCCATGCGAAGAATCGCTATCACGTAGACCAGGCCGACCAGATGGGCCCAGACGGGCGACAGCCATAAATCGCGGCCCGCTTCCTTGCCCGTGATTTTGGGAATCAGAAGCAAGCCGTCATAAGCCAGGATGGAATAAAAAAGAATCCCGAATTGCGCCGCCGAAATTCTTCCTTTCTCCATGGAGCGCCCTCCTCAGCTCAGCTTGCCGGCCAGCGGCTTGCAGATCCAATCGATCAGTTCCATCGGTCCCGGCATATTCGGAAACATCAGGACGAGCACCGCGGCAAGCCAGCCGGCGGCGGCCACGGCTACGAGCGCCGCCCTTTCCTTCTTGCGGCAGGGATCCAGGCTGCGCCATTCGGCCCCGACGATCGCCGCGACGACGAGCGACACTCCCGCGACCTTCAGCCAGATCATCGGCTCTCCCCCGTTTTCGGCGTTCGCCCGACGGGCTCGTTGTTCATGCCGATGCGGCGGACGTTCACCCGAACCGCGACCTCGACTTCCAGCGAAGGAAAAACCTGCTTCCAGCGGGCCTTCATCCGGTTCCATTCCCGCGGGCGGCTGCGGTTGATCGCTTCCCCGAACCCGAAGACATCGGATTTCATCTTTTGCGCCCGCTCGACGGCAAGCTCGACTTTTCGGCGGATATGCTCCGCCTCGGCCTTTTCCGTTTTGCGAATATATTCCGGGTCGGCCAAAGCGTAAGGGGTCGTATTCTGAATGATGCTCAACTCCGTCTCGATGCGAATTTCCATAGCGGGGCGATCTCCTTTCAGATGGGGAATCAACCGGGTTTTCGCGGACATCACCATGAGCGAGACGAGCGGAGGAGACGCTTCCAGCTTGACGGTTTCGATATCGCGATGCAATTGCTCCAGCACCCACTTGGTTCCCGAAAACGCTTCTTCGTCCATTTCGCCTGCCATGCGGCCTTCGGAAAGAACGGCATACCCTTTGATGTAAGGGGCGGTTTCCTTGCCGTCGCGCGAAAGGTTGATAAGGGGCACGACCGCGTCTTCCGTTTCATCGGTCATCTTTTGAATGAGCCGGTTCATCGTCATTGGCTTGGGGAACAGGCGAGCGGCTTCGCCCCCCAAAAAGTCGGCTTTCGTTTGTTCGAGGGAATACCCGGAAGCGAAAAAATCGCGGACGCTTCCTCCGAAAACGAACGGCTGCACCCGCAGGCGCACTTCGTTGTCGCGGACCAGGTAATCCAGCTGCTCGCGAAACCCGGCGCGCGCCAGCTTTTCCCCCACGACAAGCATTTCCAGCTGCCCCCAATAGATCGTGCGGGGCAGCTTGGCTTGCAGCTTGCTCACCGCATCGGCGGCGGTTTCGCCCTCGGCGGACCGAACGATCGTTTGCCCCCCGCCCCCCGGCTGGCTCCCGCTTTGCGCCCGGCTGCCGTCCTCCTGCTTCGGAACGATGATTTCCAGCGTCATCTCGACGGCTCCGCTCTCCTTCCGGTCCAAGCCGACGCTCGTCACGATCGCCAATCCGTTCACTTCCTCCCGGTCCCAGCAGCCGGCAATCGGCGCGATTGCAAGCGCCAGGAACAAAAGCGGCAAGCGCTCGCTCAAAAGCCGCCAATAGGCAACCGTCCGTTCAGGCATGCCGCTTCATTCCTCCTCTCCCCGTCCCGGCTCCGGCCGCTGTCCGGGGGCAAGCCGGTCCCGGTTTCGCCCGTTCGCGAAGCTCGGGCGCTTCGTCATCTTCCACCAGGGAACCCGGACCATCGTATCCTTCGTATCGCTGGCGACGAACGGCGCGAACGGCGTCAGGTAGGGAACGCCGAACGATCGCAGCGTGCACAGGTGAATGGCGATGGCGATAATGCCGAACATGACGCCCAGCATGCCGAGCATGCCTCCCAGCACGATGAGCAGGAGCCGGAGCAGGCGGATGGACAGCTCGATCGAATAGTGAGGGGCCGTAAACCCCGCGATGCCGGTAAACGCGATAATGATGACGATCGGCGCGGAGACGAGGCCGGCGGAAACGGCAGCCTCTCCTACGACGAGCGCGCCGACGATCGTGACGGCCGAGCCGATCTGCCGCGGCAGACGCAGGCCCGCTTCGCGCAGCACCTCGAACGCCAGCTGCATCATCAGCACTTCCACGATCGTCGGGAACGGAATGGCTTCCCGCGCCGACGCGATGCTGATCATTAATTTGCCCGGCACCATCTCCTGGTGAAAATTCAGGAGCGCGACGTACGCCGCCGGAAGGATGAGCGAAATGAACAGCGTGCAGTACCGCAAAAAACGGAGCGTGCTGGAGTACAACGAGCGGTTGTAGTAATCGTCCGCCGCCTGCAGCAGCGTAACGAGCGTCACGGGGACGATCAGCACGTTGGGGGTGCCGTCGACGAGGATGACGACGCGGCCTTCGAGCAGGCTCGCCGCCGCGATATCGACCCGCTCCGTAAATTGCTGCTGCGGAAACGGCGAGTACGGGCTGTCCTCCGTCAGCTCTTCGATATATCCCGTTTCCAGCACGCTGTCCAGGTCGATTCGCTCGATCCGCCGCCGCACCTCCTCGACCAGAGACGGCTTGGCCAGCCCTTCGATGAAGGCAATATAGACGTCCGTCTCGGTATAACGGCCGAGCTGCAGCGATTGCAGCTTCAGCTTGACGGTCTGGACTTTCCGGCGGAGGAGCGACAGATTGGTCGCGATCGATTCGGTAAAGCCTTCGCGCGGCCCCCGAAGCGACGGCTCGGTTTTCGGCTCTTCCACCGCTCGTTTTTCCCACTTGGCGATTTTGAGCAGCAAGGCGCGCTCGCAATCGTCGATCAGCAGCAAAGGGTCCCCTTTGATCAATTGACGGGCGCATTCGCCGATCGTGCCGATCTCCTCGACCGACACGATGGACAGCACCCGGTTTTTGACCTCTTGCAAATCCGCCTTCTCCGCCGGTTCCGACCGCATCAGCGGCTTCAGCACGCTGACATCGATCTCCTGCCGGTCCGACATGCCGGGGATATAGACGAGCTCGGCCTTCACCGTTCCGCCGATCAGGAACGTCCGGAACGAGACGTCGTCAGAGAGGCTGAAAATCCGTTTGAGAGCTTCCACGTTTCGGTCCAGCGACGCGGACAAAGCCGCGCTTTCTTCCGGCACGAACGTTTCGGAAGCTTGGTTTGGTTTGAAAGACCGTTTTCGCATCACCGTCACCCTGTTTCGCTTCGGCGGCCGCCCGTTTCATTTTTTCCTCGATTCCGTTAGGGTTGCCAAAAACCGCCGTTTCATGAATGTCCCGGGAAAACGCAAATTCGAATGCAAAAAATCGTCGCATTATACGTAATTATTACGATTAAACAACAGACTTAAACCGGAATTTATTCGACCGTAAAAGAACGGCCCTTCGAGACCGTTCCGCATCCACCGGGGCCTACAGATCAGGTATTTCCGGGCCATCGGGGGAACAAACGGACGGAAAGATCCCGTCCGACAGCTCCGCAAACGATCCGCTTTTCCGTCGGATCCGCGTTTTCTCTTTTCGCATTTCGCTATTTCCATACGACTTTTTCGCCGTAGTCCTTGCCCCATTCGTACATCAGCTTCAAAATCGGCATCAGCCCCTCGCCGTATTCCGTCATGGAATATTCCACTCTCGGCGGCACCTCGGCGTACACCTTGCGGCGAACGAGTCCGTCGTCCTCCAGCTCGCGGAGCTGGTTTGTCAGCATCTTCTGCGTAATCGAAGGGATGAGCCGCTTCAGCTCGCTGAACCGTTTCGTTCCTTCCAAACCCAGATGCCACAAAATGATAAGCTTCCATTTTCCGCCTATGACCGCCAGCGTCAGCTCTTTTTCGCAATTGATTTCTTTCAGGTTGATTCGTTCTTTCAACTCGGTGGCCATGATATTCGAAGCCTCCCCTTTCAAAAGCCCCGCCGGGGCCCAATAGTATCCTTGCGGTAACTACATTACGGCAAAGTGCGTTCTTCCGAAAAAGACGGCATACGTCTAGAATAACCCCTGTACCCTAGCAAACACAACAAACGATTGGAGGAACGGTTATTATGCAACTGCAATTGGCGCTGGATCTGGTGGGCATCCCGGAAGCGATCGAACTCGTTCGGGAGGTCGAAGCGTTTATCGATATCGTGGAAATCGGCACCCCTGTCGTCATCAACGAAGGACTTCATGCGGTCAAAGCGGTCAAGGACGCGTTCCCGAAGCTTAACGTGCTGGCCGATCTGAAAATTATGGACGCGGGCGGCTATGAAGTAATGAAAGCTTCCGAAGCGGGTGCGGATATCGTGACCGTGCTCGGCGTCTCGGACAATTCGACCATCGTCGGAGCCGTGGAAGAAGCGAAAAAACGGAACAAAAAAATTATGGTCGACATGATCAACGTCAAAAATCTGGAGGAACGCGCGCAAGAGATCGACGGGCTCGGCGTGGATTATATTTGCGTCCATTCCGGATACGACCACCAGGCCGCGGGCCTCGACTCGTTTGCGGATTTGGCGGCGATCCAGCGCGTCGTCAAAAACGCCAAAACCGCGATCGCGGGCGGCATCAAGCTGGACACGCTGCCCGAGGTCGTGGCGGCGGGGCCGGATTTGGTCATCGTCGGCGGCGGGATTACCGGCCAGGCCGACAAGCCTTCGGTCGCCGCGGAGATGCGGCGGCTGATCGGACGGGCCTGACCCGATGGCCGGTCAGCAACGGCCCGTTGCCGCGGACGCTTGGACGGAACGCGTGCTGGAGGAGCTGATCCGCACGGTGGCGGCCGTGCCCGGGGCGGCTTTGGAGGCGGTCGCCGGGCAGATCGGCGGGGCCCGTCGAGTCTACGTAGCGGGCGCGGGGCGGTCGGGCCTCATGATGCGGGCGTTTGCCATGCGGCTCATGCACCTGGGGTTCGAAGCGCACGTGGCGGGAGAGACGGTGACGCCGGGAATCGGGGAGGGCGACCTGCTCGTGATCGGATCCGGGTCGGGAACGACCGGGAGTCTGCTTCGCATGGCGGAGAAAGCGAAAGGAGTCGGCGCCCGGCTCGCGCTGCTGACGACCGCCGCAGATTCCGACATCGGGCAATTGGCGGACGTGACCGTGCCGATTCCCGCCGCGGCGAAGGAGCAAAGGGGCTCGTCTAAAAGCGTGCAGCCGATGGGCTCCCTGTTCGAGCAGAGCCTGCTGCTCACGCTCGATGCTGTCGTCCTGAAGCTGATGGAGGCCGGGTCGGTCGACGCCCGCGCCATGATGGCCAGGCACGCGAATCTGGAATAAACCGAAAGGCCGCCAGGCGGGAACAATCGTTTCTTCCTCGCACGGCGGCCTTTCGGTTTTTCCCGCCAGCCTTCGGGTGATCTCGGCTGACGCTTTAGCGCGTTTCCCGGTGCAGCGTGCGGCGCTTCAGCCGCGGGCAGTATTTCATGCGCTCCAGCCGCTCCGGGTGCGTTCGTTTGTTTTTCGTCGTCGTATAGTTGCGGTCGCCCGTTTCGGTACAGGCCAATGTAATCGTGACTCTCATCGTTCGGTCTCCTTTGCATTGTACTTAAGAAATTTTAAGAGCAAGCGCTTTTGAGCGAATTTCATGACGCCTTCCAGCCTAATTTACCGCGTTACGCGGAGGTCGGGCCTTCCTCTTCGCCTCAATCGCCTCAATTGCGAAAGCATCAGCCGGACGAGGCTCGCCTTAGCCCCCGGCCAGCTCTGCCTGCATTCCGGGGAACGGGTCCTTCAGAACGCTCCAATTTCCCGCAAGCTCGTCCTCGGTCAGCAGGCAGCCGTCGAGTTCGGACTCGATCGTTCCCCGGTCGAGTCCGATGCCGATGAACACGACTTTATTGATCCGGTCTCCGTATGCCGGGTGCCAGCGCTCGCGGAGCTCCTCTTCCTCGCGCAGAACCTGCTCCCGCTCCTCTTCCGGCAGCGCCGCCAGCCAATAGCCCGCAGGCCCCATCTGGATCGACGGGCCCGCCTGGCTGAAGCTTTGCGCCATCTCGTTGCGCGTCGCCAGCCATACCACTCCTTTGGCGCGGACGATCTCTTCCGGCCATTCCGACATCCACCGCATCAGACGCTCCGGATGGAACGGGCGAATGCGCTCGTACACGAACGAGCCGATGCCGTATTCCTCCGTTTCCGGCGTATGCTCCGGCGCTTCCAGCTCCTTGATCCAGCCCGCCGACCGGCTTGCTTCCTCGAAGTCGAACCGCCCGGTGTTCAAAATTTCCGCCGGATCTACCCGGCCCTGCTCGCTCCGAATGATGCGGGCCCGCGGCTGCAGCCTGCGCAGCAGGCGCTCCAGTTCTTCCAGCTTGTCGGGCGCCACTTTATCGCACTTGTTCAAGACGAGCACGTCGCAGAACTCGATCTGGTCGATCAGCAGATCGACGACCTCCCGCGTATCGTCTTCTCCGGCCGCCTGCTTGCGGTCGAGCAGCGTCTCCCCGGACGAAAAATCGTGCCAGAACCGGTAGGCATCCACGACGGTGACCATCGTATCGAGACGGCAAAAGCGGGTCAAATCGATGCCGAGCTCCTCGTCGATATAGCTGAACGTTTGCGCCACGGGAACGGGCTCGGCAATGCCGGTCGACTCGATCAATATGTAGTCGAACCTCCCCTCCTTCGCCAGCCGCTCGACCTCTTGGAGCAAATCGTCGCGCAGCGTGCAGCAGATGCAGCCGTTGGACATTTCCACCAGCTTCTCCTCCGTGCGCGACAAGCCTCCCCCGTCGCGGATCAGGTCCGCGTCGATATTCACTTCGCTCAAATCGTTGACGATGACGGCGACCTTCAAGCCGTTGCGGTTGTTCAACACATGGTTGAGAATCGTCGTCTTGCCGGCTCCCAGGTATCCGCTCAGCACGGTGACCGGGATCTTGTTCGAGTTCGGATTCGGGTTCAGGTTCGGGTTATTTGTCATGTCGATCCCTCCAAAAATGTAATTTTTACGATTATGAATCAAGGATAAACCGGACAACATTTGCCTGTCGCTGCGCTTGCGCATCCCCGACATCCAAACGATGTCCGGCTATCCCGTTCGCCTGTACGGCATCACCCATCGTCTCACGACGTGGTTCTGGCGGTCTTCCTCACGCCATCGTCTTTTTCGCGCCATACGATGCTCATTCGCCGGATTATTGTGTAATTATTACGGGTACTAGACGAGCATCAGCCTGGAATCCTATGTCGATAAGATTAGCGCCTTTCGAGACTAAGGCATCTGTCCGACGCCCCGCCTTCGCCATGGCATTTGTACGATTTTTCATCCAAATCCGCCACGTCAGGCGGGTCTGCGTACGTTTTTGTATGATTTTTCATACAAAAACCCTCCCTTTGCCGCTTTCGCCATGGTATTTGTACGATTTTTCATACAAAATCGCTATTTCAGGCGGGTCTGCGCACGTTTTTGTATGATATTTCATACAAAAACCCTTCTTTTTCCGCTTTCGCCATGGCATTTGTACGATTTTTCATCCAAATCCGCCACGCCAGGCGGGTCTGTGTATGTTTTTGTACGATTTTTCATCCAAATCCGCCATTTCAGGCGGGTCTGCACACGCTTTTGTATAATATTTCATACAAAGACCCTTCATCCGCGAACGAAATACGCTAGTTACGCGTTCAACGCCTTCGTCAGCGCTTCGAGATTGTTCCGCATCACGCCGAGATAGTCGAGATTGCTGTCCTGCTCTTCTTTCGTCAGCCCTTCCAGCGGGTTCAGCACGTCGGTCGAGGCTCCGATTTCATCGGCGATCGTTTGCGCGACTTTCGGGTCGACCAGCGTTTCGAAGAAAATCGTTTTGACGTCATGCTCTTTCGCCAGTTCTACGACTTCGGCCATTTCTTCGGGGGAAGGCTCCTGGTCGGGGTCAAGCCGGAAATCGGAATTTGCGTCAAGCCGTACCGTTTGGCCAAATAACCGAATGCGGCGTGCTGCGTGACGAATTCCTTGCGCTTGGCGTTCCGGAGGGCTTCGCCGAACTCCGCGTCCAGCTCCTGAAGCTTCGCGATATAGGCATCCGCATTCGCTTTGTAATCGTCCTTATGCTCCGGGTCCGCTTGAGCCAAGGCCGCTTCGATGGTTCGCACTTCCTGCTGGGCGAGCACCGGGTCCAGCCATACGTGCGGATCGAGCGATTCCTCTTCATGACCGTGCTCTTCTTCGCCTGCATGAGCCTCTTCGGCGGCATGCTCGTCTTCATGCGCGTGCTCGTCTTCATGCGCGTGCTCTTCCTCCGCCGCATGCTCCTCGCCTTCGCCGTGGTGATGATGGGCCTCGCCTTCCTGCAATTCAATGCCTTCGCTCGCCCGGACGACGACGCGATCCGAGTTCGCCGCGCTCTCGAGCGCGCTGTCTACCCATCCCTCGACGATGCCGTGATAGACGAATACATCGGCTTCGCTAATTTGGGCCATATCCTTCGGGGCCGGCTCCCAGTCGTGCGGCTCGGTTCCTGCCGACACGAGCGCCGTCACGTCGGCGTGCTCCCCCGCCACCTGACGCGTAAATTCATACATCGGATAAAAAGTCGTAACGACTTTAAGCTTGCCATCCTGCGGCGCCTCCGCACTCGCGGTTGCCGATGCCGTTGCTTCTGCGCTCGCCGAGCCGGACGGACTGGCCGACGTATTCGAATTGCCGCCTCCGCAGCCCGCGAGCGCGAGCGCAACCGACGCAAGCAGCAGAGACGATTTCAAAAGCTTGTTGCTCATTCTTCTTTTCCTCCAGACTGTACGTATGAGTATTTATTCGATAAACGGGGAATGCGAGCCTCGCTCTCACTCTCCGTCCAATCGCGTTTCCGGTTGGTCCTTTTGCCGAAACGGACCACGATTTTTTGCAAAGCTATGCCGGCCAGCAGCATAAGCAGCAGCGACAGCGCGATCGTCGCCCCCGGCGGCGTGCTGAATTCGTAGGAGGCAGTCAACCCCGAGAACACGCCGCAAAGCGCTGCGATCATCGCGATCCAAAGCGCCGCCCGAAAGCTCGGAGCGATCCGGATCGCAAGCGAGGCCGGCAGCACGATCAGCGATGACACGAGCAGCACGCCGACGATCGGCATCGCCGCGGCCACGATCATCCCGGTCAGAACGCTGAAGCCCATGGAAATCCATTTGACCGGGAGACCGTTCGTCTTCGCCGTATCTTCGTCGAACGTCATCTGATACAGCGGGCGCCGCAGCAAATAGAAAAAGACGGCCCGAGAACGGTCACGGCGAGCATCAGAAGCAGTTCCGTCCGGTTGACGGCGACGACGGAGCCGAACAAATAGGAGCTGAAGCTTTTGTTGACGGCGCTGTTCATGCTCATCAAAATGACGGCCGTCGACAAGCCGCCGACCATAATAATGGCGATCGAAATTTCGCTGTAAGATTTATACGTTCTGCGGACGTATTCGACGGCGACCGCGCCGACCAATGCGACGACGAAACCCGATACCGTCGGATTCAGGTGCAGCAGCGCGCCCGCGGCGATCCCGGCCAGCGATACGTGCGACAGCATATCCGCCATCAGCGCCTGCCGGCGAAGCAGCAAGTACACGCCCAGCACCGAGGCGATTACCGCGATTAGTGCACCGGCGAAAAATGCCCTTTGCATGAAGTCGTAGTGCAGCATTTCCAGCCCCCATCCTCCTTTCGCTGAAGCTCGATGATCCGATCCAAATAGGGACTTGCTTCCGTCAAGCCGTGCGTAACCATGACGACGGTCCGCCCGTGCTGCCGGACCTGATGATGCATCAGCTCGTAAAAGCCCATCCGGCTCTCTTGATCCATCCCCGTCGTCGGTTCGTCCAGCACGAGCAAATCCGGCTCCATGGCGAGCGCCCGGGCGATGCAAATCCGCTGCTTCTGTCCGCCCGACAATTCGCCGATTCGGCGGTGCCGCCATTCCCACATGCCGACCTGGCGCAGCGCTTCTTCGGCGCGCTCCCGATCTTCGGCTCGCAGCTTGCGAAACCAGGAGCCGCTGCCGTAGCGTCCGGACAGAACAAATTCCCAAACTTTGCTCGGAAAGCCGCTGTTGAACGCGGCGATCTGCTGGGGAACGTATCCGACCGCCAGCTTCCGGCCGCCGTCGCCTTTTTTGGCCAGTTCGATCCGGCCGGACCACGGCTTAAGCAAGCCCAGCATCAGCTTTAGCAGCGTCGTCTTCGACGCGCCGTTCGGGCCGGTTACCGCGACGAACTCTCCGGGCAATATGTCCACGCTCACATCCACCAGACTGGGGACGTCCGAGTAGCCGAATACGACATCCCGCATCGAGGCCAATGTTTGCTGCATGTTCGCTCTTCCTCTCGTTCCGTTCTCTTTCGTTCTAATTGTAATAATTACGTGCCTTGGGCAACAAATGTAATAATTACGGCTTAAGCGCAACGAAACGGATGCGGCTAGCGTGCGCCGCATCCGGATCTCGTTCAGGGCGTCGATTCAAGCCTGCACTGCTCGCACAGGCCGTATATTTCAAACCGGTGGTTCAAAATTTTATAATTGCCCGGCAGCTGCAACCCGTCTTTCATCGGGCAGTAATCGAACGTTTCCGTCTTCTCGCAGTTCATGCAAATCAAGTGATGATGGTGGTGATTGAGGCAGGACGCCTTGAATTTCAAGCCGCCTTCCATAAAATAGAACTGCTCCAGCACGCCCATCTCGCTCAGCATCCGCAAATTGCGGTAAACGGTATCGAAGCTGACGCTTGGATACTTCACCGACAACTGGTCGTAAACGTCTTTCGGAGAAAGATAGCCGTCCGTGGACGAAAAAATTTTCGCCAGCGACCTGCGCTGATCGGTAATTCTCCACCCGCTGCGGGACATCATCGCGACCATGTCCTGAACCTTCTCGTGATCGCCGACGGAACGCTGCGGGTCGCTGCTATGATCGTGATCGGACAACGGAATCCCCTCTTTTCCTCGTACAGGATGTCCGAAGCTTATTAACGTAATAATTACTAATAGATCATAATGCTCATTGCTCCAATTGTCAACTCGGCTGCGTCCGTACGTCAGTGGTCAGCGTCAAGCCTGCGCGTCACTTTAACGCCAAATGCATGCAGCCGCCCGCAGTTGAGTAAAAATGACTCATTTTACCGCCTCTCGTGCACGCTAACGATCCAGTTGAGTCGTCATGACTCATCTCGACCCGCCAAGCGCGCACAGCCGCCCGCAGTTGAGTAAAAATGACTCATTTTACCGCCTCTCGTGCACGCTAACGATCCAGTTGAGTCGTCATGACTCATCTCGACCCTTACGCACCTGCCGATCTGCCGACACGAACTCCTCAAGAAAAAAATCCCTCCCCGCCGTTATTCGGCGGATGAGAGGGATTTTGCTTCCTTCATCTATCCGACCAACTATTCATTCGCCCGAACCCGCAAAGCCAGATAAGGCCTGCCCGGCAGCTCCACCCGGCATTTGCCCGCGAGCGACGGCGCGATCGTTTCGATCGTCATCGCCTGCGTATCGATCAGCTCGAACCGGAACGTCAGTCCCTCCGGCAGTTCGAACTCCCGATACTTGGGCCTGTGGATGCCGAAGTAAAGCAAATAATAGCTGTATTCGACGCCGATGGCCGGCACGTCGGGGATGGAGGCGACCGGCTTCAGGCATGCCGGCGCTTCCTCCAGCAGCTTTCGCAAAAACGCGATTCGGGCCGGGCTTTCGCCGTACAGCCTGCCGCCCTTCGCCCACCACAGCTCGTCCGCGGGATGCACGTACGTTTCGCCGTGGCCGACAAAGCCGCCTCTGAACGTTCCGTCCCAGACGCGATGCGCCATTTCCTCGGCGGGCAGGTTGCCCCAGCGCTGCGGAATGTTGCCTTCGTAGCCGCATTCGTCGACGACGATCGGCTTGCGGTATTGCTTGTGCCAATGGGGCACGAGCGTGACGTCCCAGTGCTGCACGCTGCAGTGGGTCACCCAGCTTTTGCCGTGATCGTACATGCGGATGCTGTCGGGATCGTACATCCGGGTCCAATTGTGAATGGACCTCGGGTGCCCGTACGGATCCTCCTCCTGCACGATGCGGAACAAGCGGTCCCAGTCGCCCTCCGACTTCCGGTCCATCAAATCGTACTCGTTGGCGAGCGACCACCAGACGTTCCGGTAAGCGGACAGGCGGGCCAGAACGTAGCGCAGATAGAACGCATCCTGCTCGGCCGTCATTTCGTCGAAGCCCCAGCGTCCGTTGTCGTACGGGTGGAACAAAATGAGATCGGCTTCGATGCCCAGCCGTCCCAGCTCCTCGATGCTCTTTTCCAGTCTGGCAAAAAATTCGGGATCGAACCGGTCAAAATCGAAGCCGTCCGCCCGGCTGCCCGGAAACGGGAAGCGTTCCGGATCGGTTGCGTTAAAGCTGTAATTTTTCGGAAAGACTCACATTCTCAGCTTGTTGAACGGCGAAGCGGCGAGCGTTCGCAGCGTCGCTTCCCGCAGCTCCTCCTCCTGGTGAATCCAGGCGTAGCACGTCGTGCCGAAGGGAAGATATGCGCCCCCGTCCGCGTATTCAAAATGAAGCTCGTCGCGTACCCGCACGGGTCCCCGATTCGCCGGGGACCGCGGGGCGATGCATTCGAACCGCCCCTTATGGCCCGAGAGCGCTTCGCAGGAGCTCGTCGTTTCGTAACTCCACGTTCCTTCCCGGTCGGGCATAAACCGGATGCGGTAAACCCCGTTCCCGTCGTAAAAGCCCGGGACCGTCACTTTCCGGCTGCCGCAGGCGAATTCCCCATGCAGCCGGATTTCCCGAAACGGATTGCCGCCGGCCGGCCCCTCGATCGACCATTCGAATAGTTCCCAGCGCTCAACCGAACCCGATCCGCTCAAACCCATCCCTCTTTCCGACTCGTATTGTCAGCCTTTGATCCCCGTCGTCGAAATCCCCTCGACGAAATACCGCTGCAGCGAGAAAAACAAAATAAGCGAAGGAACAAGCGCCACCACGGACATCGCGAACAGCGGCCCCCAGGCCGATTCCCCCGACGAGTCCATGAACATGCGAAGGCCGAGCGGAACCGTATACAGGCTGGAGGTGTTCAAATACAGCAGTTGGCTGAAAAAATCGTCCCATGTCCAAATGAAGGTGAAAATGGCCGTCGTGACGAGAGCCGGAAAAGCGAGCGGCAGCACGATGCGCCAGTAGATGCCGAACCGGCCGCAGCCGTCGATCGTCGCCGATTCGTCGAGCTCGCGGGGCAAGCCGCGGATGAACTGCACCATGAGGAAGACGAAAAACGCTTCCGTCGCGAGAAACTTCGGGATAAAAAGCGGCAAATACGAGTCGACCCAGCCCATTTCCTGAAACAGAATGTATTGCGGGATAATCGTCACATGGTGCGGAAGCATGATCGTCACGAGCATGATCGCGAACCAGAAGCTTTTGAGCGTGAATTCCATGCGCCCGAACGCGTAAGCGGCGAGCGAGCAGGAGATCAGATTGCCGACCAGGCAGAGCGCGCAGACGATCAGCGAGTTGACCATGAAGGTCCAGAACGGCGTTCCCGATACGCCCTGCCAGCCCAATTTGTAGTTGTCGAGCGTAAACTCCGCCGGCCACAGGCTGAGATCGGAAAAAATCAGCTGGCTCGGCTTGAACGAGCTCATGATCAGCCACAAAATCGGGTAAAGCATGACGACGCCGAGCGCGATGATGAACGGATGAAGCCAGGCGTTGCGTCCCAGCAGCGTGCGAATGCGCATATCGGTCATCTCCCCCGTCGCCGTAAGTGACCCAGTATTTGGACGTCGTGAACACGATTCCGGTCAAAACGCCGATGATGATCAGCAGCACCCAGGCCATTGCGGACGCGTAGCCCATTTCAAAGAAGGAAAATCCCTTCATATACAGATACAGCGTGTAAAATAACGTGGAATCGAGCGGGCCGCCCTTGCCGCCGCTTATAATGAACGCCTGCGTAAACGCCTGAAACGAGCCGATCATTTGAATGATCAGGTTGAAGAGCAGGACCGGCGACAGCATCGGCAGCGTGATCCGGACAAACTGGCGAACCTTGCCGGCTCCGTCCACCTGCGCCGCTTCGTAATACTCGGTCGGGATTTGCTTCAAGCCGGCCAGGAAAATGATCATCGAGGAGCCGAACTGCCAAACCGTCAGCGCCACGATCGAATAAAGCGCATACTTCGGATTGGCGATCCAGTCCGGCGCATCGAAGCCGAACATCCACAGCAGCGCCTGGTTGACGATGCCTTCGCCGCCGAAAATTTTCCGCCACAACACGGCGATCGCGACGCTGCCGCCAAGCAGCGTCGGGATGTAATAGATCGTCCGGTACAAGCCGAGTCCCTTGAGCCCCTTGTTCATCAAAATCGCGACCAGCAGCGCGAATCCGAGCTTGAGCGGGACCGACACAAACACATAAATAAAGGTGACTTTCAGCGAAGCGAAATATTTCGGATCGGACCCGAACATCGTCTCGTAATTTTGCCAGCCGATCCATTTCGCCGGCGTCAGCATGTCGTACGAGGTAAACGAAAGATACAGCGAACTGACCATCGGACCGAGCGTGAGCACCAGAAAACCGAGTAGCCAGGGGAGGAGAAACGCGTAGGGAACCGCGTTTTTCCTCCATAATCTTCGAATCCAACTATCGGAAGTTCGGTTCATTCCTGGTCCCTCCTCATCATTTCAAGGATTTGTCGATCGCGGCTTGCGCGCCGTCCACGATAATTTGCGCCGCCTGCTCCACGCTGCCTTGCTTGAACGATACCGTTTCGGCCGCCTGCGTCATCGCGGTATTGAACTCGACGCTGTTCGGCAATTCGCGGTCCATCGTGCGGGAGTTGGCGATGGCGAGATCCAAATATTCGTACACCATCTTGTTCGTGGCCGTACCGCTGTCCTTCAAAGCGTCGCGCACCTTGGAGGAACCCGGAATGCCGCGCTCGCTGCCGAGAATGGCCGTCGCCTCCGGATCGTTCACCATGAAGCTGATGAACATGGCGACTTCCTTCGGGTGCTCGGTCTTCGCATAGCCCGTGAGGAACTGGCTCGGCTGGATCCACATGCCTTGCGTCGTGCCGCCGGAAGGAGGCAGAACCGCGCCCAGTTCATCCTGCATCAGGCTTTGGTACGCATTGATCTGGTTGGACCAGACGACGGACAGCACGGCTTTGCTCTGCACGATGGCCGACGTGTCGGGACCCGTTTCCGTGTAGGCGGAAGCGGCTTCTTCGGCGGTCGGAATGAGCCCGGCCGCGCGGTAGCGGTCCCAGATCGAAAGCCAGTCGGCGGCGTCCTGGACGCCGATGCCGGTTTTCCCGGCGGCGACGTCGTACATCGGCTTGCCGGATTGGCGGGCATAATAGGCAAAAAACGGAGCCGAGCTGGACAGGTCGGTGAAGGCGTAGTAATCGTCTCCGAGCTTTTCCTTCAATTGCGTGCCGTAAGCCTCGAATTCTTCCCAGGTCATGCTTTCCTTCGGCGGCTCCATGCCGGCTTTTTCCACGAGCGCTTTATTGTAAATGAGCGCCAGCGCGTTGCTGCCTAGAGAAATACCGTATTGCTTGCCGTCCATCGCCCCCGCTTCGACGACGGAAGGATCGAAATGGGATACGTCGATTTCCTTGCCCATATAAGGCGTCAGGTCGAGCAGGGAGCCTCTCGCGGCATAGTCCGGATAATTGTTTCCGAATTGCAGCAGGTCGGGGGCGCTCCCCCCGCGATCAGCGTGTTCAGCTTGTCCCAGTAACTGTCGCTGCCCATGTACTCGCCTTTGATCGTAATATTCGGATATTTCTGATGGAACAGCTCCAGCACTTTCAGCGTCGCGTCGTGGCGCGCCTGGGATCCCCACCACATCATGCGCAGCTCGACCGGTTCGCCGGACGAGGACTCTCCGGACGCCCCTCCCTCGGAAGCCGACGAAGAAGCTGGCGCCGAACCGCTTGGGGACGAACCGGAACCTCCTCCTCCGCATGCGGACAATACCAGAACGAACGAAAGAATCAGGCTCGTAAACCACATTTTTTTTGTCATTGATGTGCGCCTCCCGCTTTTCTCCGATTTCATTCCTTGCATCGTCTTTGTTTAGTAAATTATTACAAATCATCTAACTAAACGAAAGCGGTTACTAAATAAAAATCACTTTTAGGTAAACGCTTTCATTTCTTGTTATTCATCATATCATCGAGAATTCACCGAGGTCAAGCCGATTTTGACTAAATTTGAGCTTAACAAGCTAAATTAATTTTAATTTAGTGATGAATTGTTTAGTTCGAAGGCGATTGATCCTTGATTATCTTATCCCTCAATGAAAAAGCTGCCGGTACTGGCGGGGAGACATCCCTTCGAGCCTGGAAAAGCAGGAGCTGAAGTAAGGAGCCTGGTTGAAACCGACCTCCTCCGCGATGCGGGCGACGGTCCAGTCGGTCTGCATCAGGAGGAGCTTGCTCTGCTCGATTCGAAAACGAAGCAAATATTCCATCGGCGTGCAGCCGTATTCCCGCTGCATGCAGCGGGCGATATAAACCGGATGGAAGTTCAGGCTCTCCCCTAGCTCCTTTACGGTAATCTCCTCGCGATAACGGCTGCGCAGGAAGGCCGCCGCCCGCTCCGCGCACTCCTTGCCCGGGGAAGCCCGGCGCGATTCCGGAGAGGCCGCGAGCAGCTGCGCGAGCTCCTGAAACAGCAGCTGCTGCTTGAAGCGAGCGGCGCTAAGATGCGCATTCGGATGAAGCCGGCTCAAATGCTCGAACAGCTCCTCCGCTTTTCCCGGCTTTGCCAATCGGATAAACTGCGGCATCCGGATCGAAAACGTCCGCACCGCGAAATTTTCATCCCCCGCGACGCTGTCATTGGACTCCCCGCTTCGTTCCGCCGGGCCGTCCGCGACGGCCCAAGCCCCCGTCGTTTGAAAGTGAAGCCAATAATATTCGGTTCGCTCCCGGCACCCTTCCTGTCCGTAATGAAAGCAATCCGGGCGCAGGATGAGCGCGCAGCCCGGTCCGACTTCGTAATGCCGATCCTCTTCCCCCATAAATAAGCAGCCTTTCCGCACGAACAGCAAATCGAACACCCGGATGTTCCGGCGGCTCATATGACGGTCCCCGGGAACGAAAATCGTATGGCCGCAAGCGATATAATGCAGCAGCGGAGGGACGGTGAACTCCAGCAGGCTCATGGGAGCGCTTCCTTTCCAATCAGGTTTCAAAATTGAACGTTTACGTTTTGAAAATGAACCATCGCCGTCAGTATACCATCTATAATCTGTTAGGGATATAACGAGACTATCCATCGTTCCCGAAGGGAAGCAACCAGTCCAGTCAGGGGGTTTCATTTGTGAATCCTAAATATTCGCTTTGGGCGCTTTCCTGGCCCGTTTTTATCGAATTGCTCCTTCAGACGCTGCTCGGTACCGTCGATACGATCATGGTCAGCCGAATTTCGGACGAGGCCGTCGCCGTCGTCGGCTTCGCCAACCAGCTGTTCAATGCGCTCAACACGCTGTTCATGACGATCGCGACCGGCGCCGGCATTCTCGTCGCGCAGCGGCTCGGCATGAAGCGCGGGGAGGATGCCCGCACGATCGCGATTATGGCCGTGTCGGCATGCGCGCTCGTCGGTATGGCGCTAAGCGTCGTTCTGTACGCATTCGCAAGTCCGATCGCCGGACTGCTGAACGTTTCCGACGAATTGCTCCCGCTTTGGAACGTCTATGTTTCCCATCTCGGCGGAGGCATGTTCCTGACGGCGCTCATCGCCGTGCTCGGCACCGTCATCCGCAATACCGGCAATACGAGAGGCCCGATGTACATCAGCATCGCCATGAACGTCATCCATATCGTCCTGAACTACGGCTTTATTTTCGGCGCCCTCGGCATGCCGAAATGGGGGCTGCTCGGCGTGACGGTGTCCGGCAACCTGTCCAAGCTTTTTGCCGCTGCGATTTTGCTGTACCTGTTCGTATTCGCCTTCGAGCGAACGATCCGAATCCGCGACTTCCGCGTTTTCGACGCTTCCCTGTTCAAGGAAGTGCTGAAAATCGGCTGGCCGCTCGGCATCAATATGTCGTGCTGGGTGTTCTCGCAGCTCGCGATCTATGCGTTCCTTGCCGATCTGGGCGACAAGGAGCTCGCCGCCCGGACGTACATGAACACGCTCGAATCGTTCTGCTTCATGCTGGGCAGCGCCATCGCGCTTGCCGTCCAGATACAGATCGCCCATCTGTTCGGCGCGGGCAATATCCGGGAAGCCTACCGGGCGGCTTACCGCGCGCTTGCGATCGGCCTCGGGTTCGTCGCGGCCTGCGCGCTGCTGCTCTTCCTGTTCGGCCGTCCGATGCTCGGCCTGTTCACGAAAGACGGCGAAATCGTCGCCATGGGCGTTTCGCTGCTCGGACTGAACCTGCTGCTTCAACCCGGCAAAATGCTGAACATGGCGCTCGGCAACTCGCTGAACGCCGTCGGAGATACGCGCTTTACGATGTATATTTCGATCGGCTCGATGTCCGTCATCGCGACGGGCTGCTCGTACTGGCTCGGGCTTCACGCGGGCTGGGGGCTGATCGGCATTTACTGCTGCATGATCGCGGACGAATACGTGCGGGGAATTCTTTCTCTGATCCGATGGAGGGGAAAAAAGTTTTTGCTGAAGGGCAGCGGAAGCGGCGCCCAGGGACGCTTCGAGGCGGCACCGGCCATTCATCTGTGACGCGATTCTCGCAACGACGGTCCGAAAAACAAAAAACTCGTCTCCCGGCGCGCTTTCAAGCGGCCAAGGGACGAGTTTTCTAGTTTCGGCGGAGCGCCTTCAATCGAAATCGTAACGCTGCTCCTTAAAGGGATCGCCGTACATGTGGTACCCGTTCCGCTCCCAGAAGCCCGGCTTATCCTTGGCCATGAACTCGATGCCGCGCAGCCATTTGGCGCTTTTCCAGAAATACAGATGCGGCACGACCATGCGAACGGGATACCCGTGCTCGGGCGTCAACAGCTCTCCGTTATGCTTCAAGCCGAAAAAGGACGTATCGCGCAAAAAATCTTCAAGCGGCAGATTCGTCGTCCATCCCTGTTCGGCGTGCAGCATCACGAAACGAGCCTCCGGCTTCGGCTTCACTCGCTCCATCAGCGTCGACACCGCGACGCCTTCCCAGACGTTGTCCAGCCTGGACCAGGTCGTGACGCAGTGAATATCGTTGACGAACTCTCGGCGCGGAAGCTTCATGAATTCGGCATAGGAGATCGCGACTTCCTCCTCGACGAGACCGAACACGCGCAAATCCCATTTGCTCATATCCCGGTAGTAAGGCACTTCTCCGTGATGGAGAACGGGAAAGCTGGTCGTCAAACGCTGGCCCGGCGGAACCCGCGACTCCATGTTCGTCATGCTCATTTTAAGCCCCCTCCTTCGACTTTGCCTCAATCCGTTTAAATTTTCGACATCATGTTAGTTTGCGCCGAATTTGCCGAAAAAAGCCGCGGCGCGCAGCGAATCTAAACCTGATCCTCCACAAGCGGCAAATAAATAATAAATTCCGTGCCCTCATTCAGTTCGCTGTCGACCTGGATCGTGCCGCCATGATTGCGGATAATCCGATAGCTCACCGACATGCCGAGACCGGTTCCTTCCTGTTTGGTCGTGAAAAAGGGATCGAACAGCTTCGTCATCGTGAGCCGGTCCATTCCTTTGCCGTTATCGCGGATCCGAATGACGGCGTAGCGGTTTTCCCGGTTGGCGGACATTTGAATCAGTCCGTTGCGGTTGTCGCCCGCCCCTGGATCGCATCCATCGAGTTTTTCATAATGTTCAGCAGCACTTGCTTGATCTGCTTGACGTCGATGGCGATCTGAATGGCCGGATCGAAGATTTCGCACTTCAGTTCGCAGCCTTTCATATTGGCTTCGCTTTCGAACAGCAAAATCGATTCCTTCAGCAGCATGCCGACCGAAATCCGCTGCTTCATCGGAGCGGAAGGCTTCGACGAATTCAGAAACTCGAAAATGATGTCGTTGGCGCGGTCGATCTCGGATAAAATGATGCGAACGTATTCCTGCTTGCCGATCGTCTCCAAATACGGCTTCAGCAATTGGATAAAACCGCGTATCGAGGTTAAAGGATTGCGAACTTCGTGCGCGATGGACGCGGCGATTTTGCCGAGCATGGCGAGCTTGTCGTTTTGAAACGCGGACTGCTCGATTTGCTTGTATTCGGACACGTCCTTGACGCTGACCAGGTAATCCCCGTCCAATTCGTCGATTTGCGTAATGCTGATCAGCAGAAAACGGCCTTGCGAATCCTGAAACTCCCCATAGTTCCTGCGATAGTACAGCATATCTTTGTACATCCGCACGAAAATCGCCCGAACGGACTTGCGCAATGCCGGATGGAACATCAGCTGGCGCAGCGAATTGCCGATCAACGCGTTGCGCGGGGCCTGCATCAAACGGGACATCTGAACGTTCAAAAAACGTAGATTTCCCTCCGAATCGAAAAGAGCGATTCCGCTGTCCATATGCTGCAAAATCGTCTCGAATTTACTCGGACGAACTTCTTCGATCGGAAGCGACTGAATGGCGGCTTCCTTCAGACGCCTCATTTCGGCCCCTTCCTGACCGGCCGCGGCTTCGGGAAGCCTCATCGAAGTCAGAATTTCCATCAGGAAAAGCAGGGACCGGTGCATGAGCGCAACCCGATCTTCCGCTTCGGCGTTGGAAAGCAAGTACTTCAAGCTCTCCTCATGATGGCTGAGGAGTTCATCGGTGGGTACTCCTTGCAGATGCTGCAGCAATTCCGCTTTTTCCGCAAAAGAGCCTGCTTTCCCCAGCGCGAATTCCGCCAAGGCCGGAAAATAGCGAGTTTTCCACCTCTTCATGAACGACTCCTCCCGATTTCTCGTCTATCGACAGGTTCGTATTGCCAAAAAATCACATTAATCATAGCTATGGATGAAACATCCTGTCAATGAGAGATCGTGTCGTTCGATGTAGAATGAAGACTGATCGCCGTTTTCTTCCTTAGCGCTCGCTCCGGTTCGAATTCCCGTGTTCCTTCCGGCCGCGGTTCTCGCCGGATTCCTTGCGGTCGTCCTCGTTTTCCGCCTTCCGGCCTCCCTCCGATCCGGAGCCGCTCCCGCCCCGGTTTGACGAACTCCATTGCCCGTTCGCGTTCTCGCCGCTCGTCCCCCCGCTCCCGGATGGCTGCCGGACCTGTTCGTTATGGCCGACGCCGTTTCGGCGGTTGCCGCTCGGACTTTCGTTTCGGTTGTCGTCTCGGTTGTCGTTTTGGTTATCGTTGCGATTGCCATTCTCTTTCCCGGTCGGGGCGCCGTTCGGTTTTTCGGTCGGATCGCCGTTCCCGCCCTGTCCGTTTGGCCGTTGCCCGCGGTTATCCGGCTGCTGCCGGTTCTCTTCCTTGTCCCGGCTATTCTCGCGCTCTTCGCCCTTTTGCCCGGCCGGCTTCGGAGTCCCGGATTGGACGTCGGTCTGCCCGCCATCCTCGCGCTGCTCCGGCTCCTCCTGACGGTGCTGCCGATCGGTTGCCCGCCGCTCGTCGCGCTGCTTCTTGTCCTCTTCAACTTTGGCCTTCGACGCTTCGACGAGCGCCTTCCATTCGTCCTTGCCCTTTTCCTTGTCCGCGGAGGCCGATTCGCTCTCGGTTCCGGCTTCGTTTCCGGTTGCGCTCCCGTTTTCGTTTCCGGTTCCCGCCAGCACCCGATCGACGCCGCCCCAGTCGCTCGCGATCGTTTTCAACGATTCGCGCCTCAGCGTCTCAAGCGGTACCTCGTGCCCCTGGCTTTCCGCTTTCAGCCAGAACGCCATCTTGCCGGCCGACACGCCGCTTTTGATCGCTTCTTCCCTTACCTCCTCGGGGACCGACACGACCGTAATTTCCGGAAGCTGCTCCGCCCCTTCGGACGCTTGCCGGGCCGCCTGCCGGATCGCTTCCTCGATTTCGCCGATCACTTCCGCTTCCCAATCGACGTCGACTTTCCCGACCGCTACGCTGGCCAGCACGACTTCTCCGTCCGCGCTTAGCAGCTTTCGGGAAGCGAGCTCCGCGGCGAGCCGCGCCGTCACTTCCGCCACCGGCTTCCCCTTGTAATCCGCGACAGCTTCGACGATCGGACGCGCGTCCCCGTTGATCGCATGCAGCTCCCGAACGTTTTCGTTGCTGTCGAGACCGAACTCAACGCTCGGATTGACATCCATCGTCACGTAAGCCACGACCGGCGGCGTTCGGAACGCCCACAATCCGACCAGCAGAAGAACAAGCGCAGCCGCGGAGGCGCATGAAGCGAACACGCGCTTGCGATTCGCAAAAAAGCCCCGATCCGCCGCTTGAAGCTCGGATTCCCATTCGATTTCGTCGCCGATTCGAAAATGAGGCCGGCGTCTGATGCGAACGAAACGGCCGCCGGGCGCAAGCGCGATCGCTTCCTTTTTCTCCAAAGACATAATGACGGCCCGCTTCATTCCGACGCTCCCCCTTTATCCTCCGGCTCCTCTTCCTCTATGTACGGCTTCAGCCATCCGTACGGCCCTCCCGCGATAAGGGCGACCGCGATCAAATACTTCCGGTTGCGCTCCAGCGTTTTTCTCGATACGCGTTCCTTTTCGCACAGCTCCTTGAGGGGCAGCTGACGCTTTTCTTTAAGCAAGGCAAATAAATCGGGCGTTTCAGCCAGCCTCCGGCCGATGCCCAGCAGCAGCTTGCGCGAATCGTAATGCTTCGGGGAATGATCGCTCAATTCCGCAAATCGGATGCCGAAGCCCGCCAGTTCCTCGGCCAGCGCCTCGATTTCCTCCCGGCGCGCGGCTTTTTCCCGATCGAGATCGTATGCCGCCAGCGCCTCTTTCGACTCGAGCCTCGTTAGCGGAGACAGCCCCTCGTCTTCTCCCGCGCTCTCCATCGCGCTGAACGGGACAAGCGCTGCATGCCGCTCCTCCTTGCGCGCAAAATCGATCAAGCGCCTCGTCATCACCTGCGCGGCGAAGCTGAGAAATTTTCCGCCCGATTCGGGGGAGTACCCGTTTATGGCTTCGTCGAACGCCGTGAGCGCCACGCTGTATTCGTCATCCCGCGAAGGATCGATATAGCGTTTGCTGAAGCGGCTGGCGGTTTTCAAAATAAAAGGACGGTATTGTTGGATCAAATCATTGCGGAGTTCTTCGTTTCCCAGTTGAATGGATGCAACGGCTTCTTCCGGCGATTGGCCGACGGACGCACTGTCCGCGTTGAAGCGCGAGCGTCCGACCCATCTTCTCCACAGTGCGAGCAGCAAAAACTCACCCCACAACTACAAAATTCGAACGTCGATCCTTTTATGAGCGGGTACCCCGCTTTATGCATGCAGAAAAATCGCCCCGCACCGCGGCGCTGCCGACCAGTGGGGGCGATCAACACTTCCGTATTCCATCGGCTAATGAGCGCCGCCGCTCGTTCGCTTGAGCCTCAGCTTATGGCGGCGCTGGGCCAGCATGCCGAGACGGCGCTTGAGCTGCTGCTCCCATTCCGCGTCTTCCAGTTCCTTCGCAAACGTAAGCAAATCCAAGGCCATATCGATCTGATACTGAACGACGTAAAGCGGATCCTCATCCTCGTTGTTCACACAGTTTTCGTGGAGGGCTTTATCCGATTCGTCCACGTAGTCTTGAAAATCGACTTCGGATGCTCCGTCGCCGTGCGCGTACTCGGCCAAAATTTCGTATTCGTTCTCGACCAGATAATGAACCTCGACCCTGTGGCAAACCGGACAAAACAAAATGGGGACATTATGGATTCGCGTTCTGTAATGCTTCAGCGTCCCCTTCGTGCCGATCATGCTGGCTCCGCAGCAAAAACTCATCGATACCCCTCCCCGTTCCGCGCGTTTGGATGATTTTATTCACTATATTCTCTTTGCGAATATAGAATTCCTGCCGATAAATCGCATGCCGCTATTCTTCATTTTGACGTATTTTGTCGGGAAAAGCAAAGGCGCATGCATCATGCATGCGCCTTTGCCGATATGAAAGTTAAACATTCATTATTTGGCAACCAGGTGCTTGTCCCCCGGTTTCCAGTTCATCGGGCACAGACCGCCGGATTGAAGCGCTTGAAGCACGCGGAGCGTTTCTTCGACGCTGCGGCCTACGTCGTTATGGTTGACGACCTGGTATTTCAGTTCGCCTTCCGGATCGATGATGAACAGGCCGCGCAGAGCGACGCCTTCTTCTTCGATCAGGACGCCGTAGTCCTTCGCCGTCTTCTTCGTAATGTCGGCAGCGAGCGGGAAGTTCAGCTTGCCGAGACCGTTGTCGTTAACCGGCGTGTTGATCCAGGCGCGGTGGCTGTGGATGCTGTCCACGCTGACGCCGAGAATTTCGGTGTTCAGCGCTTTGAATTGGTCGGCCGCTTCGGAAAGAGCGGTAATTTCCGTCGGGCAAACGAACGTGAAGTCCAGCGGGTAGAAGAAAAATACGAGCCATTTGCCTTTGTAATCGGAAAGGGACGCTTTGCCGAAGCCTTGTCCGTCGCCAAGAGCCGTTTCAAGGTTGAAATCCGGAGCCGGGCGACCTACCAAACGTTCTGCCATTATGGATTACCTCCTACTTTTCCGGCCTTGTGGCCGGGCTTATGTCTATTCCAATCCTACCATCATTGAGAAAGAAAATCAATATGGAACGATTACTTATTTAGAATAAATACAAACAAGTGATCAGCGTGCCATGGCCGCGACGATCAGGTCGCCCATTGCCGTCGTGCCGATCGCTTTGCTCTTGTCGACCGCGATGTCGCCCGTGCGGTGGCCGGCGTCAAGCACTTGCTTCACGGCGTTTTCGATGACGTTGCCCGCTTCCTCGAAACCGAAGGTGAGCTTGAACATAAGCGCGACCGACAGAATCGTCGCGATCGGGTTGGAAATGCCTTGGCCCGCGATATCGGGAGCGGAGCCGTGCACCGGCTCGTACAGGCCGAAGCTGCCTTCGCCGAGCGACGCGGAGGACAGCATGCCGATGGAGCCGGTCAGCATGGCGGCTTCGTCGCTCAGGATGTCTCCGAACATGTTCTCCGTCACGATGACGTCGAAGCTCGACGGGCGGCGCAGCAATTGCATCGCGCAGTTGTCGACCAGCACGTGCTCCAGCTCGACGTCCGGATATTCCGGCGCGATGCGGTTCACCGTTTCCCGCCATAGACGGGACGTCTCCAGTACGTTCGCCTTGTCGACGGAGGCGAGACGCTTGCTGCGTTTTTGCGCGATTTCGAACGCCTGGCGAACGATCCGCTCCACTTCCGCTACGTTATAAACGCACGTATCGACGGCTTCTTGTCCGCCCGCGCCCTCGCGGCGGAACTTCTCGCCGAAGTAGATGCCGCCCGTCAGCTCGCGCACGACGATCAGATCGGTGCCTTCCAGCACTTCGGGCTTCAGCGTGGAAGCGTCTTTCAGGCAGTCGAACACGACGGCCGGACGGATGTTGGAAAACAGGCCGAGCGCTTTGCGGATGCCCAGCAAGCCGGTTTCCGGACGAAGCTCCTTCGGATTGTTGTCCCATTTCGGGCCGCCGACGGCGCCGAGCAGCACGGCGTCCGCTTTTTGGCAAATTTCCAGCGTCTCCTGCGGCAGCGGCGTTCCTTTCTCGTCGATCGCGATGCCGCCGAACAGGCCGTATTCCAGTTCGAATTTGTAGCCGAACAGCTCTTCCGTTTTTTTCAATACTTTGACCGCTTCCGCCACGACCTCGGGGCCGATTCCGTCCCCGGGGATGACGGCGATTTTTTTCACTTCTGCCATAATTGCGATTCACTCCCGTTTTCCATAAGATTTACGTGTCCGAGACTCTCCATTCATTTGTAGCACATTTCCTCTGAGAGGCAAAATAGATAAATCCTATTGTTTTCATATTCGGGAACTATAACCGATCCAGCGCGCGTGCCAAACCCGGCCGAACGGGGAGCAGGCCCTTATCGCCCGGCTGTAGGGCCGGCGAGGCGGCCTGCCGCCGCCCATTAACGAATTCCCACGATCAGACGAGCACGCTCTCGATCGCGCGCGTCATTTTTTCCATGCCGGAAATCGTGGCGTCGTAGTCGTTGTGCGTAAAATTCATCCGCATGCAGTTCGTCGGCGCGTTTTCCGCGAAGAAGGTTACGCCCGGCACGAAAGCGACGCCCAGCTCGACGCATGTTTTAAGCAGCTCCGTCGTATTGACCGATTCCGGGAATTCCAGCCAGAAAAACATGCCGCCCTTCGGCTCCTGCCATTTCACCCCGGGCCAATCGTGCTTCTTCAGCAGGTCGGCCATTTGCCGCATCCGCGCCTCGTACTCCTTCCGGACAAACTCGATATGGCCGTCCAGATCGAAATGCGCAAGCAATTGGTACAGCGTCTGCTGGTCGAGCGAGCTCGAATGCAAATCGGCGGCTTGCTTGGCCTGCGACATCGCGCGGATCAGCTTCGAATCGCCGATGACCCAGCCGGTGCGAAGCGCGGGCGCGACCGTCTTGGAGAACGTGCTCGTGTACACGACGCACGAGTTATCCGTTTGCTCGTCCAGCGACAGGATCGACGGGTACGTGCGGGATGCGTCTCCGAATTTCAGCTCGCCGTACGGGTCGTCCTCGAGAATGAGCGTGTCCGAAGCCCGGCATGCCTCCAGCACGGCGCGGCGGCGCTCCTCGCTCCATACCTTTCCCGTCGGATTCGAAAAGGTCGGGATGACGTAAAACATTTTCGGCTTGTGCTGCTTGATTTTCGCCGCCAGATCGTCCAAATCCGGGCCGTCCAGGTCCGCGTCGACCGAAATCGGCACGGCGCCGTAGGAGCGGAACACCTGCAGCGCCGACAAGTAGGTCGGGCGCTCGACGAGAATGACATCGCCCGGGTCGATGTAAATCCGGGTCAGCAAATCGATCGCCTGCTGGGAGCCGGTCGTCAGCAGCATGTTTTCGGGCTTCGCCTTCACGCCTTTGCGGGCCATCCGGTCGCACAGCGCTTCCCGGAGCGGCATATACCCTTCGGTCAGCCCGTATTGCAGCGCTTTGTTGCCCTGCTCCATGACGCGACCGAACGCTTCGCTGACCGCCGCGACGGGAAAGTGCTCCTCCGCGGGCAAGCCTCCGGCAAACGAGATGATCGAATTGCCCTGCGTCAGCTTCAAAATTTCGCGCACCGCCGAAGAGGAGAAGCTCCCCAGCTTGGCGGAAAACCGATAATTCATGTAAGGGTTCCTCTTTTCGTGGCAAAATGGGCGAAGCCCCCGCTTGCCGGGGACCTCGCAGCCGAAAAGGATAAACGTGAAATTCAGCCTTTACGGTTCGTTTAAATGAGCGTCACGTTGTCGCGGCGGGCGCGCGTCGGCGCGTTTCGCTTGTCGATCAGGCGATTGAGCGCGTCGACGTAGGCGCGGGCGCTCGCCTCGAGGATGTCGGTGCTGACGCCGCGGCCCTGCGCGCTTACTTCGCCCTGCCGCAGGACGACGTGAACGTCGCCGAGCGCATCGGTGCCGTCGGTGACGGATTTGATCGTGTAATCGTCGAGGACGACTTCTTCCTTCGTCAGCTCGTCGATCGCGCGGTAAATCGCGTCGACCGAACCGTTGCCGACCGCTTTCGTCTCGATTGGGCCGCCGTCCGTTTGGAGACGGACGGTTGCCTCCGGTCCTTTGCGGCTGTCGAAGGCGATGACCAGTTGGTCGAGCGCGTACACTTCCGGCGTATCGACCATCTTCTCTTCCATCAGCGCGATGATGTCTTCGTTGCTGACGTCTTTCTTGCGGTCGGCCAAATCCTTGAACTTGCCGAAAGCGGCGTTCAGCTGATCCCCGGTCAGGTTTTCGAAGCCGAGATCGACCAGCTTCTCCCGGAACGCATGGCGGCCGGAATGCTTGCCGAGCACGAGCTTGCTGTCCTTGAGGCCGATCGTCGCCGGGGAGATGATCTCGTACGTCGTCTTCTCCTTCAGCACGCCGTCCTGGTGAATGCCGGACTCGTGGGCGAACGCGTTCGCGCCGACGATCGCTTTGTTGCCGGGAACGACCATGCCCGTCAGCTTGCTGACGAGCCGGCTCGTTTTGGCGATTTCCTGCAGGTTCAGCGTCGTCTTCGCCTGGAAAAATTCGGCCCGCGTATGCAGCGCAAGCGCGACTTCCTCAAGCGCCGTGTTGCCGGCGCGCTCGCCGATGCCGTTGATCGTGCCCTCGATTTGATCGGCTCCGTTCAAAATCGCCGCGAGCGCGTTCGCCGTCGCCATGCCGAGATCGTCGTGGCAGTGCGCGGAAAGCTGGATGCGATCGATGTCCGGCACCTTTTCCTTCAGCGTCTTGAAAATGTTGCCGAACTCTTGCGGCGTCATATAGCCGACCGTATCGGGGATGTTGACGACGGAAACGCCGTTCTTGACGGCAAGCTCAGTCACCTCGCAGAGGAAGTCCAGCTCCGTCCGACCCGCATCCTCGGCGGAAAACTCGATTTTGCTGAAATACTTTTTGGCATATTGAATGGCGCGCTCGGCCGTTTCCAGTACCTGTTCCTTTTCCATCCGGAGCTTGTGCTTGCGGTGAATCGGGGACGTGGCGAGAAAAATATGAATGCAGGGATCCTGCGCGTCCTTCAGCGCGTCGCGCACGGCGTCGATGTCCTGTTCGCGGGAACGCGCAAGTCCGACGATGCTGGCGTTTTTGACGGCTTTCGCCACCGCGTTCACCGCGGCCAGATCGCCGGGGGAAGCGGCCGGAAAGCCGGCTTCGATCCGGTCGACGCCGAGACGCTCCAATTGGTAAGCCATTTCCAATTTCTCTTGGGTGTTCAGGTTGACGCCCGGGGATTGCTCCCCGTCGCGGAGCGTCGTGTCAAAAATATATATTTTTCGCATATGGCAACTGGTTGCCCGCACCTCCTGAAACCGGGATTAAGTTCGGACCGTTCGCTTTTCGTCCGGCCACGAATCGATTATATCATAAACTTGATAAATAACCCCGGCCGAAGCCGGGGTTGTCCATCGCGCTATTGGGGGGATTACTTGTTGATCCAGTGCATCAGGCCGCGAAGCTGGGAACCGACCACTTCGATCGGATGCTCGGCTTCGTTGCGGCGAGTCGCCGTCAGGAACGCGCGTCCGGATTGATTTTCCAGGATGAAGTCGCGGGCGAAGCGGCCGGCTTGGATGTCGGCGAGCACTTCTTTCATCGCTTTTTTCGTTTCGTCGGTCACGATGCGAGGACCGGTTACATAATCGCCGTACTCGGCCGTATTGGAGATCGAGCTGCGCATTGCGGCAAGTCCGCCTTCGTACATCAGGTCGACGATCAGCTTCAGCTCGTGCAAACATTCGAAGTAGGCCATTTCCGGAGCGTAGCCCGCTTCGACGAGCGTTTCGAAACCGGCTTTGACGAGGGCGCTCGCGCCGCCGCACAGAACGGCTTGTTCGCCGAACAGGTCGGTTTCCGTCTCTTCGCGGAACGTCGTTTCGATGACGCCCGCGCGGGTGCAGCCGATGCCTTTGGCATAGGCCATGCCGATTTCGAACGCTTTGCCGGTGCCGTTTTGGTGGATGGCGATCAGGCCGGGAACGCCGAAGCCTTCGACGTACGTGCGGCGAACCAGGTGGCCCGGCGATTTCGGAGCGACGAGCAGAACGTCGGCGTCGGCCGGCGCGACGATTTGGCCGAAGTGCACGTTGAAGCCGTGGGAGAACATCAGGGCCGCGCCTTTTTTGAGGTTCGGCTCGATTTCGTTTTTGTAGACGGCGGCTTGCGTTTCGTCCGGCATCAAAATTTGCACGACGTCCGCTTTGCGGGTCGCGTCGGCGACGGACAGCACTTCGAAGCCGTCGTTGCGGGCCGCTTCCGCGGATTTGCCTTCGCGAAGACCGATGATGACGGACAGGCCGCTGTCGCGCAGGTTTTGCGCTTGAGCGTGGCCTTGGCTGCCGTAGCCGATGACGGCGATCGTTTTGCCTTTCAGGGCGCCGAGGTCGGCGTCTTTTTCGTGGAATAACTTAACTGCCATGGAATGTGTTCCTCCTTAAATTGTAAAACCTTTTTATGGCAACCCTCATGGAACGGGCGTCCCAAGAGAGAACCGGCCTTTGTCGGCGGTTCTCTCCTCGAACTCCCGCTCCCTGGGGGAGCGGTCAAAAGCGGGATAAGGCCCCGATTACTTCGCGCCGCGCGTCAAAGCGGTAACGCCGGTGCGGGAAATTTCGCGAATGCCGTACGGCTTCAGCAGCTCGATCATCGCCTCGATCTTTTCCGGATCGCCGACGACCTGGACGATCAGGCTGTTCGGGCTGATGTCGACGACGGCGGCGCGGAACGTCTCGACGACGCCCAAAATCTCCGGCCGGGCCGACGGCTCGGCGGAAACCTTGATCAATCCCAGTTCCCGGCCGACCATCGGATTGGAACCGACGTCGATGACTTTGATGACGTCGATAATTTTGTAAAGCTGCTTTTGAATTTGTTCGAGCGTGTGCTCGTCGCCGCTCGTCACGATGACCATGCGGGACAGCCCCGGCTCTTCCGAACTTCCTACGGTAATGCTTTCGATATTGAAGCCGCGTCTGCCGAACAGGCCGGACACCCGCTGCAGAACGCCCGGCTGGTCGTTGACGAGAATCGCGATCGTATGCTTCCGGTTCATTCCGCATCCCCCATGATCATTTGGTCGATCGAACTGCCCTGCGGCACCATCGGATAAACGTTCTCTCCCTTGCGGACGACGAATTCGACGACCGCCGGGCCCGGGTGCTTCAACGCTTCCTCCCAGGCGCGGCGCGCCTCCTCCTTGTTCGTCGCGCGGAATCCCTTGACGCCGTACGCCTCCGCCAGCTTCACGAAGTCCGGGCTTCCGGACAGGTCGATATGGCTGTAGCGGTTGTCGTAAATGAGCTCCTGCCACTGGCGGACCATGCCGAGCACCTGGTTGTTCAAAATGGCGACCTTGACCGGAATGTTGTTGATCGCGCAAATCGCCAGCTCCTGGGCGCACATCTGCATGCCGCCGTCGCCGTTGATCGAAACGACGGTCCGGTCCGGGTTGCCCATTTGAGCGCCGATCGCCGAAGGGAAACCGAAGCCCATCGTGCCGAGGCCGCCGGACGTTACCCACGAGCGCGGCTTGTTGAACGGATAATATTGCGCCGCCCACATTTGATGCTGGCCGACGTCGGTCGTGACGATGGCGTCGCCCCCGTCGTTTCGTGAATCATCGAAACGACCCACTGCGGCTTCAATTCCGCGCCCGAATCGGAGTACGAGAACGGCTTGGCCGCCTTCCACTCCTGAAGCTGGGCGCGCCAGGCATCCGCTTTCGCCGCCCGCTTCGCGCTTTCGTTCGCGAGTTGGAGCACGGCTTTGACGTCGCCGACGATCGGAATTTCCGTCGGCACGTTTTTGCCGATTTCGGCGGGATCGATATCGATATGAACGATCCTGGCCTTCGGCGCGAAACCGTCGAGCCGTCCCGTCACGCGATCGTCGAACCGCGCGCCGATGCTGATCAGCAGGTCCGCGTTCTGAATCGCGGTGTTGGCCGTCCACGTGCCGTGCATGCCCGGGAAGCCGACGTGCAGCTCATGCCCGCTCGGAAAAGCTCCCAGGCCGAGCAGCGTCGTCGTAATCGGAATTTCCGTCTTCGTGACGAATTCGTACAGCTCCTCGTGGGCCCCGGAGTAAACCGCTCCGCCGCCGACCAGCAGCAGCGGTCGTTCGGCTTGCTCGATCGCGCGCAACATTTTGTCCACTTGCATCTTCTTCGGCTGCACCGTCGGGTTGTAGCCGCGCAGCTGGACGGAATTGACGGGCTGGAACAGCGCCTTTTGCGCGGACACGTCTTTCGGGATGTCGATCAAAACCGGGCCTTTGCGGCCGGTGTTCGCGATGTGGAACGCCTCGTGAATGACGCGAGGCAGGTCCTCGACCTTGCGGACCAGGTAGCTGTGCTTCGTAATCGGCATCGTGATGCCGACGATATCGGCTTCCTGGAATGCGTCCGTGCCGATCAGGGTCGTCGCGACGTTGCCGGTGATGACGACGAGCGGCACCGAATCCATATAAGCCGTCGCAATCCCGGTAACCAGGTTCGTCGCCCCCGGCCCCGAAGTGGCGATGCAGACGCCGACCTTGCCGGTGCTCCTCGCGTAGCCGTCGGCCGCGTGAATCGCCCCTGCTCGTGACGGGTCAGCAAATGTTTAAAATCGTCGAAGCCGTACATGGCGTCGTAAATATAAAGCACGGCGCCGCCGGGGTATCCGAAGACGCACTCCACACCCTCCAGCAGCAAACTTCTCAGGAGCATTTCCGAACCGGTAATGACTTCCGGTTTGCTCCATTTTTCAATCAGCTCTTCTTTGGACTTCAGCGTGGCACTTTGCGCGCTCATCCGTCATCCTCCTTTCATCGATTCAAATCCTCTGTCAAAACAAAAAACCTCTCGTCCCGAACATTCAAATGAAATGTTCAGGGACGAAAGGTTGTTCCTTCCGCGGTACCACCCGGATTTGCCGCTCATCTCGCGATGAAGGCCTCATAAAGTACGGTTGCCGACTTGAGCGCTCAAGGGACAACTTCATACTTCGGGCGCGATAACGTGCGCCATCCCGATTCCCCCTACAACGCCGGCATGCGGCGGTTCAGGCGAACAGCTCCAAGGAGACCCAGCGTACAGGGATTAAGGCATCGGTCTCAGCATTCCCGACGCTCTCTGAGCATAAGAGCCCTCGCGCTTCTTCCTCTTCACGGCCATTAAATGTTCGGTCGATGTAGCTCTAATTATATTCTTCACGGAAGCGTTCGTCAATACACGAATCGGACGCGCGGGAAAATTAGCGGGACACGTTTGCGAAGCCCCGATCATACGATGTATCGACCGGCGGAAGATGACGACCGGCAAGCAACCGATTGACGGAGGCGCCCCATGATTCGTTGGAAGCGTAAAGGAGACAACCCGGGCATCATTCGGCTTGTCCGCGCCCAGCTCGTTCCGATTTCTCCCTGGTACGACGAACGCGACAAAAACCTCGACGGGATCATCGCCCGGCGAATCCGCGGCGGGTATACGTTCGTCGTTTCGCGCGTCAGAAGCGGCGCTCCGATCGCCTTCGTTCATTTTATCGTGCGCGGCGAATTGCTGTTCATCGATCTGCTTGCGGTCGACGGCGCATCCCAAGGCCGGGGCTGGGGCACCGAGCTTATGCGCCGCGCGGAAAGCTTCGGCCGAAGCCGCGGCTGCTCGCGGGTTCGGCTGTACGTGGACGAGGGCAACGCGAAAGGGCTGCGCTTTTACCTTCGACTCGGCTACGAAACCGTAAGGCATGCCGCGGAACTTCGCGCCATCGAGCTGGCAAAGCCTTTGTAACCGATACGGGTCACCACCACCAGCCGCCGTCGAATCCTCCCCAGCCGCCGAATCCGCCGCCGTACCCGTAAGGACCGAAGCCGTAGAACGGGGCCGTGCCGATCGCCAGCAGATCGAACAGCACGAGCGGCACGAATGCTTTCGTCCGAACCTTCTTGCCTTTCGTCTCCACAACGAGGACGTTGCCGCTGATGCGAACGAGCTTTCCGCTCACTACCGTGCCGTCTTTCCGTTTGGCGTAGATGCGGCGGCCGACAAGCTTAAGGACTTGCTCGCGTGTAACGCGGGACATGAAAGACTCCTCCTTTCCGGGAAGATGAGACCCGCGGTAACCCCGCACCGTCACAAGTCGGTCTGCATCCCCTTTGTCCTACAGCGTATGAGCGCGAAGCCGTCTCGGCTTGCACCCCTGTCCCGCATGGCCAAAAAGGGCGAACGAGCGCATTTCGGCCGCTTCCCTTGCGGCGGCGCGGCTCCCCTCCCTGCAAACGCAAAAAAGCCGCCGCATCCGGCCGCCGGACAGGCGGGGATGCGATGGCTTTTCCGTTAAACGCGTGTTACGCGTTGATTTTCGATTTGGCGACGCCTGCGAGCGAGTTGAACGCGCCGATGTCGTTGACGGCCAGGTCGGCCAGCATCTTGCGGTTCACTTCGATGCCGGCCAGCTTCAGGCCGTGCATCAGCTTGCTGTAGGACAGGCCGTTTTGGCGGGCGGCGGCGTTGATCCGCACGATCCACAGCTTGCGGAAATTGCGTTTCGTTTGACGACGGTCGCGGTATGCGTACGTCAGGGACTTCAGAACTTGCTCGTTGGCTTTTTTGAACAGGCGATGTTTCGCGCCCCAGTAACCTTTTGCCAGTTTCAGGACTCTATTGCGACGGCGGCGCGTTACGAATCCGCCTTTGACTCTTGCCATTTGCCATTACCTCCCGGTACGAATGAATATGCGCTAATTAGGGCCGCGGCGCGGCTTATTTCAGGTTGGCCAGCTGTTGCTGCATGCGGCGAACGTCGCCTTGGGCAACGAGCGGCTGCGTGGAGAGCACGCGTTTTTGACGGCCGGACTTGTGAGCGAGCAAGTGGTTCTTGTACGCTTTGTAGCGTTTGACTTTGCCCGTACCGGTAATCTTGAAGCGGTCTTTCAGACTGCTGTGCGTTTTCATCTTAGGCATCTTTTGTTCCTCCTGTCATCAGTGGCTCTTCGGAGCCAGAATCATAATCATGCTGCGCCCTTCGAGCTTCGGCACGCGTTCGACGACGCAAATGTCGGCCACTTCGCTCGCCACCCGCTCCAGAATCTTCTGGCCGATGTTGGCGTGAGCGATTTCGCGTCCGCGGAACCGCACGGAACATTTGACTTTGTCGCCGTCTTTCAAAAACTTGACTACGTTGCGGAATTTGGTCTGGTAGTCGTGTTCCTCGATGTTCGAGCGGAACCAAACCTCTTTCAGATCTACAATCTTCTGATTCTTCCGGGCTTCCTTCTCTTTCTTCTGCTGCTCGTAACGGAATTTGCCGTAATCCATGATCCGGCATACCGGCGGCTTCGCCTGAGGAGCGATGTTCACGAGATCGAGATTGGCGTCGATGGCGAGCTGCATGGCTTCGCGGAATGGCTTGATTCCGATTTGCTCTCCGTCCGGCCCGACGAGCCGAACTTCCTTCGCCCGGATTTCCTCGTTGATTTGATGATCTTTGCTGATATGTTCCACCTCCAGATTGGACTGGTTGTCATGCGCCAACAACAAAAAAATGCGGGCCCAGAAGACCCACATTCCGCTGCAAACGTTGTGCCGGCAAAGGCGGATTTCCATCCGTCGCAAACCGGACCTCGCTACGCGTACCAGCCGATCGGCATCGGTCAGGTGAGAAGCGGGCGCTTCTGCTTAAGCGTGCTGATTCATTTCGTCACTCGAGTACTATACCATCCCCCGCAGACGTTGTCAACCTTCCGGCAGGCGGGGTCAGTGTCAAGCTAGCGTGGGCAGTCATTTAAGATGCCTGGAACGCGAACCCCGAAGGAACCTCTTCCTTGTAAGCGCTTTGCTTCGTTCTTTCATCAAACACAAGTGATTTGTCAGAATTTTTTGCCGTTATCCGCGAAGTGCTTTGAGTGCCATACCCGTTGTGCTGCTTTGCTTCGGTCCTTGCAGCATGCGAATCATTCCAGCGATACAACCCTTGACCGGTTGCGTCACGTTCTTGAGCAATTGCCGCATGTTTATCGACTGCTGCGGCGTTGCCTGCTTACTCGCTTGTCCTTCAACCGTTCTTACCACCGTGCCCGCTTCTTGAATCCTCATCATCGTCCTCAGCATCGCCCTGACGCCTCGCTCACTCCAACTGTACCCGCCACGCTTCGTCCGCTTGGCGAATATACGCATCTGCGATTCCGCGCTTCCCATCGGGCGCATACCGCTTGTGTCGATCCCCTTCGCCTGGAGTGTTTTTCGGTAGTCGTCCAAATGCTTCTCATGCCGCTTTAGAAATCTTTTATACGGCTTCCAATCCTTCCGGTTCTCTTCCGCTATCTCTTGCTCCGACACGCCTTCCAGGACCGCCATAAGCGCGGCTGCATCCTGTTTGGCCAAAGACCGTCTCACGGTCTCCCACACCTGCGGCAAATGACCAACAAAGCGTTTCAAATCACGCGCCACATGAAAGCGGTCCAGCATGTACAGACATTGGTGAAAGTAGGATGTACATTCCCCGATCCACGCCGCGCCGTCTCCGTTCACCACAAGCCACGTGTTCTCGTCGATTTCGTAACGCTCCACCAGAAAGTCCCCGAACCCTTCCCAGAAGTCGCCGCCGCTCGTATGCAGGTAATGCTGTTTGTTCTTCAGCTGTACCCGCTTGCCGTTCTTCTCCCAGCCTTCGTGTACGACTGCAATTGCGTTCTCCATCCCGCGCTTTTTGCTCCGCTGCAGCTTCGTGTACAGCCCATCCACTTCCACGAACAGCACGCGGGCAGCGCGCCGTTTCACCGCTGGCATCGGCTGTTGCGCACGCTCCATCAGTTTTTCCCTGATCGCTTGGTGGCTCAGCACATTGTAGCCCAAAAGCTGCTCCAGCCTCTTTGCGCTGTCCCGGTACGACGGTCCTTGGCTTGCGAATGCGATTGCTGTCTCTTCCAAATGCGGACTGACTTTCCCGCGCCCTTCGAATTGCAACAGCTGATCCAGCAGATACACGTGTTTGCCGCTTCTACGGTCACAGTACAATCTCCGCTTAAAGCGCACATTCCCGAACACTGTGTTGACGCTTGTTTCACGCTCGTCCTTTACTCGATAACGCTCTCGGTCCCGTTGCTCCAGGATCTGCTGATCCAGCGCCTCCAGTACCTGCTTCATCGCACGAGCGAATTCCTCCTGCATTTTCCGGAAAATCCATTGCTCAATCTCTTTCATCGTCGGCATTGTTGTGGTAAAGTGGCTCACAGGAGCTTCCTCCTTCTTGGTGTGTTGTGCGCAAACATCACTTTACCAAGGGAGAAGCTCTTTTTCTATATCCGCTTTTTCCAATTCCTACACCCACAGAGATTTTACACTATCGCAGGCGGGTGTTGTTCGTCTGTGATAATGTCACCCTGTAACTGTTCTGAGATAATGTCACTATGGGACAGGAGACATTAACATTGACCAGAGCAGAACTGAAAAAGGTACTTGTCGTGGAGAAGATTTTAGACGGACACATGACTAATGTGGAAGGAGCAGCGACACTCGGACTAACAGTGCGACAAATGATTCGGCTGAAGAAAAAGTATGTGGAAGAGGGAGGAGCGCAGGCACTGGTGCACCGCAATCGCGGAAAAAAGCCGAAGCACGCCTTGTCCGAGGAAGTTAAACAGCAGGTCGTTGAGTTGTACAACACAAAATACTATGGTAGCAACAACTGCCATTTTGCGGAGCTTTTGGAGGAACATGAAGCATTGAAATTGAGTCCTTCCAGTGTAAGACGTATTTTGCTTTCTGAAGGAATCAAACAAGCCAAGCAGCGCAGACGTAGCAAAGCTCATCAACCACGTCAGCGCAAGCCGCAAGCCGGAATGCTGTGGCAGATCGACGCGACGCCATTTGCTTGGCTGGAGGACCGGGGTCCTGCCTTTGCCCTCCATGCAGCCATCGACGATGCCACAGGCACGGTTGTCGGCGCCATATTCCGGCTCAACGAATGCCGCGAAGGATACTCGCTCGTCATGCAGCAAGGCATTCAGAAATACGGCGTACCGCTCGGCCTGTACAGCGACCGACACACCATCTTTCGCTCTCCTAATGAAAAGCTGACCGTAGAGCAGGAACTGGCTGGTGAAACGAAGCCGCTCTCTCACTTTGGCAAGGCGATGGCCGAACTTCACATTGAGCATATCAAGGCCATTACGCCGCAGGCTAAGGGCCGTGTAGAAAGGCTTTGGCAGACGTTCCAAGATCGCCTGGTCATCGAACTCAGGCTGCTCGGCGCAAAGACGATTGAGGAGGCCAATGCGGCGTTGCCCATGCTGTTGGAGAAGCACAATCGCAAATTTGCTGTTCAGCCCAAAAAAGTAGAATCGGCGTATATGAAGCTGGATCCATCCGTCAATTTGAATCATGTGTTCACGATTCGCGAGTACCGAAAGTTAGGACACGGAAACACACTCTCTTATTACGGGAAAGTGTATACCTTCGCCAAGCCCTGTGATTTCCGTTTCGAAGCCAGAACAACGGTAGAGGTGCGTAAAACGCTCTCTGGAGAAGTGCTCGTTTGGCACAATGGCCAGGCGATTCCGCTGAAAGAGACGGAAAAGCCGGTACGCAAACCGATGTCCAAAACAAAAAAGGCGGAGCCTGCGCAGTCACGCAAACCCGCCGCCAACCACCCTTGGAGGTTGGCATGGAACTGTAGACAACAACAGGATAACACAAAAACGACAGCCGTCCAAGTCACTTGAACGGGCGGCTGCCCAAATTAGCAAAGTGACATTTTTACAGACGAGTTATGGTGACATTTTTACAGCATATTGACACCTTCCGGCAGGCGGGAAGCTTTGCGAGGATGCGCCGGGTGCCGAAGAAGCAAAAAACGGCCCGAAGGCCGTTTCGCTTTTGCCCGTTTACATCTGCTTGCCCTGCACCTCGTCGAGCCGAAGCACGCGCGTGTGCTCGGTATGGCTCCACGTCTTGTTGTTTTGCGTGAAAAAGGCGTACACCGTGATCGGCCACCACGAAATGGAGAAAATCGGGAACGTGACGAGCCTGAGGTACATTTTCCACGGCACCTTCTCCAGCAGCATCGCCAGCGGCGTCTGCGCGTACATGTACAGCGCGATCGGAATCGAAAGCCAGGCCGGCGCCACCGCGTAAATCGAATCGAAATTCGGATCGCCCGGCAGCAGCTGGTCGAACCACAATACGCCGGTTACCGTAAATCCGAGCAAAAAGTAATACGCGTTGAAAATATAAAGGGCGGCGTCGATCTTCGCCCATTTGCGCTCCTTGATGCCCTGCCACAGCGTCGGCAGCATATAATGGCGGGCGACGTGAAAATGCCCTTGCATCCACCGCAGCCGCTGGCGGGACGACGCGCGGAACGTAATCGGCTTTTCGTCGTAAACCCGGGCATCGAAATTGAACTTCGGATAAATGTTGCGCTGAATGCAGCGAATCGTGAATTCCAGGTCCTCGACCAGGCTCGTCGCGCCCCAGCCCATCTCCTTGAGCAGCTTCGTCTCGAAGCACATGCCCGTTCCGCCGAGGAAGTTCGCCAGTCCCAGATTATAGCGCGGAAGCTGCCACAGCCGGTTGCAAAACCAGTAGTTGATGCCGTTGGCGGCGCTCACCCAGGAGTCGTGCGGGTTTTTGGTGTCGAGGTAGCCTTGGACGACGCGGTGGCCGTTCAGCAAGTCCTCGTTCATGTACTTCAGGAAATCGGTCGCGACCAGGTTGTCGGCGTCGAACATGACGACGGCGTCGTACTGGCGCGGGTGCTTCCACAGCTTGCGAAGCATCCATTCGATGGCATAGCCCTTGCCGCGCTCTCTCGGATTGACGCGCTCGCAGGCGTAAACGCCGGGATAGCCGCGGACGATGTCGGCCGTTCCGTCGGTGCAGTTGTCGCAGATGACGAACACGTCGAACAGCTCGCGCGGATAATCCATTTTGAGCAGGTTTTCCAGCAGCGCGCCTACGACCTTTTCCTCATTATGGGCGGCGACGAGAACCGCGAACGACTTCGTCGGCTCGTGCTCGATTTTTTCCCGCTTCCGCTTCCAAGCGAACACGGACAGGAAAACCTGGTACGTCCCGAGCACAAAAAACAGTCCTTGCGCGATCAGCAGCAAATGGTTCCACATATTCGGTTAGACCCCCTAAAAACCCTTTTTCATTTTTGCGCGTCCGACTTCCATCCGGTGGTCCGGATGCCGTCGCCGCTTTTCTCTTTTTGTTGTTTTTCTCTCTGTTTGAAAACACAAACCTGATTTTCATCCGTACGCGTGCATTTCGTCAAAAAGCATTTTCCGTCATTTCCGGTGTCCAGGCTCCGTTTAAGTTCCCTTCGCTTGCCGGGCATCCGTTTTCAACCGACTTCCTCCGCCAAGCATCCGCAAGCATCGTTTTCCGTCCATTTTGTGTCCGCAGTCCCGATCTCCCGACACCATTCCTTCACAAGTCAGTTCTTTCGGATCGACCTTTCGCCATCGCCGCGGAACCCCGTTCGTTCGCTTTCGACACGTCGTTCGAATGACCGCGAGCGCAACGGCATGGCAGCGGCCGCCGCCGGCCTCCCCGCTATCATATGACGAACCGGGCGGCCGGAAGGTTTCAATCCATGCAGATATCTCCATAAAAGCTTACCCATCCGCCGCGAAAGTAAAACGAGCCGAACATGAAAATCCCGGCAGGAAAGCCCGCCGGGTTTACAGAAATGATATAGTGGATTTATATTTTCTTAATGTTTATCGATTAAAATGACAGTAGCGCTGCGATCCGGATTCTGTTTTGCGAGGCTCGCGCAACCCGGTACCGGGGAAAACGGGAGGGACGCTATGATGATGAGATTTTACAACAGACTCCATGAGTGGGAAGGTCCCTTGTTCCTTCATGTGAATATTCGATGGAACCGCCGAACGTGCAATTTGCTGTTTGCGATCCTTTCGCTCATCGGCGGGGCGACGTTCAGCCTCAGCTTTTCCGCGTTGGTCGGATTTATGATGCCGGACCCGTGGAGAGTCGTCGGCTGGCAGTCGCTGGCGGCCGTGTCGCTGAGCCATCTTCCGGTCGTTCTGGCGAAACGGAGCATGCCGCGCCTTAGGCCTTACCAGGTTTTTCCGCAAGCGAGAACGGGCAGGCGGCCGCTTCAGGATCCTTCGTTTCCGTCCGGCCACACGACCGCCGCTTTCGCGTTGTTGACGCCGTGGATGATCGCGATGCCGGGCATGTTCCCCCTGCTGCTGGCCGTCGGGCTCGGCGTCGCCCTGTCGCGCGTGTATTTCGGCCTGCACTACCCGAGCGATACCGCCGTCGGGGCGATGCTCGGTTTTCTGACCGCGCTCCTGATGATCAAACTGATCGGATAAATCCGCTACGAAAACGCGAAAAGGCAGACGGCCTCGCAGAAGGTCCGTCTGCCTTTTCGCGTTCATCGGCGTCGCCGCGCATGCCGCCCGATCAAAACCGGCCCGAGCGGAAAATGGAATAAATCAGCCACACGAACATGAGCGCGGCCACGATAAAGCCGACGACGACCGCCGGGACTTTCCACGGCAGCATGTACTCGTGCCCCATGGACGACCCGACGATGAGCCCCGCCATCATAATGCTGAAGGCAAGCAAAACGATGCTGAACGCCAGCCGGTTGCCGACCCGGTCCAGCTTCTTCAGCATCCGGTTCATCTGCTTCTCCGGCACCGACAGCTCCAGCTTGATTTTCCCTTGCTTCGCGAGCGTCAGCAGCTCCCGCAGCTTTCCCGGCGCTTCCGTCAGCAGGTCGGCGTATTCGGGCAAATGACGGGCCCAGATTTTCAGGATCGAGAACGGATTGAGCCGGTCGGTGACGAGCCGGCGGCCGAACGGTTCGGCCGCGTCCATAATGCTGAAATCCGAATCGAGCCCGGATACGACGCCTTCCATCGTCATCAGCGACTTGCCCAGCAGCGTCAAATCGGCGGGGATGCGGATGCGATGGCGGTAGGCGAGGGACATCAGCTTTTTGACGGCGTCGGCGATGCTGATTTGGCTTAGCGGCACCTGGTAATAGTCTTCCCTCAATTCGTCCACGTCCGAGCGAAGCGAGGCGCGATCGGCGTCGTCGGGAATGAGCCCGAGCCGTTCGATCGCCGCGATGATTCCGTCCGTGCTCTGATTGCGCAAAGCGATCACGAACGTAGCGAAATGCGTCTTGGCTTCCGACGACAGCCGGCCGACCATGCCGAAATCCAAAAATGCCAGTTCCCCTCCGGGCAGCACGAGCACGTTGCCGGGATGCGGGTCGGCATGAAAGAAGCCTTCGATCAAAATTTGCTGAAGCATCGCGGTCGTGAAACGCTCGGCGACCTGCGCCCTGGAGATCCCTTCCCGTTCGAGCTTCTCGCGCTCGTTCAGGCGAATGCCGTCGATAAACTCCATCGTCAGCACCTTGCCCGACGAAAGCTCCCGAAACACGCGCGGAATGCGAACATAGGGCAGCTCGGCGGAAAAGACGGCGAATTTCTCCGCATTGCTTGCCTCCCGGCCGTAATTCAATTCGTTGCGCAGAGCGCTTCCGAGCTCCTCCATCATCTCGCTGACCCGGTACCTTCTCGCCCAGTCCAGCCTTTTCTCGGCCAAGCGAGACAGCTCCCCCAATATTTCCAGGTCGGTTTCGATACGGGAACGCACGGAAGGACGCTGTACTTTGACCGCCACGTCGGTTCCGTCCTTCAGCACGGCGTAATGGACCTGTCCGATGGAAGCGGCCGCGATCGGCGTCTCCTGGATTTCAAGGAACAGCTCCTCGACGGACGAGCCGAGCTCTTTTTCCAAAATCGTTCTCGCTTCCGAAAAAGGAAAGGCCGGAACGTCGTCCTGCAGCCGCGCAAGCTCCGCGATCACCTCGGCCGGAAGGAGATCCGCCCGGGTGCTGGCAAGCTGGCCCAGCTTGACGAAGGTCGGTCCCATTTCCTCGAGAAACAGCCGAATCCGGAGCCCGATCGAATGCTTTTGCAAATCCCGCCGTTCCTCGTCCCAGATCGCTTTATAGGATAACCCTTGGGCGAGCCCGAGGTCCTTGACGATAAATCCGAAACCGTAGCGCACGAATGCGGAGACGATTTCCCGGTAGCGTTTGAGATGGCGGATTCTTTTGCCGACGTTCATATCGTCCCTCCCCCGAACGCGGCGCGTTTGCCCGCAGAAGGCGCGCGGCCTTTAAACGGATTCGTCGTTCCCGGGCGTTTCGGTTCCGCTTTTTTCGCCGCCCGCGATCGCGACGAGCTCGTCCAGCCGCCGCTCCAGCCGCTCGATATCGGCTTTCGTCGCCAGATTTCTTTCGCCTAAAGCGGTCTGAATGCGCTCCTGGATGTAGGATTCGAGCTTCCGGCGGGATTCCTCGCCTTTTTGCAGCCACTCGTCGACGAAGCCGAAAGACTCCGCGCGGCTCATCTCGCCTTTCTTGACCAGTTCGTCGACCAGTTTTTCCACCTGCTCCTTGCTGGCCGCGGCAACCCCCAGCCCGAGGGAGAACGCCTTGTTCAAAGCCTCTTTCATGCTCCAGACCTCCTCATCCTTTTAGAAAAAATGAATGCCGGATTCGATGTCGTTAGTGTGGATAAGAGCCGATGGTTTATACCTATTTCGTTTGCTCCTTCCTTATAAAAGTCTGATAATTCCGTCTCCTTCATCGTACCGGATGATGCCCAAAAGTCAACCGACGATTCGATGGCGATTCTCTTGGCCGGTCTGCTCGACAGGGCGGAGCTTTCGGAGGGCATGAAATTGGCGGCACTCAAGAGTGCGACCATAGTCGAGATGAGTAATGGTTACTCGATTGCGCGCGGGTCTGTGTGCACGGCGGGTTGAGATGAGTAATTTTTACTCAACTGCGTGCGGATCTAGGCGCATGGCGGGTTGAGATGAGTATTTTTTACTCAACTGCGCGCGGGTCTTGGGCGTATGGCCGGGCAGATGAGTATTTTCTACTCAACTGAGTCGGTTCTGGGCGCACGGCGGGTGGGAGTTGAGTCACCATGAGACAACCGGGTTCCCGGAGGGCAGAGCCGATTTCCTGAGCGGCTGCGGGAGATGTCGCCGGAGAGGCATTTCGTGCGGCCCGAGCGGCGCCCCCGTCCCCCGGCGGGCTTGTCCGGCTCTTGTCTGTTCGTACGGCAAAAAAATTTAACAAAAAAAGCCGGCCGAAGAAGGCAAACGTTCGTTTGCCGCCTTCGGCCGACCCGAATCCGCTCGATCGTCACGGTTCGTTTTTCTCGAGGCGCTCCTGCGCCCTCATCTCGCGCTTGCGTTCGGCGGCGCGCTCCGAAGCGATGCGGTCCGCGTTGTCGGCGATCGCCCGCTCGCCGACGACGGCCTCCAGCCGGTAAATCGGCTGCCCGAGCCCGACGAATTTCGCCTCGTATTCGGTCAGCACCAAATCTTCGCGCAGCGTTTCCCGGTGCAAATGCAGCGAGATGTTCCGCATCTGCAGGCCGCAGTCCGAGAAGCTGTTCAGCGAAAACTCGAACAGCGTGAGCGAGTCCGTTTTGAAGTGGATTTCCCCCCGCTCGTTCAACGCGAGCTTGTACTTCTCCAGCATTCGCGGATGGGTCAGGCGGCGCCTGGCATGCTTGCTTTTCGGCCACGGATCGCTGAAATTCAAATAAATCCGCTCCAGTTCCCCCGGCTCGAACATGTCCTCCAGAAACTCGACGTTGCCGCGGACGAGCGCCAAATTCGGAACGCGATCCGCTCCGGCTTCCCGCCAGGCCGCGCGCGCCTTTTCGCTTCCGCGGCGCAGCAGCTCGTCGTACATGTCCATGCCGATGTAGTTGATATCCGGATTCCGAACGCTTTGCGTGCTGATGAAGCGCCCCTTGCCCATCCCGAGCTCGACATGGATCGGACGGTCGTTGCCGAAAAACTCGCGCCATTTTCCTTTCCATTTATTCGGCTCCAGCACGACCAGTTCCGGCTGGGCCTCCAGGCTTTCCCTTATATTTTTTCTGCCACGCAGTCTCATCGCTCGTCCTCGTCCTTCCGCTATGTTGGGCCGCAGCCCGCCGATTGCGCCGGCCGGACCTCGCCGGTCCCCGGCATCGACCTTTATTTTGCCGAATCCGGCCCCGATTGTAAAGGGGAAAGCGATTGCCGCGCCGCGGGCAGACATGAAAAAAGACCGCGCTCCTTCGCTTTCGGAACGCGGCCTCGCGATATTCACAGAAAGCCGGCGTTCGGCTTTCCTTTAATTCAGATACTTTTTGTCGTCTATGTCGTACTGAACGTCGAGGGCGTCCTGGAGCTTTCTTTTCGCGGACACTTCCACTCCGTGATTGTTGTGGAACTTGATGCCCGCGAGCGCCATCACTTCCTTGACCGTCAACTCGACCTTCATCGTGTCGTCCCCTTGGGGATTTTTACGTTGTTCGTCACGATCCTCACCTCTCGCTTTCTCCAAAATGACTGTGGGGCTTCTGCCCCCCGGAACGGAACAGCGGCAACAGCTATGCGTACAGTGCTGGAAATGGAGTGTGATGTCAGATTTTTTTGTTGATTTGGCGCACTTTTAATATAACAGATCATGTTAGGTATTTCAAGATGAAACCGCTTTATTTTTTGCTAAATCCGCGAAAACCTATTTATCGTTCTCCCCCGAACCTCAAAAAAACGTTTATCGGAATCCCCGTCCTCGCCACCCGATTGATTTTCCGGTACAATGGAAGAAGCGATTTTAGGGCAAGGAGAGGCTAAAGGCCATGCAGCAGACCCGCTCGATCCGGCCGGAAGCTTCCGGCCTCCCTTTGCGTTGGGGCGACAAAAGGTTTCACCCCTGGAGTTACGAAATGCGGCAAACCTTCGGCACGAAGGCGTTTAAAGTGATGCTGGACGCGGGCTTCACCTGTCCGAACCGGGACGGCTCCATCGCCGCGGGGGCTGCACCTTTTGCAGCGCGCGCGGCTCGGGCGATTTCGCGGGCAGCCGGCGCGACGATCTCGTCACGCAATTCAATTCGGTGCGCGACCGCCAGCATTTGAAATGGCCGGAAGCGAAATACATCGGCTATTTTCAGGCGTATACGAACACTTATGCTCCGCTCGCTGTTCTGAAGGAATATTATGAAACGATTTTGCGGCAGCCCGGCGTCGTCGGCCTGGCGATCGCCACGCGGCCCGACTGCTTGCCGGACGACGTGGTCGATTATTTGGCCGAATTGAACGAGCGAACCTACCTTTGGCTCGAAATGGGCCTGCAAACCGTGCACGAATCGACGTCCGCGCTGATCAACCGGGCGCACGACACCGCCTGCTACCTGGACGCGGTCCGGCGCCTGCGCTCAAGAGGCATTCGCGTCTGCGCCCACATCATCTACGGCTTGCCCGGCGAGACGCGCGAGATGATGCTGGAGACCGGCCGGCAGGTCGCGGAGATGGACGTCCAAGGCATCAAAATCCACCTGCTCCACCTGATGCGCAAAACGCCGATGGTCCGCCAGTGGCGGGACGGCCTGCTCCGGTTTCTGGAGCGGGACGAATACGTCGAGCTTGTCGTCGACACGCTCGAAATGCTCCCGCCGGAAATGATCGTGCACCGGCTGACGGGAGACGCTCCCCGGGAGCTGCTGATCGGGCCGGCGTGGAGCCTGCGCAAATGGGAAGTGCTGAACGCGATCGACGCCGAGCTGATCCGGCGCGCCAGCTGGCAGGGCAAGCTTTGGAAGGGGCGCTGACCGATGGGGTTCCTTTCGGTGCTCGCCATGGCGCAGCGCTGGGTGGCGGAGCGGGCGGGTCCGGGCGCCGTGGCCGTCGACGCGACGGCCGGCGGCGGGTGGACACGCTGTTTCTTGCCCGAACGGTCGGACCGGGCGGGCTTGTCTACGCCTTTGACATTCAGGAAGCCGCGCTCGACCGGACGCGGGAACGGCTGGCCGCAGCCGTCGGCCCCGGCGGCGGAATCGCGCCCGTCCGGCTGCTGCGGGCCGGGCACGAACGGATGGCCGAGCTGATCGATCCGCGGCATCGCGGGCTTGTCCGGGCGGCGATGTTCAACCTCGGCTTTTTGCCGATGGCGGATGCCGACCGCTCCGTCATAACGAGGCCGGATACGACGATTCCGGCCATGAAGGCGGCGCTCGGCCTGATGGCGCCGGGAGGCGTGCTCACCGCCGTCGTATACCCCGGTCACGAGGGCGGCGGCGAGGAGGCGCAGGAAGTGGAGCGCTGGATGACGTCGCTCCCGGCCGCCGAGGCGCAGCTGGCCCTGTACCGGATGCCGCAAAAGCCCGCGGCGCCCTACCTGCTCGCGCTTGAGAAGCGGGCGCCGCTGCCGGGCTGATTTTTCGCGAAACTTGCGACGAAGCTCTTGAATTTTTGCAATCGATTAGAGGAGGATTACCCGCATGACCGTCAAACCTTATCCCTTGCATTTCAAACCGGAATTCAAAGAACGCGTCTGGGGCGGACGCGCGCTGGAGCGCTTCGGCTTCGACGTGCCGGAAGGCCATATCGGCGAAGGCTGGATGATCGCCGACCACCCGAACGGCGTATCCCACGTGCTGAACGGCGAACTGGCCGGCCAAGGGCTCGACCGGATCCGCGAGACCGTCGGCGCGGAATGGTTCGGCGACCGGGGCGCGCTGTCCGGCAACGGACGCTTTCCGCTGCTGATCAAGCTGCTCGACTGCAACGACGACCTTTCGGTGCAGGTTCACCCGAACGACAGCTACGAGGGACTGCCGAAAGGCGAACTCGGCAAAACCGAAATGTGGTACGTGCTGGACGCGAAACCGGGCGCCAAAATCATTTACGGGCTGAAGCCCGGCGTCGATCGGGAAGAGCTGGCGAAAGCCATTTCCGAAAACCGCATCATGGATACGCTGCAGGAGGTGCCCGTCAAGGCGGGCGATACGTTCTACATCCCGCGGGAACCGTCCACGCGCTCTGCTCCGGCGTGCTGGTCGCGGAAATTCAGCAAAACTCCGACACGACCTACCGGTTGTACGATTACGACCGGCCCGGACTCGACGGCAAACCGCGGGAGCTCCATATCGAGGATTCGCTTAACGTCATCGCCTACGAAGGAGCCGGGGCAAGCCGGATGGAAACCGACGGCGCCGCCCCGGGACAATGGCTGAACCTGGCGCAATCTCCGTACTTTACGACGGACAAAGGCGTCGTCGACGGCGCCTGGGAGCTGTCCACCGATCCGTCCAGCTTCGTCGTGCTGATCG